>PCAH01000063.1 GCA_002730485.1 Dehalococcoidia bacterium | reverse complement strand
TCCTGGACAATTGGGGCCCTGGCGCTCTCCAACGCCTGGGTCTTGGTTACGACGTATTGAAAGAACTGAACCCCAGATTGGTCTACGTCAGCATCACCGGTTACGGTGATCCTGACGGACCCGCTCCGGGACCGTATTCCGATTGGCCGGCCAACAACCCATGCGTACAGGGGATGGGCGGATGGATGACGGTCACCGGCGAGCCCGGCGGCGGCCCGCAGATGGTGGGCGACAACGTTGGCGACTCGGTCCCTGGAGTCTGGTCGGCCCTTGGCGTGATGATGGCCCTGGAAAAGCGACACCGCACCGGCGAAGGTTCGTTCGTCGACATGGCCATGTACGACTGCATGGCGGCCCATCTGACCAGCACCGTACCTTTCTACCAGGCCACGGGAATCATCTCCGGACGAGAACGGAATAACATGCTGAGCGCCCAGTTGGCCCTCAAAGCCAAGGACGGTTATGTGGTGCTTGCCGGCGCAGGTGGCCCGGAAAAATGGAAGGTCCTCTGGCGGTTCATGGATCGGGAGGACCTGATCGATGACGAGCGCTTTCTAGGCGTCGACGTCAGTGGCGACTTCTATATGAACAACTTCGTCCCTGAACTAGAGGCTTGGACGTCGCAGCGTACCAAGGAAGAAGTGACGACCCAACTAACCAGCATCGGGTACTCCATGGGCATAGTGCAGAACCAAAAAGACCTGGATGAATGCCCCCATCTGGATGCCCGAGGCATGTTTGTAAACGGCGGAAACAACCTTGGCGGCATCTTCCGCACGGTCAATACACCTATAAAATTTGCCGACGGCCCTGGTAACCCGAACATCGAACCGCCACTGCTTGGCGCCAACAACGCAGAGATACTCCAATCGATCGGCGGTATCAGCCAGGAAGAGCTGGAACAGATGCAATCTGACGGGGTCATTTAACGTGCCTAAGCTGGCAATCTCATGAAGATAGCGATCATGGGCGCAGGTGGTATCGGCGGCTGTTACGGTGCGCTGCTGGCCAAGTCCGGGGCCGACGTTACGCTGATTGCCAGGGGAGCACACCTGGCTGCCATACAACAAAACGGACTTAAACTTATCCAGCAGGATAGCGATTTCACAGCCCAAGTGAACGCTACCGATGATCCGTCCCAAGTTGGCCCGGTGGATCTGGTTATCTTTGCGGTAAAGACGTATCAAAACGGAGAGGCGATTCCGTTCATAAACCCCCTGGTGGGAAACGACAGCACGATCTTGACGATTCAAAATGGGGTTGAAAGCGCGGCTGAACTCAGCCGTGAATATGGCGCAGAATGGGTGCTCCCTGGATCGGCATACGTCATATCCAATATCGACGCTCCGGGTGTGGTCCGACAGCGGTCATTCCCAGCCAGAGTCGCTTTTGGTGAAGCCGACGGGAACCCGAGTCAACGGGCCACAACGGTTGAAGAGACTATGTCCGGAGCGGGCATCTCGGTCGAACTCTCCGATGACATTGTCCGGGCTCTTTGGTCAAAAGCTCTGTACAACTCGGCGGCCAACGGAATGGCCAGTGCAGCGCGGTTGGCGCCAAAAGACCTGATGGGATCCCCGCAGGGTCCGGAAATATTCAGGTCTGCGATACAAGAGATAGCCGACGTTGCCTCCGCCTCGGGGGTTCAGATGGGAGAGGAAGATGTCCAACGCGCATTTGACCTGATCGGCAACAGGCCGATGGGGGCCAAAGGGTCAATGCAAGTGGACGTTGAAGCGGGACGACCTTTGGAACTTGAAGCTATGGTCGGATTCGTCGGCCGAATTGGCCGCGAAGTAAATGTGCCGACCCCGATATTTGACGTGCTATACACGGTCTTGTTGCCCCACATAAACGGCCACCTGGAGAACCATTAAACAGATGCAGATGCCTAACCCTGGCCAGCTAGCCAGTTTGGGGGACCAATGCGAATAGCGATCATGGGCGCTGGCGGAGCCGGTGGTTGTCTTGGTGGTCTATTGGCCAAGGCGAACAACGACGTCTCGCTGATCGCCCGTGGAGAACACCTGGAGGCCATCCGCGCCAACGGACTGAAGTTGGTCCGCCCCGACAGTGAATTCATCGTTCAGGTGGATGCCACCGACGACCCCTCAGAGGTTGGCCCGGTTGACCTGGTGCTCTATACCGTCAAGACCTTTCACAACCGACACGTGATCACCACCCTCAAACCGTTGATGGGAGAGGAGACCTCGGTCATCACACTGCAGAACGGGGTTGAAAGCCACGAGCTGCTCGGAGCGGTGTTGGGCCCTGGGAACATCCTCCCCGGGGCCTATTGGGCTTCTTCACACATACGATCGCCCGGGATAATCGTCGAGGATGTACCAGCTCGCATCTCCTTTGGGGAACTGGACGACACCGAAAGTCTGCGCGCTTTGGATATTCGGAAGGTCTTCAGGGATGCAGGTATCGACACGGAGATATCCCTTGACCCGCTGCAGGTGCTCTGGCAGAAGTTCATCGTATTAAGCGCCCTTTCCAGCATCACCAGCGCGGCACGAACCCGGCCCAAAGAGCTCCTGGCCTTCCCAGGCGCACGCAAGATGTTCTGCGAGGCGATGGAAGAGGCGTTGGCGGTTGGCCTAGCCAAGGGAGTCAACCTCTCCGACAACCTGCCCATGGAATCTCTGCTATGGATCGACAGCCTCCCTGAATTTCAGGTTTCCATGCACGGTGACTTTGAGGCCGGAAGAGCCACTGAATTGGACGCTCTGTCCGGCGCTGTGATCCGGTTGGGTAAGCAGATAGGGGTCAAGACACCGGTCCACGAATTCCTTTACTCCGTTCTTCTCCCCCATAAAGACGGACGGCCCTCCGAGGACTAGCCCCAGACCTGCTTGTTTATCCCATTAGGCCGCGTCCTTGCTGATTCCATACAGGACGATTTCAGCCTATAATAATGCCTTATACAGTCGAATTCGGAGTAACCAATAACTTTGTTTCAAGCGCCCCGGGGAACCGCAGACCACCTTCCTGAAGAACAAAAATACTGGCGGTATATCGAGTCCAAGGCCATGGACGTCGCCGGCCGGTTCGGCTTTGGCCGGATCGACACCCCCGCCTTCGAGGATTCCAACCTCTTCATCCGCTCTGTGGGCGAAGGTACCGACATCGTAGAAAAAGAGATGTACACCTTCGACGACCGGGGTGGGGACAGCGTCACCCTCCGTCCTGAGGGCACTGCGCCGGTGTGCCGGGCCTATTTGGAACACGGCATGCACAACCTGCCCCAACCGGTGCGGATGTATTACTTCTGCCCGGTCTTCCGTTATGAGCGACCGCAGGCCGGTCGGTTCCGTCAGCACCACCAGTTTGGCGTGGAAGTCCTGGGCGACGCCGACCCATCTGTGGACGCAGAGGTCATTGAAGTGGCCTGGGACCTGGTTACCAGCCTGGGATTGGCCGAGATCAACCTTCTGGTCAACAGCGTCGGCGACCCTCAATGTCGGCCAGCGTATGTTGCCAAGCTGAAAGAGTATTACTCCGGCCACCAAGCTATGCTCTGTCCCGATTGCAAAGCTCGTCTGGACCGGAACCCCCTGCGACTGCTGGACTGCAAGGTGGAGACATGCCATGCCCTGGGCAATGACGCGCCCCAATCAGCGGAACATCTCTGCGATGAATGTAACGACCACTGGGGCAAGTTGCTGACATACCTGGACACCATGCAGCTGCCCTACCAGATAGACCACCGCCTGGTCAGGGGCCTGGATTACTACACTCGCACAGTATTTGAGGTGCAGCCAGTGGAAGGCGGCGGACAGTCAACCATCTGCGGCGGTGGCCGTTACGACGGACTGATCACCGAACTCGGCGGACGGGAAACTCCGGGCATTGGATTTGCCACCGGCCTGGAACGGCTGACTCTGAACCTGAAACGGGCAGAGGTGCCGGTTCCGGATGAACCAGCGCCCCACTTCCTGGTGGCCAACGTAGGCGATGATGCGCGCGTTGCCGCGCTAGATCTATCGGTACGACTGCGTAAGGCTGGAGTTGGAGCGATCCTGAGCAGCGGCACCCGCGGACTCCGGGGACAGATGCGCCAGGCCAACGCCCTGAACATCCCATTCACCCTGATCCTGGGTGATGATGAGATCGAGAAAGGCGAAGTCGTGGTCAGGAATATGGAATCATCGGAACAGGAGAGCAAACCCCTCTCCGAATTCATCGCGGAAGTGAGCAAGTCGCACGGGAACGGTTCCTAAAGGATCAATAGTCCTGGGGAAGGCGGTTTCCCAGGGGGATTAATATCGGCCAGGTGTGGACGTTGGGAGGTCTCAGATGAAGTGGTTGAGTGCAGTTGTCATCTTGACGATGCTATTGGCCCTTGCCTGTGGGGATACAGATACCCCGGAGACACCCGTGCCGTAGGCCCTTGAGGTCACCGTCCAGGCTTTGGCATCTGGAAGTGCACCCACCTCCGCTCCCGAAAATGGCCTTGAACTCGACATCGAAGCCACCATCACCTACCGTGTACAAGCGACGGTCCAGGCGTTGTTCAACGCCACTCCCATACCATCACCCACGCCCACTCAGGGTGTTCCTAGAGTCTCACCCACACCCGAACCTACCAGTATTACCATCCAGACTGGAGGCAGCTTCAATACGGCTCCGGCGCCAACTCCCACCAGAGTAGCCACCGCAACGGAGACTCCGTTGACCACCCCCAGCGCGACCAGGTCTCTGGATTGCGATTTCGCCGCCGACGGGGTGCGGGTATCCGCCTGGGTAAACGGGATCATGGTGGCCACTGCGGTGGTCAAAGATGGGAAGTACTCCTTGCTGGTGGAACAGACCGTCGGTGCCAATTTTTTTGGCCAAACCGTGACGTTCACCATCGGGTCAACTGATGCTCGCCAGACCCTTGTCTGGAAGCAGGGAGCGGCCACTGAACTGGTGCTCACCGCCTCAAAAGATGGCCTCAGCAACCTCGCCCCAGGTCACGAATACGGGTCTTCGTTAACCGGCAGCCCGCTGGCGCAACCGCTCCCTCCCCACATAATCCTCGGCGAAGCGCTGGTCGGCACCCGCTAGCAGCCCCGGTCCAAACCTCCGCATTCGTCCAGTGACATTTCCCCGTTGACCCTTCCGGTGAAAAGCTAGAACATATGTCCGTAAAGCTGATTTAGGCGGCGTCTCGCAGCAGTTTGATCACGGACTGGACGACCGCAGGCAACCGGAGGAGGGCGGCATCATGAGAATCTATTACCGAGGCTATGTCATAGACGAGGAAATCCGTTCCATCAGTTATTCGGTGTACGGCCAACGTCCTGAACGATCGGAGCTAACCGCCAGAAGCACTTCCCGTGAGGCGATGGAGTGGATCGACAGTAACGTCAAACGAGACGCCATCCTGAAATCCACCAGGACTCTGCAGACCGCTGCTTTTTAACCTGACATATAGACAAACCACCGGGTTGCCACGGAGTCCCTTTGGCGGGAGAATGTGCGGAAGCGGATGAACCGAAGGGGCTTAATTGATGGTGGCCCAATCACAAGATGATGGACCCGCTTTTGGCGGGTCCATCTCTTTTTCCAAGGTTATAGAACTAGGCTGGGCCGTAAACCCGGACACTCCCAGGTGGCCCGGAGACCCAGCGGTGGAATTTGAGACCGTGGCAGACGTCGAACAAGACGGCTATTTCCTGCGCCGGTTCTCCATGGGCGAACATACCGGCACCCACCTGAGCGCGCCGTCCGGTTTCACATCCGGCGCTCCCGGCCCGGAGGCATACTTACCCCAGGACCTAGTCCGACCAGCCATCGTAATCGACATCTCAACCCAATCGGCAAGCGACCCTGACTACGCTCTGACCATGAACGACGTTTTGGACTGGGAGTCGGATCATGGCCCGATCCCCAAAGGTTGTTTAGTGTTTTTGCACACCGGTTGGCAGGCCAAATGGCCAAACCCAAATGAGTACCTGGGTGGTACCAAAGTTGACCAACTACACTTCCCGGGGTTTGGATTGGACGCAGCCGAAGAATTGTTTGAAGGTCGGGGTGTCGCCGGATTTGGTTCCGACACTGCTGGCGTCGAGCCGGGTGTAGATACAGGGTTTTCCGTTAGCCGGTTGGCATTGGATAACCGTCTAGTGGTCTTGGAGAATCTGACTAACCTGGACCAGCTGCCGCTCACCGGAGCTTTGGTAGTTGTCGGTCTACTCCGGCTGGAAGGCGGCAGTGGCGGCCCAGCATCGGTTACCGCCCTAGTCCCCTAGAGCGGTACCGACTTCGTCACGTGAAACCTTAAGAGATAACGGTTGCGATACCAGCCCTGGCGCAGTCTTCATCCTGCTGGCTGGTGCCGCCGCCCACTCCCACTGCGCCGTCACATCCGCCGTTGCGGATGATTGGAGCAGCGCCTTGGCTCGGAATGCCGTGGCCGCCCTCAGCGCCAAGGATCCCCTTCATTATCGGCGACTCAGCCCGTTCCTGCAGTTCACCGCTGGGACGCCCGAACGCAGTTGCGGCCACGGCCTTGCCTTGTGCCCCGTATGCTCCGCCCCAAATTGCGCCGTCCATGCGGTTGAAGGCCAACAATCGTCCGCCCGCATCAACCACCGCCACGTTGATCTTGATACCAAACTCGTTGGCCTTGGCAATGGCACCGGCCACCATCTTGTTCGCCTCGTCTAATGTTGTAGCCATGATCCCTCCCTACTTAAGTATGCTAAAAAGTAGGGCCATTCTAGCTCAGTCAGTCAACCACGCCAATGGTTCAAGTACCCTGCTTAATTCAGGCACGGTGTTATACTGCTAATACGACCTGACACGGGCACCTTTCACGATCGATGTGCCGGGTTAACCTACCTCTGGAGATTCCATCCCACAGTGCTGACCAAACGTATAATCCCGTGTCTGGATGTGGACGCCGGACGAGTTGTGAAAGGCGTTAGTTTCGTAGAACTCCGCGACGCCGGCGACCCGGCCGAGTTGGCAGCTTTCTACGACCAACAAGGCGGCGATGAACTGGTCTTTCTAGACATCACCGCCAGTTCCGACTCTAGAGACACCATGGTGGACGTGGTCCAACGGGTGTCAGAGCAGGTGTTCATACCCTTGACCGTTGGCGGCGGCATCAGAACTGTGGAAGATGTCCGGCGGATGCTCAAAGCAGGCGCAGACAAGGTTGGCATGAACACTGCCGCAGTTACCGACCCGCAGTTGGTGAAGGACGGCGCTGCTGCTTTCGGCAACCAGTGCATCGTCGTAGCCATCGACGCCAAGCGGGTCTCAAGTCTAGAGGGAGAACCAACGCCGGAGTCGGCTGACCTGGCTTTGGACGCTGGCTCCAGGTGGCAGGTCTATACCCGAGGCGGCCGCACGCCCGCCGGAATCGATGCTGTGAAATGGGCCACCAGAGCGGTGGAACTGGGCGCAGGTGAGATATTGCTCACCAGCATGGATGAGGACGGCCAATTATCCGGCTACGACCTGGCCTTGACCCGGACAATCTCCGAGGCGGTGCCCGTGCCCGTGATCGCCAGCGGCGGCGCAGGTGAACTGGAACACCTCTATGAGGCGCTGGACCAGGGAAAAGCCGACGCCGTTCTCGCCGCCAGCATCTTCCACTTCGGCACGTTCACCATTGACCAGGCCAAGGACTATCTTAAGGGCAAGGGAGTCCCAGTCCGACCGAAATATGTGGGGCCAGAATAATCAGCACCTCGTAAGCGCACCTTCGCTAATAATTCCCAGTCAGACAATTTGCAGGTAGCTATCAATGCCGCGAATCACCACCGTAGTCTTCGACATGTATGGGACCTTGGTCCAGAATCCCAACGACACCAACCTCCAGATCTTTGGCAATGTCATCGAGCAGCAGGGCCTCAAAACCACGGCCCAAGAACTCTGGGATAGCTGGGCACCAGCCGAGGAAGAGTTCCAGGTCAACCGGCTAGACCCTGACCGGCCGTTTCAGAGTTACTTCAACGCCTGGAAAGAAGGCTTTGTACTCTCTTTCGCGACTCTGAAGCTGAACGGCGACCCCCACGCGGCCACACAGCAATTCTTCCGCGACATCTCAAGGCGTACACCCTATCCCGAGACCAATGAGGCGTTGGGTGAGATTCAAGGGCGATACACCATGGCCCTTTTATCCAACGCCGATGATGGATTCCTGCTCCCGAACCTGGAGCTATTAGAGGTTGGCTTTGACATCGTCCTCACCTCGGAACAGGCTCAAATATACAAGCCAAGGCCGGAGTTGTTCCAGATGATACTGGGTCAATTGGGCGTCTCCCCTGGCGAAACCGCGTATGTGGGCGACCGCCAATTGGAGGACGTACAAGGGGCGCTGGACGCAGGGATGTATCCGGTCTGGATCAACCGGGACCAACGACCCTTGGATCCAAAATTGCCAACGCCTCCCCATCAGATATCCAGCCTGTCCCAATTGCCCGCTTTGTTGCACAAGGGCCTACCGGTCTAACCTGGATTCCCAACCCAACAAATAGAGATTTTTAAAGGCCGATTATGAACATCAAGCTAAATGAACAGGGTCTATTACCAGCCATCGCCCAGGACGCCAATACCGGACAGGTCCTGATGATGGGCTATATGAACCCCGGATCATTGAAACGCACAGTCGAGGGTATCCAAGTCTGGTTCTACAGCCGAAGCAGGGAAGACCTGTGGCACAAGGGCGAGATGTCCGGCAATTACCTTAACCTCAAAGAGGCCTGGCTGGATTGCGACGCGGACACGATCCTGCTCAAGGTTGACCCGGACGGCCCGGCCTGCCACACCGGCGACGTCTCTTGTTTCACTAACAAGCTGGAAGCAGTTCCCGACGATGAAGACTACGAGAAGACGGAAACCGGCCCCAGCGTTCTGGGTGAACTGTTCGCCCTGATCAAGGACCGACAGGAGGAGATGCCAGAAGGCAGTTACACCACCTCTCTATTCAAAGAAGGTGTTCCAAGGATCGCCCAGAAGGTGGTGGAAGAAGCCGGAGAGACAGCAATCGCCGCCGCCATCAACGACACCGAGAATCTCCCCGGCGAGATAGCTGACATGCTCTACCACACCCTGGTGCTCCTGGCTGCCAGCGGAGTCCAACCAGAAGAGGTCTACGCGATGCTACGCGAACGACGCAAGTAGCCGGATCAGAACCCAGTCGGCAGCTGATCCCCGGAGTTGAATATCTGCCACTCGGAGCCTTGGTAGACGGTCACACGACCGTAGCCTACTACCCGCCAGTTGTCCGGTCTACCCAGTACGCCAGTACGGGCGTCGATGCCCAAGAAAGTCAGCCCAGTGGGCGCAGACTGCTGCAGTTCTTGAGAGGTCTCCGCCTGGTCGCGCTTTTCGTGATGGGGCAGCACGGCAACGTCGGCGACCACTCCCAACGACTCCACCCAGCCGCCTGCCCGGGGGCGGCGCATCATCGAGCCCATGGCCATGGCACCGGCGCTGGATCCGGCCAGGACTCCTCCGGAATCCACCATCTCCATCAGCGCCGAGAAAAACTCGGTACCATTTACGGTCTCCAAAAGATGTTCAGGGCTCCCGCCGGTGAAGTAGACCACATCAGCCAAGGTAGCCGGGGCAAAGAACAATGGGTCCTGGGCCTGGTCCGTCTCCAGCAGCATGAGTTGTTCAGAAGCCCCGCCTAGCGCGCCGAAGTGGGTCGCACCGTCATTAGCAGCCTTGGCAGGCCCGGTGACCGCAGCAGTCGGAACCACCACGACCTTGGCCGGGTCTTGACCCGACGCCCGCATGATCTCGCGGTCCATATCCTCGCAGCCGCGCCTGAACTCATCACCGCCGACTAGGGCTATCTGTCCGGGCATATCTTCCCTCTACTTAAATCTGTCTGTGTTTTGCAGGTGATTGGAACTGACCTAAACCAAGTGTTCCACGAAAATAGCCGCCAAACCAAGGAACAAGACAAAGCCGATCACGTCGGTGAACGTCGTAACGAACACCGCAGAGGACACCGCAGGGTCCATCCGAAGCTGCCGGAGCAGTAGCGGCACCCCGGCGCCGAACATCCCCGCCACCAGCATGTTCCCCGACATGGCCAGCCCCAGGACCAGACCCAGGGTGATATTCCCCTTCCACAAGTAGGCGACGGCCCCGACCACCACTCCTAGAGCCACTCCGTGGATCAGGCCCAAGGCCAGCTCACGGGCCAATAGTCGCAGCCCCAGCCTGCGGGGCACCTCGCCCAGAGCCATGCTGCGAACCACCAGAGTTACGGTCTGTGTTCCACCGATTCCACCCTGGCTGGCCACCACCGGCAGAAAGACCGCCAGCGCCACCACCCGGGTGATGGTGGTTTCAAAAAGGCTGACCATCACTGCAGCCAGAAACGCCGTTG
>PCAH01000062.1 GCA_002730485.1 Dehalococcoidia bacterium | reverse complement strand
TAGCTCGCTGGGCTCCAAACCGCCTGCACCCCAGGCCGTGCTGACTGCTGAACCTATTCCAGGGCTTGTGGGACTAACATATCAACTGGTACAAAGATTGGGGGCAGGTCAGGTTTGGAAATCATCAATCATGTCAGGGGCCCCAATATTGACGATATTGAGGTTCATAATCGATAAAAACCCACTGCTAGCGACAACTAAAAACAGGACCCATTTATATTGGAATCTGCCAGAAATGGTTTGAGATTCGGCAGCGGAGTCTGGTTTATAGCTCACGGTTTACCTAAGGCGCCATATTGATATTCTGATCATTGATGAGCTGTTAATAAGTTCTTCGGAAAACTAATCTTGGAATTACAATTGAGGATTATCAATGCGTTTGACGAGCCAACAAATCAGATGTTTAGACAAAAGAGAAGCCCTCTCTGAAGAGGGCCTCTCTTTCTCTAGTACTAAAGTGGATCGCCTTTATCACCTTTAGAAAACGCTCGCCGACGATAGCAATTCTAATTCTATTTTGTCAACATTTTTTGACTTTCCTGAAATGATACGTCATTAACATATCGGACAATAAATTTCGCTGTAATGATGGGCTATAAACATCTGGCATCAGCCCATTTAGCAATGTTTTTAACCATCACTTCAGGATGCGATTCAAGAATATAGATGCACTTCCAAATTCGCGGGCTATCTGAAGTACGCCCAAGTCATCGCAGTGAAGTCCGATAACGTGGAACCCGAGTGGTAATCCTCAACGAGTAAAACCACCTGGCACAGATGCTGCAGGATGGCCAAGCGCACTATTGCAATAGAACGACTCTATCCAGTCTACGTAGGCTCCATTTGTAAGTCGTCTATTTCAGCCGAGGTTTACACGTCCTGTTTCTAAAAGGATATATAAACATGTATTAACGATACTCGGAAATATCGTTAAAGGCAGGCAAAAACTGAAATGTGTCCAATCTCACAAGTCTTTGATCTGCATTCAGTAGACTTGTTGTCGGGGGAAATGGAACCGGTAAAAGGGCTTGGTAGATATGTTGGTAGCGGTTGTGCGGGCTTAGCCAGTTGGGTCGTATTTGTCGCCCTCCTCGCGGGTGATTCGGCCTGAAGCCATCAGCCACATGCGAGAGATTTCTGGCCCCATGAATTTGAAAGTGGCTCGCAGTTCTTTTTGCAAAGAGGGATAATCGGTGCCGGGTAACACTTTGTAGAACCAATCGCAGAAGGTGCCGTATTCTTCTTGGATTCCCTGTATAACTCCAGCGTTGGTAATCACCGCATTGATCTTCTGGCGGTTGCGTATGATGCCGGGATCCTTTCTCAGGTGCTCCACATCCGATGGCTCCATTGCTGCTACATCACTGATTCTCCAGTCAGCAAAGGCGGCCCGGAAACGGTCTCGACGGGATAGGACCATACGCCAAGTGAGCCCGGCCTGGAACACCTGCAGGCTCATTACCTCAAACAGGGCGTCATCATCGGTGGCCCGCTGTCCCCAGATCTCGTTGGAATACCACTCACGGAGCGGGTCGCCTGAAACCCTTTCGTGGGCTTCCCATTCCTCTGATGTTTCTTCCGGCATGATTTTGTCCCCTAATCGATTACCTGGGTACGATTGCCAGGCTCACATATGATGCCTGCTGACGGTCGTGGAACACCGTCTGCAGTGCCGGCTTAAGTTCCGTGTCCTCGGCGATGATATTGCCGGTATTGGTGTTGCGGTCAAACCTTGGGAAGTTGCTGCTGGAGATCTCCAATCGGATTCTGTGACCGGCTTTGAACACGTTGCTGGTTGCCCACAGGTCTATGTCATAGCGGTAGGCCCTTCCAGGTTCGACCAATATCGGGTTGGACATTGAATCGCGGTAACGGGCGCGGATTATCCCATCGGTCAGATTCCTGGCACAGGCTTCCTCGCACACATCAACCAACTTGGCGGTGAAGTCCGTGTCCTTGGCTGACGTGGAAGCCCACAGAGAGACCGTTACGGGGCCGGTGATTTCAATATCCTGATCCAGAGGCGGTGTGGAGTAGACCAGCACATCCTGGCGGTCTTCCACCCGGTTCTGGTCGTAGGCTCCGTTGGCGGCGAAGTTGGGGTTGCAGCAGAGGGCACCGCCTGTGGTGGGAACCGGGTCAGCTGGATTGTAAAGAAATACGTCGGCGGCTTCTCCCTGCGGCCTATCCGTGCTGAGGGTGCCATCTCCGTTCTTTGAATTGGCCTTGCCAGCGCTATGTAGGTAGTACTTGGTTTCAACGGCCCTGGCCAACGGCCATTCTTGCTCCTCTCGCCACACATCGTCGCCCATGACGAAGATGCGCACCGGAGCTTCCTCGGTGATGCCATTCCTGTTGTTATTGAGCCAGTAGTCGAACCAGCGGAGGTGTATGCCGTCAATATCTATGGCTATCGGGTCAGCCATGATTCCGGCGTAGTAAGTACCGGCCATCGTGGAACCGCGAGCTCCGTGGGCCCAGGGGCCGATCACTAACTTTTGTCCGGACTTGGCAGTCTCATTCGCTCCGGATTCTTTCATCCCAAGATAATTGCGGATGGTGCCGCCCAGAAATATGTCGTACCACCCGCCAAAATGCAGGGCGGGGACATCAATCTCCGCATGGTGGTCTTCGATGCACAATTCCTGCCAGTAATCATCAAAGTCAGGGTGGGCCAGCCAGTCGTAGTAGTACTTGGCCAGGCCGGAGTCCAAGCCAGGGAAGTCCTTGGTGGGAAGGAACTCAAATCCCTCGGTCATGTGGTCCACGTCATGGATCAGATGTTTGCGCCGCTCCAGGGGTATGTTCTCGACCCCAGAGACGTTCCTGAAATTGGCCAGGGTCAATTGGAGCAGCGTCCAGGACATGTTGAAGCCCAGTTCGAACGCGCCGCCCTGGTAGGTCCAGCCGTCGTGGTAGTTGGACGCCGTGACGGTGGGGGCGATGGTCACCAGATGGGGTGGTCTGGAGATTGCCGCCAGCCATTGGGTGGCACCCACGTATGAGGCACCGAACATGCCAACCTTGCCGGTGGACCAGGGTTGAGCGGCGGCCCACTCCACGGTGTCGTAGCCGTCATTGATGTCATCGCGAAAGGCGTAGAACTCGCCCTCGGAAGAGTGACGGCCGCGGGTGTCTTGAATCACCACTGCGAACCCCGCTTTTGCTGCCCTGATGGGGTCCAGCATCGTATTGGTCAGACTGGTGGTCTTGTCGTAGGGCGTCCGCTGCAGAATAGTTGCGAACTGGCCGTCGCCCTCAGGTCTATAGATGTCAGCGTACAGGGTGACGCCGTCTCTCATGGCCACGGCAACGTTACTTTCGATCTTCAAAGAAATGGATTCAGGCATGATCCCTCTCGCGTTGAGAGTCGGTTGGCGACTCTAGTCTTGGAATTGGGGCATGACGTGGGCCGCGAACATCTCCATCTGCCGATAGAAATCGTCGGGTTCTGAGGCTAGGAATCCCAGGTTGATGTGTTCCACACCGGCATCGATACGCTCTTCCACAGCCTTGATACAGTCCTCGGCAGTGCCGGCAATGCACACGGCCTGGGCAATGCTCTCCGCGCTCCGGTCTGGAGTCACATAGCGATCTCCCACGTTGGAGACAGCCAACGCCATGGCCTGGGAGCCGTCAGCAGAGATGGCCGTTGGTTGGTTCAATCCCCACTTGAAGTTGGTCAGGTCTCGCCCTGCTTCGGCGGCATACTGGCGGACCATCTCGTTGCCGGCCTTGATGCGGCGCACGGTGAACAGGTATGGATACCAGCCGTCACCCATCACCCCAGCCCGGCGCATGGCCGCTTCGCTGCGTCCCGACACCCAGATCGGCGGGTACGGCTTCTGGGCCGGAAATGGCAGCAATGTGACATCGTCAAAATCGAAGAACTCACCGTGGTGCGAGACATGCTCCTCGGTCCACAGTCGCTTCATCACGTCGAGCATCTCGTTGGTGCGTTTGCCCCTGGTGTGGACATCAACACCGACAGCATCGAACTCGATCTTGGTGCCCCTCTGGCCGCTGATACCGATGCCAAAGTCGAGTCTCCCTCCGGACACCTGATCGACGCTGGCGACCATCTTGGCCAACGTCACCGGATGATATAGAGGCGCGACGACTATACCGGTCATCACCCGCAGGTCTCTGGTGGCTCCGGCAGCGGCGGCCATGGCTGGCAGGTTGAGCACGGTGGGTCTGGGCGGGTTGCCGTCCATGATGTGTTCACCCATGGTGACCCGGCCGTAACCCATATCCTCGGCCCGACGGGCAAACTCGGGCACGTCCCAGTAGTTGTCCACCGAGAGGTTTACGCCAAAAGTGATGTTGTTACCAGCCATTATTACTCTCCCAAGATTCCTGGGTCTATTAGTCTTTGTTTGGGTCCAGGCCCAATGAAACCTTGCCGATCAATTCAGTAGCTTGATTACTGGCCCAGGGTTGCATTAACTGACCAGCTCTAACGTCCCGGTACAACTTGGCCATGGGGCTGTTGGCAACGTAAGCGCTGCCGCCGTACAGAGTGACACAACGGTCAACGATTTTGGCTGCGGTTTCCATTACGACCTTCTTGGTGCAGGCGCCGTTCTTGATTATCTTGAATGCCGTTTCTGGAGAGTTGTCGATCTCGCCCACCGGCTCTGCTAGATCTGTTTGGTAGTACTCATCATAGAACTGGGCACCGCGACTCAAGATGCCCCGCGCGGCTGCCAGGTCGATCTCATTCTCTGCGATGCTCACCTGATTCATGGGGTAGTGGAGGCCGCCGTCCCGACCCTTGATGGCGGTAATAGCCAATTCGTGAGCCGTCTCCGCGATACCCAGGAAGATCGATGAAAGACCCATGCTGGAGTTCGTTCCAAGGGCTAGGAATGGGGCATTGAACTCCCCGTATTTTCCCGTGTCGTCAAACTCATCGTCGGCGACAAAGTAATCGGTGAAGACCACATCGTGACTGCCGGAAGCGCGCATCCCCAGGCCGTCCCAGTTGTCCAATATCTCTACACCGGGCCTGTCGATGGGCGCTATGGTCGCCCCCATCCGCTCCTCACCGGCCTCATTCACGTACCTGGCCCTGATGGCCAGCACGTCGGCGGCGGGCGATCCGGTGGCAAAGGTCTTGGTGCCATTGAACAACCAACCGCCGTCGGTCTTGGAGGCCTGGGTCTTGGATGTGCGGACATCGGCTCCCCGTTCAGAATTGGCTACGGTGATAAACAGTTCACCGGAGCCGATCTTCTTCAGCATCTTTTCGGACCGCTGCTGCCTTACCTGGTTTCCTGAGGCGATGGCCAGGCGCAGGGCCCGGGCGGTGCTGAGAGTTCTGGATAGGTGCATGGTGTAGGCCAGCGGCGTTGATGCCTCGCCCCGACCAAGACGGTTCAGGGCCACGATGCAGTCGTGGACGGAAGTGACTCCCATGCCGCCAAATTCTTGGGGCACTCCGGCGGCAGCGAAACCGCTCTTCTTCATGGCGGTGACGTTCTCAATCGGGAAAGTCCCGTTGCGGTCATGCTCTGCCGCAGTAACGGCAAAATCAGCGGCGTGCTTTTCAGCCAACTCGACCATTTTCTTTCCCTGCTCCGTCAGAGCCTTTAACTCGAAATCCATTTGATATCTCCGGTCAGCCGTATCTTTTGGTGGAGCCGAATATTGGTTGCGTCCGACTTTACCGAGCATCAGATTACTCCCTGGGCCTGAGGGAATCAATCTAGGGAATCAAATTGATGTCCAACCCCGGTCCGCACCCACACCCAACGGTGATTGGTCATATACTCTGGACAATGGGTCGATTGGTGGAAATATTGGTCCGTCTGGGCCACGGGATTGGGCCAATAAGCACTCGGTCTTGGGGTTGTATTCAAGTACGATTTTCGAGACGATTATAGAATAATTTGAGGCTCAGTGAGCCCGGAGGCGCAGTTGACCGTAAAATTATCTTGTAGGTCTCAGGCAATGTTCGGAAAGACATGCCTGGTCACCGGTGCCACAGCAGGCATCGGTCGTGTCACCGCCCTCGAATTGGCCCACATGAGCGCAAATGTCATAATCGTCGGTCGCAACCCGGCCAAGTGCGCCGTCACTGCCATCGACATTCGCGAAGAGACGGGCAACCCGCACGTGGGGTTCTTGGTGGCAGACCTTTCCTCCCAGGAACAGATACGGGATTTGGTCAAGAGCTTCAAAGAACGGCATCAAAAGTTAGACGTCCTGGTGAATAACGCAGGAGCCCTGCACTTTGGTCGCGAGAAAAGCGTCGACGGCATTGAAAAGACCTTCGCCCTGAACCACCTCGCCTACTTCATGCTGACCAATCTCCTGCTGGATGTGATGGTGGATACCGCTTCAGCCAGGATCGTCAATGTGGCGTCCTCTGCCCACAAAGTAGGCCGACTCAATGTTCAAGATGCTCATTCCCCCAACCGCTACTTTGGCTGGCGGGCTTACTCAAGATCCAAGTTGTGCAACGTCCTCTT
Source organism: Dehalococcoidia bacterium (assembly GCA_002730485.1). Next base: position 823 of record PCAH01000062.1, on the reverse strand, counting down.
CACCTACGAACTGGCGCGCAGACTCAAGGGCACAAGTGTAACGGCCAACGCCCTTGACCCAGGCCTGGTTGCGACAAACTTCCTGACCAACAATGGACTCATGGGCAGCTTGGGAAACTTCCTGTTGGGCGTGCGCGGCATCAGCGTTGAAGAGGGCGCTCGGACCTCTGTATACACCGCATCTTCCCCAGACATGGAGGGGCTCTCCGGCAAATACATGGTCAAAAAGCGCTCGGTCCGTTCGTCGAAACGCAGCTACGACGAGGACCTACAGACAGCGCTCTGGAAAGTGAGTTCCAAGCTCACCGGCGTCGAGTTTGAAGTGCCTGTTGCCACCGCTCCTGAACTGGTAGCCGCTTAAAGTCCCCCTGACCTCGTCTTCCTTTCGGCCTAACCAAGCGGGCTCTCGCCCGTGTTGACAGCTACACGTGCCCCTCGCATAATTCCTGCCATCCCCTTAATCGGAGTCTGATTTCGTATGGCAGAGAAATTTGACGTAGTCGTCATCGGTGCGGGCGCAATTGGCTGCGCAATAGCCTATTACCTGGCAAGAGAAGGCATCAAAGTAGGCCTCTTGGAGCGCGAATCCTTCGGCAGCGGCTCCACTGCCCACGCCACCGGATTCATCAGCCTCTTGGGCACCGAGTTCACCCCCGGCGAATCCTTTGCATTTGGACTGGAGAGCTACAAAGCCTTCCAGCCTCTGGTGGAAGAGCTTCAGGCAGCCACCGGGATGGACCTCCTGTACCAACGCCGTCCCTCTCTGCGTTTGGCCCTGGAAGAGAGCGAAGAACAGCTCATCAAAGAGATGATGGTCTGGCAG
>PCAH01000061.1 GCA_002730485.1 Dehalococcoidia bacterium | reverse complement strand
CCAGTCTGCCCAGAAGCCCGTCCGACCTAGTCTTCGTCCCGGCCGCCGGTCCGGCCGGCGGCCAGGACGAAGGCTGGGTCTGATGGCATCATGGGCTGGTAGCCACGGTCAATTCTTGAGTGGGAAACGTGCAGCAGAACGGTCATTCTGGGGCGGAAATCCCAATTCCCAAGCCTTGGTCGCGGCATTTTCGTTGGCCACGGCTTCGTCGGTGCCTGGGAGTATGGGAAGTCCGGCTTTGCGGGCCAGTTTACGGGAGCGAAGTTTGTCTCCCATACTTTCCATAACCTCTGGGGTAGGCCCAACAAAGGAAACGCCCGACTCCTCACAGAGACGGGCGAATTCGGCATTTTCAGAGAGGAAACCGTATCCAGGATGGATGGCCTGGGCGCCAGAAGTCTTGGCGGCGTCCAAGATCTTGGCCATGTTCAGATAGCTGTCATGAGGTGGCGCTTCACCGACAAGAATGGCTTCATCAGCCAATTTGACGTGCAGCGCTTCCTGGTCGACCGTCGAATAGATCGCGACGGTTTTTATACCCAGCCTTTGACAGGTGCGAATAATCCTACAAGCGATCTCGCCCCGGTTGGCAATCAATATCTTGGTAAACACAATTTACCCTTTGTATCAAGGAACGGTAGCCCTTTTTGTGGATGAAACCGCGGGCCCCGCTCAAGAAATGAGCTATAAGCCTTATTTGTATACCTCAGGCAGGGTTTCGTTGCGTAGGCGTTCTAAGAACGAGTTAGAACGAATTTCCTTACCTAGCCAGTAGCTCACGGTGGTGGAAAGCAGGCTCTTTAGTTCTTCCGCCAGGCTGGAGTCGATGTTTAATTTACTGGCTTCTAAAATTCCGCTCCGGTCCATGAGGCGGAGTACTTTCAATGCCCTGAGGGATAGGGGACGTAGGTGGGCGTCTTCAGGATTACAGTCCAGACACAGGGTGCCGCCGACGTTGGGACTGAACCGGTGTGCGTCCGGTTCCAGTTCGTTACGGCATTCCACGCAGTGGTACAACTCCGGCATCAGTCCGGACACCTGCAGCAGATGGAATTCAAAGAACCGGAGAGGCATTTCCAATTCTGGGTCGGCCTGCAAAACAGTCAAAGTATCTATCATCAACTGATACAGCCCGGGGTTGGGACTATCCTCTGCGCCGAACCCGTCGACCATCTCTGCCAAATAGAGTCCCTTGGAGATACCAGTAAGGTCTTCTTTAAGGCCTGAGAAGCCGTTGATGACTTCGGCCTGGGATATAACATCCATGGAGCGTCCGTTGGCCAGAGACATCTTAACCACGGTCAATGGCTCCAGATGGCCCACCAGTTTGCTAGTTGACCGTCGTGCGCCTTTGCCCGCAGCCCTAACCTTGCCCTGGTCCTGGGTGTACATGGTGACCAACAGGTCGGCCTCGCCCAGCGGCGTATAGCTGAGGATGACAGCTTCGCAGCGATAAGTCCTGGGAGGGGCCATGGCTAGTGCTCCAACAAGATTACAGAAGAGATTGGGTAGGGATATGCCAGAGTTTGGATGACCTAGATCTCTTGGCGACCCTGGAACGCCCGCGTGAGAGTGGTTTCGTCGGTATATTCCAGTGACCCACCCACCGGAAGTCCTCTGGCAAGGTGGGTGATGCGCAGGTCTTCGCGGCCTTGATGGCGGCGGATGTACATGGCGGTGGCCTCACCCTCAAGGGTGGGGTTGGTGGCAACAACCATCTCTTCTACCTCTGGTCGGCCCAGACGCGTGAAGAGTTCTTTAAGCCTCAGTTGATCTGGTCCGATACCGTTGATCGGGGATATGACGCCGTGCAGTACGTGATATAGGCCCCTAAAACTTCGTGTGCGTTCCATGGCCAATACATCGAGAGGGTCCTCCACCACGCAGATGATGGTCTGGTCTCGCCTGGGGTCGGAGCAGACCTGGCAGGGGGAGGCGTCAGTCAGGTTCTGGCACTCTTCGCAGAAGACGATATTTTGCTTCACGGAGGTCACAGCGTCGGCTATGGCGTAGGCTTCATCATCCGGCAGTCGAATGATGTAGTAGGCCAGACGCTGGGCGCTCTTGGGGCCGATACCCGGCAGGCGGTTTAGTTCCTGCACCAGCCGGGCTAGGGAGGGGGCTGCTCCGGAGATGTTCTCTTGAGTCATTTTTCGAGTGCTTTGCCAGCCCGGCCTATTAGAATCCCGGGATGTTCATGCCGCCGGTGACCACCGCCATCTTCTGGGCGGCCATCTCCTGGGCTTTGGTTGCGGCATCGTTCACTGCGGCCAGGACCATATCCTGGAGCAGTTCCACTTCTTCCGCTGCATCCGGGTCGATCACGACAGCTTCCACGATCTGTTTGCCAGTCATGGTTACTTTAACTGCGCCACCGCCAGCGGAACCTTCAACTGTCAGAGTTTCTAGTTCTTCCTGGATCTTCTGCAGTTGGGCCAGTTGCTTCTGGGCCTGTTTCATCATGTTGCGGTTCATTCTTCAATCTCCTCTAGGACTCTAGCGCCCATACCCAGGGCCGTGCGGACCAGGGAACTTTGTTGTGCGGTTTTAACTGTGTTGGCGGTGGATCCGCCATTGGCCATGGTGAGCCTGAACTCGTAAGTTGCCCCAAAGGTGTCGGTCACAGCATCGCTCACCTGACGGCGTGAGCCTGGGTCCTCCATCTCTTCTTGCATCCGTTCCAGATTGGCCTTGTTGGAAAAGCCCAAGACCAGAGTGTTTGCATCCAGGGATACCGCGTTGGCCTTGCAATCGCGCAACAAGGCTCCCAGGTTATATTTCTTGCCCTTGTGACGTCCCAATACCTTTACCGCTGTCAGCCATTTTGCGCCAAGTTCTGAAACTGGGGCGGTATCCGGAGCGGGGCGGCGTTGGGTTGCCGGTTGGCCCGCAGGACTGGCTGGCTGCCGTGGGGCGGGCTGAGGTCTGCTCGCTGCCTGTGCCTGCGCCCGGGTGGCTGTGGGAAGGGTAGGGGTTCTCACAGGTGGCGCAGCCGGAGCGGCTTGTGCCGGTGGCGGGGTGGTGTCTTCACATATCTCGACCACAGCCAACTCCAAAGGCAGCGTGGACGGCGCATCGTAGCGCATGTTGACATCGCCCCAGACCTTGAGGCCCCTCACTATCCGCCAGGGAGGAAGATTGCCTACTAGCTCCTTGAGCTGGCTGGTTACATCATCAGGAAGGTCCACAGCGTCTTCAGAGCCCCATTGTAGGTGCATTACGGCTCTGAGCAGCTCAGTGGTCTGTTTGTGCAGTTGTCGTAGGTCTGTGCCGCTCCAGGCGGCGTTGTTCACTGCGGATAGGGCTGCTGAGGTATTACCCAGCAGAAGGTATTTGGTCAATTCCAGGGAGCTTTCGCCGTTGTCCAGGCCCAAAAGCTCTTCAACTTGTTTCAGTGTGACCCCATCCCCGGCGGAGACCACCAATTGTTGCAGTAGGTTTTCTGCGTCCCGGAGGCTACCGGCAGCGTGTCGGGCGACCAGGCGTAACGCTTCTGGATCGACGCTCACACCCTCGGACTCGGTGATGTCAGCCAGGCGGCCGTAGATCAACTCCGAGCCGATGCGCCGGAAATCGAACCTTTGGCATCGCGAGATGATTGTCGGAAGGATTCGGTGGGCTTCAGTGGTGCAGAGCACGAAAATCACGTGGTCCGGGGGCTCTTCCAGTGTCTTCAAGAAGGCATTAGAGGCAGCGTCGGTCAACATATGGGCTTCATCGATGATGTAGACCTTGCGCTGGCCCTGGGCTGGCGAGAAGTTTACCTTCTCCCTGATGTCTCTGATCTCATCGATGCCACGGTTGCTGGCGGCATCCAGTTCGATGATGTCCATGAACTGGCCGCCGTTGATCGAGTTGCAGATGGTGCAAGCGTCGCAGGGGTCTCCGTCCTGGGTGTCCAGGCAGTTCACGGCTTTGGCGATGATCCTGGCGGTGGTGGTCTTGCCGCTGCCTCGGGGGCCGCAGAATAGATATGAGTGGGAGACCCGACCAAGTTTTATGGACTGGCGTAATGTTCCGGAGACGTGTTCTTGCCCGACCAGCTGGCTGAAGCTGGAAGGCCGCCACGTACGGGCATAAACCTGCGTGGGTGCGGTAGGTTCGGTAATTGCCTGGCCGGTCATTACAGGGGGCTCTCCGTCATATTTCCTCTGAAATGTATTATCGGGTCTCTTGGGGGCTGACAGGGTTTAGCCGGACCATTCTCAGTTTGAAATGTTAAGCGCTGCTAGGGCTGTTTTCTCTTTGGACTGCATCAGGGTCGTCTCTTCCGGGTCCAGGTGATCGTGCCCCGTAAGGTGCAGCACCCCATGTACTACCAGAAGGGCCAACTCATGTGCAAGGGGCACGCCGTGCTCTTCTGCCTGACGTTCCGCTTGGGGATAGGAAATAATCACCTCTCCCAGGGGAGAAAGCTCGTCTGGCGGCATTACAAATTCAAAGCCGTCAGCGGATTCGGGTGGTTCATCTTCGCCTTCCCAGTGACCAGGGTGGTCTGCTGAGAAAGACAGTACATCGGTGACCTCATCCAGGCCTCGAAATTGGGCGTTCAGCCTGTGGACGGTCTCGTCGTTGGTTATGACCAGGCTCATCTGCGCGGCCTCCGTCCCGTCCAATGCCACATCCAGTGCCGCCTGCGCTATTCCCATTAACCAATCCTCGACTGGGTCGCCGTGCGTTACACCGGTCGCTACGTCTGGTATATCGCTGAGGATGCTGCTGGAAAACGGTTCATCCACGGATAGGTAGACCTGCCGGTCTTGTTGGCTGTTCAAATACAGATACCGAACTTGAGGAGCCGAAACTGCAACGCCAGTTTTTGGCCGAATTTACCGTAATCCGAGGCTGAAGCAATGATAGCACGGTGGTTGGAAGAGCGACAAGAACCACAAGCCGGAAGACATAACCAACAATACGGTTTATGCCAATAGAGGTTTTGCAGACCTCTAAGCGTTGGGGCGCATCAGAATATTCACCGGACAGGTTTGAGTCTGGTCGATGTTTGCCATCCAGGTGATTCTAGGATGCAGACTCTACTTTAAGGAGGTTAGGCATTGGCAAATCGCAGAAAAAGGAAGAACGGTCGCGTTTCTGGCGCAGCCAGGCAGGCTGCGGTGGACCGTAAGAAGAATCTGCTCAAATACGCGCTGGGTTCGGTCGCCGCTGTAGCCATAATCGCGTTGGTTATCTTCGGGGTTGCTTCAGGCACCAGCAGCGGCGGCGAAGGCTCTGCTGCCCCGATTTCGAGGTAAGTATGTTCCAAGGGGTTGAGGAAGTTGGATTCAGGGAGGGGAATTTTTCCGCGCTCCACGACCAGCCCATGGTTTTGAACTTTTGGGCCGGTCTATGTCCACCATGTAGGGCCGAGATGCCCCAATTCCAGGCTTTTTACGAAGATTTCCAGGATGAGGTCATGCTCCTGGGAGTGGATATTGGGATATTCACCGGGCTGGGTTCCCACGACGATGCTGATGCGCTGTTGCGGGAGTTGGGGGTGACCTACCCAGCAGGCTGGACCGATGACCGCAGTATCACCAGCAAGTACGGCGTCACGGCCATGCCAACCACTGTGTTCATCAGCTCTGACGGCACGATCTTTGAGAAGAGCGTGGGCGCAATAGACGCCAACTTCCTGGCCAGGGCGTCTCAGGAATTGTTGGCAGCAGAAGCCACCTCGTTGAACCACGGCGGCTAGCCAACCAGGTCTGGTTTAGGTGGCTATTTGGCCCGCCAGACTTGGTGATGTAGCTCCTCGCCCACCAGGGTGCTGGCCGCGGCGCTTTGGATGTCTACAGTGAAGCAGTGGAATTCCCGATCTTCAGGCTGAAAACCAACCTTCTCAAACAAAGCCCTGACGTATTCCTGCCGCTCGCCAGGGTTGGTGATGTCGAAGGCTCGACCATAAATACTGAATTCCCCTTCGGACCCTTGGCGGTCTGTAACTGCGTTGTGGATGGTGCACCTTGGGTCCTTTAGTAAATCGAGAGCCTTTTGGGAGTGCCACATCATGCCCAGATAGAGCTGGCCATTGGAAAATAGCGGCTCCACGGGTGAGATCCGTGGCCATCCGTTCTTTCGTAGTGTCCCCACCATGACCAGACCGTTAAGTTCCAGTCTCTCCTGGCCCAAGGCGGCCAACTCGGGTGCCTGCTGGGCAAATTCCTGCCAGGTCATGCCTAAACCTCCCTCTAAAGTTGATTTGCATCCCAGTCTGATCTGGTTTGATTAATACTTAAACAGTAAGTATTAATTGACAAAGCAAGTTAGGGATTTAACAATTGCCGATATTCGATGGTTCGAATAGCTTGAGCCATTTTAATGGCTAAGTCTGGTGATTGGAGGCTTAATCATGGGAAAACGGATCGCTGTTTTTGCTGATGGAACCTGGAATACACCAACCCAAGCACATCCGACGAACGTCATTCGTCTTAAGAACGTTACCCTGGATCAGGGCGATGATAATATCGAGCAGAAGATCTATTACGACGAGGGAGTGGGGGCTTCTGGCACCTGGTGGGAGAAGCTGCTGGGTGGCACCTCAGGATATGATCTGGATGAGAAGATCTTGGACTGCTACAAGTTTTTGGTTGAGAACCATGAACCCGACGACCAAATCTTTCTTTTCGGCTTCAGCAGAGGCGCATACACGGTTAGGAGCCTCGTCGGTTTGATTCGCAATTGTGGGTTGCTCAACAAAGAGAACAGCCACATGGCAGAAGAAGCCATGGAGATGTACCGGAACAGGTCACAAGATGCCCATCCCAACTCCAGCGGCGCCCTGGGGTTCAAAGAACAGTATTCAAAAACTGCGGATATCTGGTTCATGGGTGTGTGGGACACCGTTGGCGCGCTGGGAATTCCCTCACGTTACATCGGCCGATTGTTCAATCGTCGGTATGAATTCCACGACATGAAGCTAAGCGGATCGGTGAAACATGCCTACCACGCCCTGTCGGTGGATGAAAGGCGGGGAGCATTCGCTCCTTCGGTTTGGACCACTGCCGGCACCGCCAATAGAGATTTAGAGCAGGTATGGTTTGCTGGAGACCACAGCGAGGTTGGTGGGGGCAGCTCTGACGCCAGTCTGCCAGACGTGGCGTTCATGTGGATGATGTATAAGGCTCAGGCGTGCGGTCTGGAGTTTGACCAGGTGGCGATCGGAAACAACATCAGCCCGTCCCCGTTCGGTAAATCGGATGCAGATGTAAAGGGAATCTACAAATTCCTGACCAGATATACCAGACGGGTGGGCAAGGCAGACTATGCGCAGCAGGCGGTCCAT
>PCAH01000060.1 GCA_002730485.1 Dehalococcoidia bacterium | reverse complement strand
TCTTCGTAGTGGTGATAGACCCGGGCGGCGCGCTCCTCAAAGTAGTTGTCCGGGTCGGCGTTCTTAAGGAATGTGGGAGCGTCCCAGAGGGCGTTCTTGGCCTTGGAGATGGTGCCCAGGACGGCTCGGGGAGCGAACCGCTTGGGGTCGACGTCTGCCAGTTCCATGGATTCTTTGAGAATCTTGAGCTGGTCATCGGCGTCATAGATGGAGTAGTTGGATTCCAGGCCAAGGTGCTGGCCGTCCCAGCGCAGCAGTTTGGCGCAGAACGAGTGGAACGTGCCCACGGTCATGTACTCACTGCGAGAGTCGATCAGCCGGTCCAGCCGTTCCCGCATCTCCCTGGCGGCCTTGTTGGTAAAGGTCATGGCCAGGATGTTGTACGGGTTGATGCCGTACTCGCGGACGAGATAGGCGATGCGGTGGGTGATCACCCGGGTTTTGCCGCTGCCGGGACCAGCTACTATGAGCAGAGGGCCGTCGACAGTCTCGACGGCCTCTTTCTGTGCGGGGTTGAGCCCTTCCAGTAATTCTGTGCCTGTTGTCATGGCCAGATTATAACATGACATAAGACGTTTTTAGCCTCAAAATCAGGTCATTTCAACGGGCTCAGCACTACTTTTAGGTTGTTTCGAGGAGTGCTTAGATCAATACTCTGGCGCCCATGGCGGCCAGCGCCTCGTCCAGCGAGGTGACGGTGCAGAGGGACGGCAGCGTGATGGTCAACGCGGCGTCGTGGGTCCACTTGTCCTCTGCGGCGCAGCAGTTACCGACCACGATTGTGTTGTAACCCATGTCACATGCCTGGCGAGCAGTGCCCTCGACCACCAGGTTGGTGGCAACTCCGGCCAGCATGACGGTGTCGATACCATTGGCCCGGAGTATCTGGTCCAGGTCTGTGCCGGTGAAGGCAGGCACGCCACGCTTGGTCACCACAGCTTCACTGGCCTGGGCGGCCACACGGGGGTGGATCTGCGCGCCCCAGGTGCCATCCCGCAATGCATCGGCGTCTTGGAGGCTCTGCCACAGCCCGGAATTGGCTGGACGCTCCGGGTAGCCGGGTTGGAACTTGACCGAAACGTGTACCACCCTGACGCCGGTGCCACGGGCCGCCACCAGCAGTTGGCCGGTCTTGTCCAGTACGTCGTATTCGGACACCATATCGGCGAAGCCAAATTCCTTTAGTGCCCCTTCCGAGTGGACGATGTCATTCGAGAAATCCATGGAAAGGACCGCCGTGCGCTGAATATCTATGTCTAAAGGCATGTAAGCTCCCAATTATTTGGATTAATCCTAAGTTCGGAAAACAGTTTCCCCGATACGGATGTTTGGCCAAGGGAATTTATTTCCAATTGGGAAATACCAAAATCAATGTCAAGACACAGGGGAAGTTGAAGTTGTTTGGCAAAACCCTCAATATCCTTGTACCGACTTTTAGTCTCAAGTTCAAGCTGCGAAAATCCTCTGGAGCAAATTGGCATGATCTGCTCTGCGTGCCAACAGGAGAACGAGGCGGGATACCAACGCTGTAGTAGGTGCGGCGCTGCTGCCGACCGCAGGATTCCCACGCTGCTGGTGTTGGGTACCTTCTTCACCAGGGAAATCATCTGGGGCATCGCCCTATCTGGACTGGCAATACCCTTGATGCTGCTTCTCAGCGGATTCTGGGGAGCATGGTTGGTCTGGAGCGCGGTCGGTTTCGACAGCTACTGGGCGATCGTCGGGTTTGTCTTTCTGGTTCCAGGCGCGTTCTTCACGTTGTCGATGCTCCCCATGTTCAGAGGTGTTCAATCGGCGCTGTTTAGAATGGGGTTCATAGTTACCTTTGGCATCATGGCTGCCGCGGTATTGGGACTGTTTTTCGCTATCTATCTGAACGGGAATTACGGCTAGCGATGCCGGTTGTTCCCGTGTCGAATCCCAACCCACCTATCCGAAATTGCCAAATGACGGCCTGCCTAGTCGGTGATATAATCATCTCCCGCTCGGACAGCCGTTAAACCACGCCTCTACAGGCGCGAAGAAATATAGCCAACGCAGACGGTCAAAGAGCGAACCGGCAAAACCATTGTCGGATTGAATTAGCATTCAGATTTCGTGCTCAGACTCGGCCGATGGCCACTGATTTGACGAGATGTAGAATCCACCCCGCGAACCGCGCCGCCACCAATAAGATGCAGTGGCCACATAGGACGAGGAACCCATGCCAAGAATGACGCCCCAGAACCTTAGAACCCCGGGCCCTACGCCCATCCCTAACGACATAAACGAGGCTATGTCCGACCCGATGATCAACCATCGTGGACCGGAATTCGGCGAGATGATCGCCAAGACAACGGAGCAGTTGAAGCAGGTCTTCATGACCAAGAATGACCTGTATATACTGACCGCCTCTGGCACCGGTTCTTTGGAGGCAGCCATCGTAAACACCCTGTCCCCTGGTGACCGGGTGATCGCCGCCACGGCCGGAGCTTTTGGCGACCGCTTTGTGGACATGGTGGAAGCCTACGGCGCAGACGTTAAGCGCATGGACTTTGAATGGGGCGGCCCCATGGACCCGAACGAGATCCGCAAGGCCCTGGAAGCCGAACCCAGCATCAAAGCGGTTCTGGTTACCCACAATGAGACCTCCACTGGCGTTACCCATCCGGTGGAAGAGATCGCCAAGATAGTGAAAGGCGAGTTCGACAAGCTGCTGCTGGTCGACGCCGTTTCCAGTCTGGGCTGCATTCCCCTACCGGTCGACGCCTGGGATTGCGATATGGTCGGTACTGCCTCTCAGAAGGGGTTCATGATCCCACCTGGCCTGTCTTTCATCAGTGTGAGCGAGCGCGCCTGGGAGGCACAGCAGACGGCCAAGATGCCCCGGTTCTACTTTGACCTGGCTATGGCCAAGGAGTACCTGGCAACAGGCCAGACTCCCTTCACACCAAACCTTTCGGCGATGTATGGGCTGAGCAAGGCCCTTGATTTGTTGTTGGAAGAGGGCATGGAGAATGTGTTCGGACGGCACGCGACCATCGCCCAGTTCACCCGCGACAACATGAAGGAACTTGGATTGGAGCTGTTGGTGAGCGAAGAGCAATACGCCTCCAATACCGTCACTGCCGTGAAGATTCCTGAAGGCGTGGATAACAAAGCGCTGGTCGGCAAGATGCGCACTGAACACAACGTGGTCCTCGCCGGTGGGCAAGGCCGCATGAGCAACGATATCTTCCGCATCGGCCATCTGGGAGCGGTTGCCAAGTCGGACATCACCGAGGTTGTGGATGCCCTGAAGATCGTCCTACCGCAGGTGGGCTTCAAGGGGTAGAGACCTCCGCGCTGCCCACACCAGATTCCCGGCTGAACTGAGTCTTATTTCGCAAGGAAGATGACCTATCCAGTGGGATAATCTACTGAAACAAAAATGTCGCCGGGGCAGCAGTCATGTTGCTCCGGCGTTATTCATATCCGCTAATTCTGGGAGGCGCCAAACATGGCCATTTCTCAGTTTGACCAGGCTATGGCTACCCTTCGGTTGGGGCTGGCCGAGATGCGCAACAAAGAAGACCAGCTGAACCAATTGGTCAATCAATTCCAGACGCAGCTTCGCCGATTGCCCAGGCAAGTGGTCTATGGTCAGGCATCTCTGGAGCTGTCTTTGGCCGCCATGGGCGAGATCGAAGAGCGACTGGACGACGCCATGGCCAACAGGCGTAGGCTGCTGGCCATCAAAGATACGGCGACCCAAGAACTGGAAGCGCTTCAGCTGCTGAAGCGGGTGGACGAGGCGCGCTCCAAGCTGGCCAGTCTGAAACAGAATGGCGCTTCGGGTACGGAATACGTTGAAGCCGAGATCAGGCTGCTAGAGAATTTCATAGCTGCCAACAGTCGCCAAGCAGAGCAGGCAATCACCGACCGATTCAGGGAACGCACCAACGGCGACTCCGAATCCAGCTAGGATTCTCTAGAGTTCACCTTCTAACCGGTTGATTACCAGACCCGTGGGTAACTTCGGGAAGAAGAAGGTGGATTTTCGCGGCAGACGCTGACCGCCGCCCACGATGCTCTCAAAGGCGTCCAGTGGGAACGGTTTCAGCAGGAAGGTCATCTGCAACTCCCCTTTCCTGGCCTGTTCAACGGCCTCATCATGGTCGTGCATGAAATCCAGATGGTCCAATGTGGCGTCGCCTAGTTCTGGCCGCAGTACCTGCTCCTCGAGAACCCAAGCCTCAGACGCGGACAACGACCCCCAAGATGGATCGACGGCCGATTCTTTCAACCTAAGCATCCTTGCCCCGTCACTGTCCACCGCAGCTAGCAACTGTGTGTTGACACCCTGTTCATCCACCTGTTCGATGAGGGCGTCTGAGTTGCCGGACAAAGGCGCCGAGTCGAACAACTCGTTCAGCTTGGATTTGATCCTGCCCAGTTTGTCGGCGGGAACACCGTTCAGTGTCCGGTGATAGCCAAGCACCACCAGGCCCGGATCATCAAAGGCGATCAACGTCATCATCACATGGTTGTGGGCCAAGTTCGGCGCTGTGGCGGCTTCGCTCTCCGCATGGCGGTCCAGTTGGTACTGCCTGGCCGCTTCATAGCGGTGGTGACCATCAGCCAGGTAGACGGGGCGGCTGGCGAAGAATTCACTGATCTGGACATGCACGGCAGGGTCAGAGATACGCCAGAGGGCAGTGCCGTTGTCGGAGTCGTCGGTGGCGTCAAATTCCGGTGTGGCGGTCATCACCTGCTCGAACACCTGAGCCAGCACACCTTCGGCGTCGCGGAAGATGGACATTATCGGGCTGATGTTCGCGGAAAGGGATTCCATCAACCAGACCCTGTCTTGGATCGCCGGAGCTTGGGTGAACTCGTGGGGGAGAATCTGGCGTGTTTGGTAATCTTCCAAGCCAACCGAGGCGATCAGTCCAACCCGGACCATAATCTTGCCGCCCAGTGGGAAGCTATGGCGCATCAGGTAGTAGCAAGGCTCCGTGTCCTGACGCAGTACCTCTTCCTTTCTCCACTGGTCAAACAAGTTGGAAGCAGCGGTGTATTGTTCTTTGGCAGAGGTGTTCCAGTCCAAGCCCTCTCCAGCCTCAAGATGAATCACGTTGTACTGATTCTGGCGTTTGAGCGCCTCTTGGGTCTCCTCGTCGATCATGTCGTAGGGCGGGCACAGCACCGATGCCATGTCTCCCACCGTGTCTTGGTTGAACCGCCATCCTCTGAAGGGACTTACCGCTGCCATTTTGCCACCTGCATTCTGAGATTCTTTACTGTTTAGCCGATTGATTATAGGTGAACCCCCACGGTCAGTCCACATCCAACCCTGGTATCGAGATTTCCATCCTCACCCTAAAAATTTCGGCATAATCTTGTGATATACTCTGTGCTTGCTTAGGCACGGATAAAACAGCGATTGAGACGCTGTCCTGACAGATTTTGAACCATTTCCGGGGTTTAAGACCCGCAGTAAGGAAGGTAACCCATGGCTGGCCCGATCACACATGTAGACGGCGGCACCATAACCACCGCCCAAGGCTTCAAAGCTGGGGCTACCTATGTGGGTATCAAGACTTTCTCCGAAGACAAGATGGACATGGGAATGCTCCTATCCGATACGCCATGCTCTGTCGCCGGAGTATTCACCAAAAGCACCCTGGTCTCACCTTCCGTGACGGTCAACCGCGAGACCATCGCCGCTGGTGGACCGGTGCGCGGCCTGGTGGTCAACTCTGGCATCGCCAACGCCGGTGTGGGTGATCAGGGATACATAGATGCCAAAGAGATGGCGTCCTCGGCCGCCGCTGGGCTGGGCGTGAAACCGGAAGAAGTCCTGGTATTCAGCACCGGTGTCATCGGTGTCGAACTGCCTATGGCCCTGATCAAAAAGGGCGTTGATGAGATCAAACTGGTGGACGACGGTGGCAACTCGCTGGCCCGCTCCATGATGACCACCGATACCCGGACCAAAGAGACCGGAGTGAGGGTGAACCTGGGCGGCACAGAGGTAAATATCTCCGGTGTGGCTAAGGGCTCTGGCATGATCCACCCCAACATGGCTACCATGCTCTGCTTTGTGGCCACTGACGCTGCGGTTGAACAAGATTTTCTACGGGCTATCTTGCCCGATGTCGCTGATAGCACCCTGAATATGCTGGATATCGACGGCGACACCAGCACTAACGACAGTTTGGTTGTCCTGGCCAATGGGGCCGCTGGTAATGCGCCACTGAATGCCGGGAGCGAAGATGCGGACGCGTTTAAAGACGCGCTGACCGAGGTCTTGGTTCAGCTGACCCGCCAACTGGCCCAGGATGGAGAGGGCGCATCCAAGTTGATAGTGGCTGAGGTCGAAGGGGCAAAGGATATAGCCGACGCCCGATTGGTTGCCAAGACCATTACCTCATCACTGCTCGTAAAATCGGCAGTTTACGGTTCAGACCCCAACTGGGGCCGCTTGATCATGGCCTTAGGCCGGAGCGGCGCCGAGATGGTCGAATCGAAGATAGACCTATACATCAACGGCGTTTGCATCATGGAGTCGGGTAAGCCAGTCCCGTTCCACCGCGATGCGGTGGTTGCCCTGATGCGCGGTGACGAGGTCACCTTTGGCGTCAACTTGAACCTTGCTGACGGCAAGGCAACCTCCTGGGGCTGTGACCTCACTGAAGAATACGTGGTCATCAACAGTGCCTACACCACCTAAGCAGGCCTTTATACCAACCGCAGACTGTTACTCCTGTTTGTGTATACGTTTGCGTCCAATTTCCAACTAAATAATTGGGCGTGGACGGCCGCATCCATTGGCAGGACCAGCGGCAGTCTGATTACGATTCCGACGGCTATCACAGTCCCCCTCCGGCAGCCGCTTCCACACCCATGCGATTCAATATCATCCCGAGCATTTCCGAAGGCTCATCACTTGGAGCCGCTCGCATCTGGAGGAAGCATTGGCCGGCGACCCACCCAATAACCCGACTAAAAAACCGATAGTCGTCAAGATTGGTGGCAGCACCCTGGGAAGCCACGACACCAGCCTCAAGGACCTGGTCCGCCTACAGCAAGAGGGCCAGGAAGTTGTGGTGGTTCACGGTGGCGGAAACGTGATTTCCCAATGGATGCAGCAGCAAGGCCTGGCGCCTAACTTTGTGAATGGTCTGCGGGTGACCGACGCGCCAAGTCTGGAGATCGTGGTCGCCGTCCTCGGCGGGCTCATCAACAAGGAATTGGTATCGCTGATACATGAGTTCGGCGGCCGGTCGGTAGGCTTGAGCGGGGTTGATGGCTGCACGGTTGAAGCCAAGATCGGCAACCCTGACCTGGGGTTTGTCGGTGAGGTGACCGCGGTTAACGGCGAGCTTATTCGTGCGATGCTGGACGCTGGATTTATACCAATGATCGCACCCATCGGGGTTCACGTGCGTGACGGCTCAGAGAATGCGGGCAGCCCCCTGAACATCAACGGCGACACGGTGGCAGGTGAGCTGGCCTACGCCCTGGACGCGGAACAACTTGTTTTCTTGACCGACGTTACCGGGGTAATGGACGGTGGGGGGCGTGTGATTCGACGCTTGGACCGACGCCGGGCCAACATCCTCTCCAACTCCGGTGTCATCCAGGGAGGCATGATTCCCAAACTGGATGCCTGCCTGCGGGCTTTGGAACGCGCCCCCGTGGCGAACATCATCGATGGACGGCAGCCGGATGCCCTGTTGGAGTGCGTAAGGGGTAATTCCACTGGAACCACCATAGTCAGTGATTTGAGGAGCTCTCGGGCCTAGGTTGATGGGCTTGGTCGGAAGAGACTCCGGCCGCCTCTGAGTAAGATATGAGCTACGACCTGACAAACGACGCCGACGAGCCAGACGGCCCCAGTTTACCGGGAGTCTCGGAGGCTGTCCTGCGGCGGGTGCGAAACGGCTGCATCATGGCCGTGGGTCTGCTCTTTGCCTTCTTGATGCTGTGGTGGCTGCGTACGGTCTACACCGACTTGCTTTGGTACGGAGAGCTGGGCTACCGGGGCGTTTTCACCAAGATATTGATGATGAAGCTGTGGCTGTTCATCGGCGGTACGATAGTCACAGCGTCGGCCCTGATCGTCAATTTTTACTTCACCTTCCGGTTCTCCCGAGGCCCGTCCACCCTTCCAGTCTCCGACGAGACCATGCGCCTGCTGCGCGCTCTCTTGGTGGCGGCCGTTGTGATAACGGTATTGACCGCCGCGCCGGTCTTCGGCTCTGCCGCGTCGGGGCGGTGGGAGATGTTTCTGCTCTTTCTGAATAAGGTGTCGTTTGGCGTGTCCGATGCCGAGTTTGGTCGGGACGTCTCCTTCTACATAGTCACACTGCGGATGCTCAACTTCATCCAGAGCTGGGTCATGGGCATCCTGATCGTTTCGGTGGTTATGTCCCTGCTGCTCTACGGCGGTATCTACGGTCTCAGGGGACTCAACTTCTTCCTGGCACCTCGGATGTTGAAGCACATTGGCATACTGGGCGGTCTCCTAATGCTGAGTATCGCTGCCGGACACGCATTGTCGATATATGAGCTTGCCGTATCTTCGGGCGGTCTGGTCGCAGGCGCTGGTTACACCGACGTGCATGCTCGCATTCCGGTGTTGTGGTTGATGACTGCCATCGCGTCATTGGGTGCAGCGGCATTCTTCGCCAGCAATTACTTCGGCGGCCTCCGGTTGATGGCCGGTTCGTTCAGTCTTTGGGTGATCATGGTGCTGCTGGCCAACCTGGCTTTCCCGGCATTGTTCCAACGCTTCCAGGTCGATCCCAACGAGTTTGAGCGCGAGCAGATATACATCGACCGGAACATAGAAGCCACGCGGGCTGCTTACCAACTGGATCAGGTGGAACAGATATCCGTGCCGACCGTCGGTGATCTGGAGGCCAACGTAATTGCCGATAACCCGGCGGTGATCGAGAATATCAGGTTATGGGACGTTGAACCGCTGCAAGACGCCTACAACCAACTCCAGTTCATGGAGTTGTACTACAACTTCCTGAACATGGATTCAGACCGCTATGTCTTGGATGGTGAATTGCGGCAGGTGTTGCTGGCGGCAAGGGAACTTGACCCGGACAACCTGCCGGATGACGCCCGCAACTGGGTGAACCGGAGATTGCAGTACACCCATGGTTATGGCGTCGCCATGAGTCCAGCCACGGGCTTTACCCCTGAAGAAGGCCGTCCAGAATTTCTGATTCAGGATATTCCCATCCGAGGGGAGATTCCCGTCTCGAAGCCAGAGCTGTATTACGGTGAGTCTCCTGCGCCATTCGCGCTGGTTAACAGCACTGCCCCTGAGATCAATCCGCTGGGAGCTGATCGGCACTATGACGGAGACGGTGGAGTAAAGCTCGGTTCCACATTCCGTCGCCTGGCTTACGCCTGGCAGTTCGCGGATATCAACATACTGCTCAGCGATCAGATATCGCCTGATACCCGGATTCAGTACCGACGTCAGATCAGTGACCGTGTTCATGCGCTTGCTCCATTTTTGACCATGGATGATGATCCGTACCCGGTGGTTGATGAGGCGGGAAAGATCTGGTGGCTGCAGGACGCTTTCACCACCTCCAACCGTTACCCGTACTCCACCCTGGCCGATGACGAGTTCAATTACATAAGAAACAGCGTCAAAGCAGTGGTTGATGCCTTTACCGGTGAGGTCTCCATCTATGTGATGGACCAGGACGACCCACTGTTACAGATGTACCGCCGTGCTTTCCCTGACCTGTTCCTAGATTTTGACCAGATGCCAATGGGATTGCAGGCCCACATTCGCTATCCCCCTGGTCTGTTCAAACCTCAGACCAATATGTACCTGCGGTATCACATCACCGACGCCCAGGCGTTTTTCAACCAGGCAGATCAATGGGCCATCCCCCAGGACACCCGGTTCGGCCAGCGGGGCTTGGAGGTTCACCCCTCCTATTTGATATTGCAGATGCCAGACGGCGATAGTGAAGAGTTTGTGTTAATGCTGCCATTCAGTCCGGCAAGTGAGAAGAAGAACCTGGTTGGCTGGCTCACGGCCCAGAATGACGGGGCCAATTACGGCAAGCTAAAGGCCTTCACTGTCCCCAGCGACCCGCAGGTCGACGGGCCGGCACAGGTGGAGGCTCGGATTGAGAACGACCAGACCATATCCCAACAGTTCACACTGTGGGACGGGGCCGGTTCTCAGATCGTCCGTGGTCAGCTACTGGTCATACCAGTGGGCGATGCGATAATCTATGTGGAGCCTTTGTACCTTCAGTCGGAAGTGTTGGCATTTCCGGAGCTGAAGAAGGTGATCCTGGCCGACGGAAGCAACGTCGTGATGGCCGATAGCGTCGGTGAGGGATTGGCCATGCTGCTGGAGGGCGGGGCGCCTCTTATTGGTGAGACCGTGGGGGGCACGGAGACGGGTGTGGACGGCCAGGCAAATCCGGCCTCGGAAGACCTTCAAGTGATTGAAGAGACCATTACCGAGCTGGACAAGGCCTTGAAAGATATTCAAGAGGCTGTAGAACGCCTACGAGAGTCAATTGGAGGAGACCCGAAATGACCAAGAGCAGCGACTGGATAGAGATTGAGAAGAAATATTACGCCCAGACGGTGCGCCGCCAACCGGTGGTGCTGGTCAAGGGCGAAGGCACCCGAGCGTGGGACGCCGACGGAAAAGAGTATCTGGACTTTGTGGCCGGGTGGGCCGTAAACCAGCTGGGCCACTGCCATCCCGCGGTGACCAACGCCATCGCCGAGCAGGCTGGTACCCTGATGCAGGTGTCCAACCAGTTCTACAGCGTGCCCCAGCTTCAACTGGCCGAGATATTGGTCGAGAACAGTGCGTTGGACCTGGTCTTCTTCGGTAACTCCGGCGCCGAGGCCAATGAAGGGGCTATGAAACTGGCCCGCCGCTACGGCAAGCTTAACCGCGACGGCGCTTACGAGATCATCACGGCCCTAAGCTCCTTCCACGGTCGCACCATGGGCACATTGGCCGCCACAGGCCAACCCCACTATCAGGAGAACTTCACTCCCTTGCAGCCCGGGTTCGTCCACGTTGATTACAACGATGTCGAAGCCATCATGGAGGCCACCAACGAAAGGACCGCAGCGGTGATGATTGAGCCGGTTCAGGGTGAGGCTGGCGTGATAATCCCCGCCGATGACTACCTGAAGCGTGTTAGGGAGTGGTGTGACAAGCAGGGCATCCTGCTGATTCTGGACGAGGTTCAGACTGGTATGGGCCGACTGGGCAGCTTGTTCGGCTACCAGGAGTATGGAATCGAACCTGACGTCATGACCCTGGCCAAGGGATTGGGTTTCGGCGCTCCCATCGGCGCGTTTATGTCCAAGGAGCACTGCATGGCCCTGGTTCCTGGTGACCACGGTTCAACCTTCGGCGGCAACATGCTGACCACCGCCGCTGGCTACGCTGGAACCAAATTCCTCATCGACAATGACATTCCCGCCAAGACCAAGGAGATGGAACCGTATCTGCTTGCCCGGTTGAACGACCTCAAGGACCGTTTTTCCTTCGTCTCTGAAGTTCGGGGCAAGGGACTTTTGGCAGCCATGGAGTTTGAGAGTGATATCTCACCCCAGGTGCTGACAGCCGCCAACGAGGCCGGAATACTCCTGAACGCTCCCAGACCAACCACCATCCGTTTCATGCCGCCGCTGACCATCACCAAGGAAGAGATCGATCAGGGCATGGAACTACTGGGCAACGCCCTGGCAACGATTTAATCTCAGGTTCAGAGCTGGAGATTGCTATGGCAAACCGAGAGTTCTACGTAATAATCGAAAAAGACGAAGACGGGATTTTTGTGGGTGAAGTTCCACAACTGAAGGGCTGTTACACCCAGGGAAAAACCATAGATGAGCTCATGACCAACATGAAAGAGGTCATTGAATTGTGCCTGGAAGATCAGAGTCCTGATCTTCCGGAATTCGTTGGAATTCAAAAAATAGAAGTTTAAGTTCTGATGGCTCGATTCCCAATATTACAGGCTCAAGATGTAATCAGGGGATTGGAAAGATTGGGTTTCCAAGTTGTTCGTCAACGCGGGAGCCACGTGCGACTTCGGCACCAAGATGCAAGGGTGGTAACAGTTCCGGTGCATCCAGGTCAGGACATCAGCCGAGGGTTGGTTCGAAAAATTCTACGCGATGCAGATGTAACTCCAGTCGAATTTTTGGAAGCACTGAACGCCTGACATAGAATTGAACGAAGTGAATTTAGGGAGCAACTAAACCAAATAATGGCAAAACCAAAAATCGTACTGGCCTACAGCGGCGGGTTGGACACCACGGTGGCTGTCCCTTGGCTGCAGGAGAAGTACGACGCAGACATAATCACACTGACAATCGACCTGGGAATGGTGGAACTGGAGCCCATCCGGCAACGGGCGCTAAGCATCGGCGCAACCGAAGCTCTGACCGTTGACGGTCGGGATACTCTGGTCAACGAGTTCCTCTTTCCATCGCTCCAGGCCGGTACCATCTATGAAGAGCAGTATCCCTTGGCCACAGCCTTGGGCCGTCCGCTCATCGCCCGTTACCTTGTGGAGGCGGCAAAACAGCACGACGCCTACGCCATCGCCCACGGTTGTACCGGCAAGGGCAACGACCAGGTCCGGCTGGAGGTCGGTATCGCCGCCCTGGGGCCGGAGATCGATGTCATAGCCCCCATCCGTGACTGGGGTATGAGCCGTGATGACGAGATAGAGTATGGCCAGGCTCGGGACCTGCCAATCAACGCCAACCGCAGTCGCTTCTCCACTGACGAGAACCTCTGGGGCCGCAGCGTGGAGGCAGGAGAACTCGAAGACCCCTGGTTGGAACCACCGGAGGACGCCTACGCTTGGACCAGTCCGGTCACGGCCACGCCCGACGAGCCGGCTTACGTCGAGATTCATTTTGAGCAGGGCATCCCTACGGCTGTCGACGGCGAGAGCATGGGCGGTGTCGATCTGGTCAACCACCTGAATACGCTATCCGGCACCCACGGTATCGGGCGCATCGACCATGTTGAAAACCGTCTGGTCGGTATCAAATCCCGGGAGATTTACGAATGCCCGGCAGCCACACTGCTGCATGCGGCGCACACATCCCTGGAGGCCATGACCCTGACCAAAGACCAGGCCAGGATAAAGGCCCGCATCTCCCAGGAATACGCCGATGTGGTCTACAACGGACTGTGGTTCACCGCCCACCGAGCCGACCTGAACGCCTACATCCAGAGCACCCAGCGGTACGTCACCGGTGATGTTCGGGTACGACTACATAAAGGCACCTGCGTTGTTGTTGGACGGCAGGCGCCAAAGGCTTTGTATAACTACGGGCTGGCCACCTATGACCGCGCCGACGAGTTTGATCACAGCTCCGCAGAAGGTTTTATCAAGATCTACGGCCTGTCAGTGAAGACCGAAAACCAGGTCCAGTCTGACTAAACCCGCAAATGTGCGACCAACTCCCCGCTTATCTAGATAGTCCCTTGATTCCGGAGGATCGATGACAGTTGCCGCCCGAATGAACGACCTGGGTACCGAGTCGGCATTTGAAGTGCTCGCTAGAGCCCGTGCCCTGGAGGCCCAGGGTCGGGAGATAATTCATCTGGAAATAGGCGAGCCGGATTTCGAGACCCCGCAGCACATCGTCGAGGCCGGCATGAAGGCCATCGCAGACGGTTTCACCCATTACGGCCCGACGGCTGGGCTGCCTCAATTGCGGGAGTCGATCGCCAGAAACAGCGGTGAGGTCCGGGGAACTACCACCGACCCGGCCAACGTAGTGGTCACTCCTGGGGCCAAGCCCATCATGTTCTATGTGCTGCTGGCTCTGGCCGAACCTGGAGTGGAGGTAATCTACCCAAATCCTGGCTTCCCCATCTACGAATCCATGATCAAGTTCTCCGGTGCCACACCGGTGCCGATGCAGCTTCTGGAAGAGAAGGATTACCACCCAGACTTGGAAGCCCTGCCAGGGATGATCACAGACAAGACCCGCCTGATAATCCTCAACTCGCCGGAAAACCCCTGTGGGTCAGCCCTCACCAAAGAAGAACTGGAGACCATCGCCAACATCGTCAAGCAACACCCTGGGTTGTACGTGATGGCCGATGAGATATACAAAGATATCCT
This sequence comes from Dehalococcoidia bacterium, assembly GCA_002730485.1. Next base: position 977 of record PCAH01000060.1, on the reverse strand, counting down.
GTACACCGGAGAGCACTACAGCATCTCGTCCATACCTGGCATGCAGGAACGGACCATCATCCTGGACGGGTTCTCCAAGAGCTACGCCATGACCGGCTGGCGTATGGGCTACGGGATCCTTCCAGAAGAACTGGTGCCCCATATCGTTAAACTGGCCGTGAACAGCGTTTCCTGCGCCGCATCGTTCACCCAGATGGCAGCCGTGGCGGCCCTGGAAGGCCCCAAGGACGAGGTAGAGGCAATGATCGCCGAGTTTGCCATCCGCCGCAGAGTCATAGCCGACGGACTACGGAGCATTTCGGGGATCAACTGTCCTGAACCGGAGGGGGCTTTCTACGCCTTTCCCAGTATCAAAGGCACTGGACTCACCAGCGCCGCGTTCGAAGAAAAAGCCATGAACGAGGCAGGAGTTGCGCTCCTGTCGGGCAGCGCCTTTGGCGAGTACGGCGAGGGTTACGTCCGTCTGTCCTACGCCAATTCCCAGGAGAACATCAAGCAGGCCATCGATAAACTGGACAAGATGGTCCGCGCCCTTTAACTAGTAATCAACGGAGTTTGAAATGCCTGAAAACAAGCAAGAAATAAGTGTCGTCCATCCGGACGGCCTGGAAGTCGAGATTCAATCCGGTGCGATGACACGCCTGGCCGGCGTGTCAGAGAAACTGACCGGCTCCACCGGTATCCACCTGGCCATCGCCACCATCCCGCCTCACTGCGCCTCCAGCCCCCATTACCATGTGAACTGCGAGTCGGCCATCTACGTGATCAAGGGCAAGGGCCGTTTTGTCATCGGCGACAACTTGGACACGGAACTGCCCATCGGTCCTGGAGACTTCATCTACGTTCCCGCAGAGGCGGTACACCAGCCCATCAACGACGGCGCAGATGACATGGAGATCATCGTCGCCCGAAACACACCGATCGAGATTGTGGTAGAAGTGGAGCCGGCCAAGGCCTAGTGGGTTAATTCATCCCGC
>PCAH01000059.1 GCA_002730485.1 Dehalococcoidia bacterium | reverse complement strand
TCGCAGAGCTTGCGCCCGATGGTCTGGATAAGGTCTTTCTGCTCACAACCGGGTCCGAGGCCACCGAGTGTGCGTTCAAGCTTACGCGGTCACACGGAATCAGCAAGGGTGGGAATGAGAAGATCGGCTTTGTTGGCTTCGAGCGAGGATTCCACGGCAGAACGCTCGGGTCACAGCAAGCCGGAGGGATGCCGGGGCAGAAAGAGTGGATTGTGAACGAGGATCCGGCTATCGTCCAGGTACCTTTCCCTGACGGGTATTGGACGGAGGAGACCGATTTTGACAACTTTGTGACGACGCTCGAATCGAAGGGCCTGAAGCCGGGGCAGGTCGCAGGCGTGATGCTCGAAACCTACCAGGGCGTGGGGCCCGACTTTGCTCCCATTCCCTATGTCCAGGCGCTCCGTGAATGGTGTGATGCGCACGACGCGCTTCTCGTGTTCGACGAGGTGCAAGCCGGATTTGGTCGATGCGGCACGATGTGGGGGTTCGAATACTACGACGTGGAGCCTGACCTAATCTGTTTTGGAAAGGGTGTCAGCAGCTCGCTCCCCCTGTCCGGCGTGATCGGTAGAGCCGATGTGATGGATCTCTACCCACCTGGTTCAATGACGAGTACGCATACGGGGAATCCAGTCTGTTCCGCGGCGGCGCTTGCGAGCCTGAAGAAGATCGTGGGTGAGGATCTTGCAGGTAACGCCAGGCGTCTCGAGCCGATTCTGTTGAGCGGCTTGACAGCCATCCAGGCCAAGCACCCCGGTGTCGTGGGGAATGTAACGGGCAAGGGATTGGTGGCGGGAATGCAGATGGTAAAGGCTGGTGAGAAAGTGCCCGATCCCGATCTTGCGTTCGATATTGTCGAACGATGCTACCACAAGGGACTCCTGTTTTTCGCGCCTGTCGGCTCGTGGGGACAGACCGTCAAGATTTCACCTCCCCTTACGATTACCCAAGACGCCCTGCAGGACGGGTTGGACGTGTTGACTGAAACCGTTGATAAGGCAGTCTCAGCACTCGCCTGATGGGCGAGTCGTCACCTGGCGAGTTTCGTTATGAATCGAGCTCAACATCAGTTGATGCAGATCGTGCAGAAGATCCCGGTCTTCGACGGGCTCTCACTCGAGCAAGCAGAACGAGTGATCAAGACTTCCCGGTTCAAGATGTACGAAGCAGGGGGCACGGTTTACGAAATCGGTGAGGCCAGCGAGGAGATGCTGGTGCTGATTAAAGGGAAACTGAGTGTCCTGAGTGCGACCGGACAGCTGCTGGGGGAGGTCGCACCCGGGATGTCGACAGGCGAGATGGGACTGTTCACAGGACACGTAAGATCGGCGACAATCGTTGCTTTGGAGGAGTGTGCCGGGCTCATTCTAACACGTAGCTTGCTCAGGGAAATAATGAACAGTGATCGCGAGATGAAGGCAATTATCCTGGAGAATGCTGTAAGGCAACTGTCAGATCGACTTGCCGATGCGAACACAAGGCTGGACGCTCTGATTCGTGCCCAGCAGGAAGCCGATGTGGTGGAAGAAGAGGCTGTCGATGAGCTGGAAGCAGAAGAAGACGATGCGGGGTCCGATGAGCAGGAGGAGGAATCGGTTCCGATAGAGGACGATGGCGAGATGCCTGAGGCGGAAGACCCGGTCTGACCGATATGGATCTGTACGAAAGACATCGATTGACGCGGGTTGTGAACGGAAACGGCAAGATGACAAAGCTTGCCGGGGCCATCGTGTTACCCGAGATCGTCGAACAGGTTTCGGAGGCGATGCAATGTTTCTTCGATATCGACGAGCTGCAGGCGAGAGCGGGCGAAGTGATCGCCCGTGCGACAGGCGCGGAAGCGGGCTGCGTTACGGCGTGCACTGGCGCGGGAATCGTTCTGTCCGTCGCGGCTGCCATGACAGGGAACGACCCGGGGAGGGTTTCCCAGCTACCGGATTCACGAGGCATGAAGAGCGAGGTCGTTCTCCAAAAGGGTCACGCTGTCAACTTTGGCGCACCCATCACTCAGATGATTCGGCTTGCCGGCGCGACATCGATGGAAGTCGGTACCGTGAATGGCGCGACGGAACACGACATTCAGCATGCAATTGGGCCCGATACCGCAGCGGTCGTATTCACTGTGTCGCACCATACGACGCGATACGGCTGCGTGCCTCTCAGACGTGTTGTGGAGATTTCGCACGATCGGGGGGTGCCCGTCATCGTGGATGGCGCGGCCCAGTCGTTTCTGATTCGTGAGCTCGTTGAGACCGGAGCCGATGTCATCATTTGCAGTGGACACAAATACCTCTCCGGAACGACCGCCGGTGTGGTCTGCGGAACAAAAGTCCTGATCGACGCGGTGTATGCGCAGAACCGAGGGATTGGGCGCCCTATGAAGGTCGGCAAAGAGGGAATCGTCGGGGTGATGGCGAGTCTCGAGCACCGAATGCAGACCGATGTGGATGCGTGGGAGGCGACTCAGGATCGAAAGATGCACGAGGTGATCGATCGGCTGGAGGGTTTTGCGGGCATAGCCCTCAGTGTGGATCCTGATCCGAACGGGAATCCGTTCAGCCGAGCACGAGTCTCGGTCGATGCTGCACGGGCGGGTATCTCTGCTGACGCGATCTGCGCAGCAATGGCAGATGATGACCCATCGGTTTCTTTACGGGGGCACCATACAGACGAAGGTTTCTTCCACGTGGACACGATCGAGATGTCTGACGAAGAGGTGAAGCTCACCTGTGATCGGCTCGTAGCGATATTGGAGCGAGATGCGAGAGGGAAGGCTGATCTGTGCGCTCGGTATGGCAGAGACTCCGCTGTCGATCACAGGAAGATCTGGTTGGGATAGTACGCCCAACCCAGTTCCAACAAAAAGCCCCCAGCCTAGGCCGGGGGCTTTTTGCGTATCTGTCCTGGTCCTGTGACCGGGAATCCGAAGGCTCAGCTCAAGAGCCTCCCGCCGCCGAACATGTTGGCGATGTCCCGTTTGACATCGTCTTCTGTGAGCGGCCAACCCGAGTTCTGGAGGTCTTCGTATTTGTTCGCAAGGACGGGTGTAATCGTCCGGATGGAGTGCGCCCACTTGTAGAGCAGTTGATCAAGGATGCGAGCGTCTGAGTGCTGCGGTACGCACGATGTGCCCAACAGCTCGATCCGTTCGGAGGTGATTTCCTGAATGATGCTCGGGTTGTTCAGGAACCACCAGCACCCGAAGGGTGTAACGTTCGGGAATTTGCGGGCGGTTACGCACAGTTCGTGCTGATCTTCACGTGACAGGATGGTGAGCAGGAAGTTGACGTCAGGCCAGTCGAGTGCGATCCGTTCGAGATTCCGGAGATCCCAGCTCCCCAGGCTGTCGCCGCCATCCTTCAGAACCGGATTCACCTGGCGAGTCACGCCGACCATCATCGCCACAGGGATTCCCCGTTCCCTGGCAGTCGGGTAGACACACTCTTTCATCAGAACAGATGTAGTCTCGTCGCTCGGATACGTGAAATCAGGGGGAAGTGAGATGGCCATGTAACGCGCCTTCAGCTTCCCACACCAATCGTCGAGATAGCGTCTGACTTCGCGAAATGTCGTTTCGTTAAGTGACGTCTCAACCCCGTAGCCCTGGGCTTTCAGCTTTTCAACAGGCTCCGGCCAGTTCATCAGGGCACTGTCCAGTCGCAGAACCCCTTCGAAACGAGGATCCAGCTCGAAGCCATCCGCCCAGAACGGGCCCTCGGCAGGATCAAGCGGGTCATTTGTCATATAAACCTTGCCGACGCCCGATTTCTCGAAGACGAGATCCGTGTAGTCGGCAGCACTGGTGTCGTTGTAGAGCTGACGAAACTCGCTCAGATCATCGGCCCGTGGGTTCAGCCCGAGGGTCGACATCACGGTTACGACGCCCAGCTGTGCCTCTGATATCGGGCTCGAATCGCCGGCGAACAAGGTCTTCCAGACGATATCAGCTTGCTGGTCGGTCGGAAGGTTGTTGAAGCCTTCGACCTCGTTCAGCGGCAGGTTGCGCGATGTCTCCGCTTTGAGGTAATGGTAGGTGGTCAGCTCGTCCGGACCGGCCAGATACATCGGGCCCATTTCCGCAGGATACAAGTGTGTGTGGATGTCGACGATCTTGTGTTCCCTGAACGCATTCTCGACGGCTTGCAGCGTGTTGATTGAAGGCATCATCTGCTCCTGTTTACGTGGTCGTCTCGATCTTCTGTAACCGTACGAATAATACCAGGCGGGTGCCTTCGGGTCAATCAATCCGGGTCGTCGAGTCTGCCTTCTGAAAGCTTCAAGGGGATCCCACCACGGTCAGGGGTAATCCAAAACACAGCGGTCTTTATCACGTCTGGATCACAAACCCTCTGTGCTTGTCGACTACATTCAGAAGGGGAGTGCCACGCGTGTATCGACGCAGGTTTTCACAGAAGATATCACGCATGTTCCGATAGCCTTCGGTCGATCGTCCTCCGAGATGCGGCGTGATCACAGCGTTGGGTAGATCCCAGAGGGGGCTAGATTCCGCGAGTGGTTCCTCCTCATACACATCGAGACCTGCACCTGCGATCGCACCGGACTGCAGGGCGGAAATCAGATCCGGCTCATTCACGATCGGTCCGCGCGCGACATTCACCAGGTAAGCGTGATCGGGCATCGACGAGAAACACTCGGCATCGATCAACCCGCACGTCCCCGCTGTCAGCGGTAGCGCGACGACTACGAAATCGGACTTCGATAGAGTCGGATGTAATCGGTTTGGCCCCACGAGCTCGTCGACACCTTCAGGGATCGTCGTGACCTGTGCGTCTACGGCGACAACGTGCATTCCCATGTGGTGCAGACGGATCGCGACATTTCGGCCGATTGTACCCAGACCCAGGACACACGCTCGTCGACCAGCGATCTGCGAGACAGGTATCTCACGGGTATAGTGTCGGCCCTGCCGATTGCGTTCGGAGGCAATCACGCCCCTTGTCCAACAGAGGATGAGTGCCAGCGCGTGTTCGGCCATGGCGTCATCGAATGCGCCCGCAGTGTTCGTGATGACGACGTCACTCTCGATCATTTCATCATAGAGCATCGTCTCGAATCCAACGCCGATACTCTGGACCCATTTCAGCCGTTGGGCCGCCAGGAACGGCTCTCTTGGAAGCCTCCCGAAGACGATGTCCGCGTCGATGATCTCCTTCAGCAAGACATCATCGGTCCGCACAGCGACGGCACGAATCCTGGTTGAGACCGCCTCGTAGTGATCAAGCCAGTCGGCCCAAACGCCTTCCATGACAACGAGCTTCAGGTCCGCCATCTCTCGTTCTTCAAAGGCCTATCCTTGGATACTGGCACTCAGGTGCTTCGTATCGGTCCATCAGTTCCTTCATCTTAATCGCGAGCTGCGTTTCGAGTTTGTCATCCCGGATGGGATTCTGCTGCAGCGGGTCTGTAGAGATATTGTAGATCGGGTTGTAGTCCGGTGCGCTGTGATGCCACTTGGACTTGCTCTCGATCCTGTAGTGCGGGATTCCTTGCGCAGAGTTCAGGAAGACGCCCTGCTCCGCTCGCTTCAATACATCCCGTTTCTCGAAGTCGCTGAAGTTGCATGGGTTCGCGAGATGATTGTATAGCGTAGTGCCGGGCAGTGCCTGGCGACAGTATGTGTATTGCCCATCTGTCAGGTTGATGTCCTTCCCGAAGTAGCCATACAGGATCGCATCGTGATGATCTTCGTCGGCACTAAAGAGATGGCGAATGGACTCGCCGTGTACGTGTGGCGGCAGTTCTCCGTTGTGCAGATCCATGAATGTCGGCATGAGGTCTATCGTCGTTGTGAGTCCCTGGCGCCGCCCGGAGTCCTCGTTGGGGGTGACCGCGATCATGGGGATGTGGACGAGTTCCTTGTAGTCGAACATGTAGTTCTTCGCCCAATAGCCGTGTTCGCCCAGGAGGTGACCGTGATCCGTAGTGAGTATCAGGGTCGTGTCCTTCCAGGCGTCCAGTTCGTCCATCTTGTCGAGCAATTTCCCGAGCCAGACATCAGCCATCGTGAGGGTGCCGGCATAGCTCTTGCGAATGTGTTTCACGGCCGCTTCGTCCTGTTCAACTGGTTCGTAGTTTGGCCAGTCGAAATGGAACTCATTCCACGTGTCATCATACATATCACGATAACGCTTTGGGCAGGCAAACGGCTCGTGTGGATCGAAGCACTCCACGTGGAGGTTCCAGTTGTCTGCCTGATTGTTGCGCTCCAGGAAGTCGATCGCTCGTTCGAAACACTGCGGGGTTGAGTAATCCAGTTCGTTTTCGAGGTCCATGAATTCACGGTTTACCCAGTATGCCCGACGGTTCTTGCCTTCATATTTGGGGATCGGTGGATCATCGACAAGCGGATGCCAGACATCTCCTTCCTGGCCTCGCAGGAACTCCCAGCTGTTGAATCGCGTGTGGTAGCACTCTCCGCCGCTGTGAAAGTAGTGGTAGTGGTCGGTGATCATGTGGGAGTAGATGTCCTTCTGACGCCAGAGCTCCGGTTGGAGGCAATCGTCCCACGGCTGGATCGGGGACCACGGTGTCTCCATGAAGTTCAACCGGCCGGTGTACATCTCCCGGCGGGCGGGCATGCAGGGCATGGAGCCGCAGAAGTGGTTGTCGAAGACAAGACCTCGCCGGGCGAGTCTGTCGATGTTGGGGGTCTGGACCCAGGCGTCATCGTTGTAACAGTTGAGGTAGTGGCGGTTGAGTGAATCCAGTGTGATGAAGACAGTTCTCATTGTGGCTCCAGGTCATTTATGCAGGTGGCGGGTCAGTCCAGGTTGGGCAATTGCGGCATGCCGGGTTTGACGGTGCGATGGTCGACTCGAACGGGCTCCGGCATTGCTCTGAATTCGCGTGAGAAGGCGACCAAGTGATCCGATGCAGCCTCGACAAGGACCTTGCCCTTGTCTGCGCTTGCCAGCGTTGGTGCGCCGGAGACACCGCTTGGTGTGGATGAGCTTGTCCACTTGACGACCTTGACCGGGCCCCAGCCTTTGGACAGATCGACATACAGATACTTCGAGTCTTCGCTGCCTGCCGCGCCGCCGTAATGGTCTTCCGCCTTCTCCATCCGGACGCGAGCCGGATCCAGGTAGAGGTAGGCCGAAGTCTCAAGCTCACAGGCGTGTGCCGCGCCGCCCATTCCGGATTCCCGAATCTCCTCGAATTCGTTGACGACCAGGTTGGTCCAGATTGTCGTTGCGACAATCGCCTCGGTCTCGAGCGTTGCGCGACGCGCGATGAACTCGCAGAGATGCTCGTTGGACCCGTGCCCGTCTACGATGACTATGCGCTTGAACCCGGCGTAGGCGACACTCTTGCAGACGTCGAGACAGTACTCGATGAAATGCTCATAGGTGACGTGTATTGTACCAGGGAAATCCTGCGCGTGCTCGTTGTAGCCATAGGGGATATTGGGCATGACGAGCAGTTCACTTGGCGCTTTCTTTGCCGCCTTAAGACAGATGCCCGTTGCCAGGAAGTTGTCGACATCCAGCGGCAGATGATGCCCGTGCTGCTCGGTAGATCCGATCGGCAGGAGGATGATCTTTTCCGCTTCAGCTGCTTCGTTGATCTCCGGCCAGGTCAGGTATTCATAACGATACTGGTCAAGTGAGGACATGCGTGCTCCACGTCTTGCGGATTGTTGGTGTCACCCTTCGATACGATCTGTACGATCGTGACCTTGACTTCGTCAGGATATGGATACGTTACATGGTCACTCAGGGTGAACGGTCAGGGACTAGATCTTGCCGATCTGGTTCGGTGATCCCTCGCCGATCGGGTAGTAGGGTTCCGGCTCCTGGAACGTCTGGTATGCATCGAGAAAGTGATCGTAGTCGTCAGCGACGTAACTGACGAGGTCGCCCGTGTCCCTCATCCACTCCCGGAGCAGATCCGAGAGCTCACGAACACGGTCCTGCTGTGTGAAGGCGAGATTGTACTTCTCCTGTGGATCGGTCAAGACGTCATATAGCTCGAAATACACTTCATCCTTAAACAGATCGACGATCAGCTTGTGTGACCCGTGTATAACCGACCTCTGGAAATTTCCGCGTGCCCCATTTCCGTCGAACTGGATGAATACGTGGTCACGATCGATCGAGGCACCCGTTTCGATTGTCTTCTTCAACGACAGGCCGTCGATCCCGGGTGGGGTCGCAACACCTGCGTAGTCGCAGAGCGTCGGCAGGATGTCGACGTGACTGACGATCTCGTCGGATGAGTCAATCGACTCCGTACCCTTCGGCAGTTTGAAGGAAAGTGGGACGTGCGTGGATTCCTCATACATACACATCTTCTGCCACAGGCAATGAGAGCCCAGCATCTCACCGTGATCTGCCGTCCACAGGATTAGTGAGTTGTCATACATCCCCTCGTCTTTGAGCTTCCGGATGATCTCGCCGATGCAGTGGTCGAGGAGGGCAACCAGACCCGCATAGACATCCCAGATCTCCTGCCAGTCAGCTCGAGAATAGCGTGTCCCCAGGTAACCCGTCAGGTTGTAGAGCTGCAATGGCGACTGGCCTGCACCCCACAGGCCAACGTTTTCGGGCATGTCGACCCCGCGAATCTGCGAATAGAAGGGCTCCGGAATTTCGAGAGGGGGGTGTGGTGCGATAAACATCGTGTTCAGCATGAAGGGCTTCGATCTATCGCGGTTTTCGATGGCCTCGAGGGACGTGTTCTTGATGTAGCCGTCAAAGAAGTAGTCGAGGCCCTCCGGGTAGCAGCCGGTCGTAGGTATCGAATACTTCTTGAGGCGAGTCGTCGTGCCATAGGCCATCTCCGGCATCGCGCCTCTGTACGCGGGGCCTCCCGGTTTGCGTTTGCCGGCGGCTTCGAGCATCGACGCGTAACCCTTCTCCAGACTCGACCAGTGCGTTCTGGATCCGGGTTGCCGATCGAAATCATCCTCCGTTTTCAAGTGCTGTTTACCTGTGTGCCAGCTGTCCCACTCACCGTCGAGGAGCGAGTATAGGTTCGGTGTTCTCGCTTTCACCTGTCCGTGGTGACCATCTCTGGGGTCCCAGGGATTGATCAGGGAGCCGCTGGTGTTCGGGTATTTCCCAGTGAAGAAAGATCCGCGTGCCGGGACACACAGAGGCGACGTGCAGTAGGCGCGGGTGAACGACATGCTGTCCGCGACGAGTGCGTTGATGTTGGGTGTGTGCTCCCCAACCAGGTCAAAGCGCAGCTGGTCGGCCATGAGGATGATGATGTTCGGCTTTTCCATAATCTGTTCTATTGGTGAAGACACGTGGTCTGAGGTGGTCGATGGAGACTGTCGAGAAAGCACTTTGACTGCCCTCGGTGCGGGCGCCAAGATCCTTCACTTCCGATTCCGGAAGCGCTCAGATGCGAATTGTCGTTCGCTTCCCGGAGACGGCCTTGATCTGTTTCCGGATACGCTGGCGTTTCCCGTTTCGGGTCAACTGTAAGGTGTCCACTTCGAGCTCGCCCTCGACGAGGTCGATGGTGAGAGCTTTGTCGGTCAATGTGACAGTTCCGAACCCGGTTGCCGTGGAGAAGAAGGAGGTGAAACGCTTCTCGTTCAGCTTTGGGCCAAACCAGAGCGTCTTCTTCGCGCGGGAATAGCGGAAGCCGGACAGAGAACCGAGGAGCGCGTAGCTCGCGAGGGCTCTTGCATAGTAGTTACCGCACTCGTACTCGTTCCAGGGATTTCGGACGTGACCGTCATACCGGTCGCGCGCGCCCTTCACGATGGTGAGACCTTCGTCCACGAGCCCCTCTTCGATCAGGTGGGATGCGACCTGATACTCGATTCCTGTCCAAACTTCATCCGAATACACGAACGGTAGTGTTGGCTTCCCGCCTTTTGGCCACGTGCACAGCAGAAGACCGGCTTCATCTCCCCACGCATAACCCGGACGTTGTGTACAGGCGTGATTTCTCAGGTCGGGCTTGAAATTGTGCTCGAAGATGGCTTTGAGATTTCTGCGTACACGTCGTCGGCTCAACGCGGAGTCGATCCCGTATATCGCGGCCATCCAGCTCCCGATGACCCCGTCGGAAATGCATCCCGATCCATACTGATACTTGGGACCCTCTCGCTTCAGCAGCCTCTCGACTTCACCGCTCTTGGCGTTCACCTTGTCGACGAGTCGAGCAAATGACTTGTCTTTCAGTCCACGGTAGGTTACCCGCTGCTCATAATAGGAACCGTTCCAAAGATGCTTGTCGAGGTACGCTGCGCCCTTCTTGCTCAATGCTGCATAGCGTTCTGCATTGTCCGACTTACCCGCGTCCTTGGACAGTTCGACCATTGCCGCAAGCGCCCCGAGATAGAAACTCGTGCACATCCCGTCGGGACCCCAGAACTCGATGTCATATGTGTTGTGGTGCGGCTCTTCGAGGATCCCTTTGCCCTTCGGGTCCCACGTGCGGATGCAGTAGTCGATACTCCGTTTTGCCAGCGGATACATACGCTTCAACCAAGCCTCGTCCCCGCTGATTTGCCATTCCCGATATACCTTCATGATCCCACCGAGCTGACCATCGGATGCGGCGTGGAACTGATGATCGGTCTCGCCGTCAGGGAGTGATGATCTGAATGTCATATGACCGCGACGATCCATCGACCTTTCCAGTTCGGTCTCTCGGAATGTGCGCTCAAGGTCTGGATACAGATGGGGGAGTGCCTGCGCGTAGTTCCAGACGTGCGTACACGTTCCAGCGCAGCATCCGCTGTTCACGAAGCAGCCCTCCCAACCCCAGGCGTTTCCGCTGTCCTGCAGGAGGAGCGTCGGTGACTTCAGAATAGCCAGATTAGCGGATATCGCGTCCAGGACGTATGCGGGAAGGGAGGACTTGAAAAGGGCATCGGTGAAGGACCGGGTTCGTGACCGAAGCGAACCATAGTGCTTCCTTACGTGTGCGGCGACCTCGGCGGCGTTGTCCCACCGGGAAGCATAGAAGGGTTTCCAGATCGGTTCTTCGCAGCACGTGTCTCCACCCGCTTCCCGGTTGTTGACCCGGCGAGCATCATAATGGCAATTCGGGAAGTGCCAGGCGATGACGATCGGGTAGGTCACGGTTTCCCCCGGTTTTAACGATCCACCCAGCATGACAGAGCCGCCGTTCCTGCCAGAGTATTT
>PCAH01000058.1 GCA_002730485.1 Dehalococcoidia bacterium | reverse complement strand
TCGAAAGCGGCGGAGAGATGTTCCAGCTGGACGGAGAGACCATCATCCTGAGCGCGGGAGCAATGGCTTCGCCCCAACTGCTGATACTGTCCGGCGTTGGCCCCAAGGCCATCCTCGAAAACCTGATTATTCCGGTGGTGCACGAGTCCCCAAACGTCGGGAAGAACATGAAGAACCACCCGGCGGTGTCCCTCCGGTTCAAACCGGTGGATGGATATTCCCTGGAAGCAGGCTCGCCCAGAAACCAGTTGGGCTTACGGTTCTCGGCCAAAGGCTCCACCCACAAGAACGATATCCAGGTGCAGACACTCACATCAGGCCCACTGGGACACGAGGCGGACGAGATACGCGTCGGCTGCCGGCTGGAGTTCCCTCGCGGATTCGGAGAGCTGACCATCACCGCAAACGACGCCAACGTCCAACCCAAGTTGGACTACCAGTTTTTAAATGACGAATCAGACAAGGTACGGCTTAGGGAAGCGGTCCGGGAGTGCGCCCGGTTGTTCGAGGACCCTGGGTTTAAAGAGGTGATCGAGAGCCGCATCGCGCCCACGGACGAGCAGTTGGCGTCTGATGATCTGTTGGACGGTTGGATCGCCAGCACTTTGTCCATCGCTGGTCACACCTGCCGCACCTGCAAGATGGGGCCGGAGTCGGACCCCGAGGCGGTGGTGGACCAACGTTGCAATGTCTACGGTGTGGAGGGCCTGATGGTGATCGACGCTTCAGTTATGCCGGAGATCACCACGGCAAACACCAACGCCACGACGATCATGATCGGCGAGAGGGTCTCAGCTTTTATAACCGGGGAGAACTAGCCAACTAGTTGATGGCCACCTGGCGGTAGGAGACGCCTGTCTGCGGGTCCAGGTCAACCACGGTGACCTCACCGGCACCAGGGCTGCCAATGGGGCCAAGGGGACAGCCTGAGTACACAGCGGTGGTATTCCCCTGGGAAACGTCCACATGGCGATCCCAGTGGCCCAGCGCCAGGTAATGGCATCCGGCGTCGGCCACTTCCTGGGGATAGATGGGAGAAGAGCGCTGGTCTCGGTCCTCGTCATAGTGGAAATGGCCGTGGGCCAGGGCCACAAGCCAGTTGTTCTCCACCGGCGTGGGCATACCCTCAAGGGGCTTGAACTGGGGGGTGTGCATGGGCATGGCCCGTCCCCAGAGATCGATACCCATCCCTGGGAACGACAGCGTCTCGCCCTCAGTGCCCCGGAACACGAACAGGTTCTCGGGCGCGTTCTTGAAAGCCTCACGGTGATACACCGATGTCTCGTGGATCAGGTCATGGTTTCCGGGCAGCAGCACCGCTGGGGTATCCAACTGGCCCATCTGCTTCACGAACCATTCAAGCACGTCATCCGAAACACGTTCGTTATCGAAAACGTCGCCCACTATCAGGAGCATGTCTCCCTTGTTGTGGGCCACCGCTTCCACCACCGAAACCAGCGCATCGGCCGATTCAGGGTGGCCAGCGGGGTCTCCCAGGTGTGTATCCGAGGTATGTATCAGGCGCAGCTTATTTTCAGGCATATTCTCTATCTAGGATAAAGGATTGGGAGTCTGGGAATCCAGAACTGGCTAGCTTCCCAGTACCCCGCGCTCCTTCAGGTCGGCGATTATCTCCGCAGGATAGCCCGCTTCGATCAAGATCTCTTCGTTGTGTTGGCCCAGTGACGGCGGAACGCGGCGAATGGTCGCCGGTGAGTCGGACAGCTTCAACGGAGAGCCCGGGAACTTTAGGTTGGGAATACTGGGATGATCGACTTCAGCGATCATATTACGGGCCAATACCTGGGGGTTGTTCACCACGTCTGAGACGGTATTGATGGGGCCGCAAGGCACGCCGGCTTCCACGATGCGGTCCACCCAGTGGTCAGTGGTATTGGTGGCAAACACAGCATTTAATTCATCAACGCATTCGGTCCGGTGGGCCACCCGCTCCGTGTTATCGGTGTAACGCGGGTCTTTCAGCATGCCTTCCTGGCCGATCGCGGTGCACATGCGCTCCCACAGGCCCTGGTTGGCACAGCCGATGATGAACTGCCCGTTGTTGGATGTGAAGGCCTGGTAGGGGACCAGGCTGGGGTGGCCGGAACCCATCCTTGTGGGCTCCACTCCGGTGCCCATGAAACCGGTGGCGTGGTAGCTGAGGGCCGCTACCTGGCCGTCGAGCAGGGCTGCCTCAACCCACTGTCCCTTGCCGGTCTGGTCTTTCTGGCGCAGGGCCGTGAGGATGGTCCCGTAAGCCATCATTCCGGTGAACAGGTCCACCAGGGAAAAGCCGATGCGCAGGGGAGAACCGTCCGGGTTTCCGGTCAGGTTCATCAGGCCGCTATAAGCCTGAATCAGAAGGTCGTAACCGGGCATATCGGCCATTGGCCCAGTCCGGCCGTAACCGGAGATGGAACAGTAGACAACGCCCGGGTTGGTCTTCTTGATCTCTTCGTAACCAAGTCCCATCCGATCAAGGGTACCAGCGCGGAAACTTTCGATCATGACATCGGCGTCGGCGGCCATGTCTTTCACGATCTTGAGGCCTTCGGGTTCTTTCAAGTTGACCGCCAGGCTCCGCTTGTTTCGGTTGAAGGTCAGGAACTGGGTGCTCTCGCCGTTCCAGAACGGTGTCCACTTGCGGGTTTCGTCGCCGCCGGTGGGTTCTTCGATCTTGACGACCTCAGCGCCCATGTCACCCATCAACATGGTGCAGAAGGGCCCGGCCAAAGTACGGGTCAGGTCGACTACTTTGATTTTGTCCAACGCACCAGGCATATTAATTCTCCAGGATTATCAGTTTTGTTTTCGGACTAGCTTCAATAAACGACGCCCAAGGGCGGCTGCGCGATTATAGCATGGGCTCCCAGGTGCGCCGTAACAATTGTATCCGTTGACCCTCCGGACGGCTGATGCTAGCGTGGACGCCAAATGTCACAACAACCAGCCAACATAATCGTCTTGGGCGGCATCAACATGGACTTGGTGACCTTCTCGCCCCGGTTTCCCAGACCCGGCGAAACGGTGGTGGGCACTCAGTTCCTAACCTACGCCGGTGGCAAGGGGGCCAACCAGGCGGTGGCGGTGGCTCGCATGGGAGCCAGGTCAGCCATGGTCGGACGGGTTGGCGGAGACATCTTCGGCCCCCAACTGCTGGACGGGCTGACTGGCGCTGGAGTCGATATCTCAGGCATCAGCGTCAACCCAAACGAGAGTTCGGGAATAGCGGTGATCGGGGTGGACGAGACTGCCCAGAATTGCATCACCCAGATCCTGGGTGCCAACGATACCTGCGGCCCGTTAGAATTGGCGGCCGTTAGGCTCCGGCTTCCGAACGCTGCAGCACTTCTGTTGCAGTTGGAAGTTTCCATGGACTTGTCACTGGAAGTGGCCCGTGAGGCCAAGTCTCAGGGAGTGATGGTCATGCTGGACCCAGGTCCGGTCAGACCCGTGCCTGGCGAACTTCTCGGGCTGTGTGACGTGCTTACCCCCAACGAGACCGAAGCCCAGGCGTTGGTGGGTTTCCCAGTGGCCGGACCGGATTCGGCAGCCGAGGCAGCGATCAAATTGCTTCAATTGGGCGTGGGCTCGGTGGTGGTCAAACTTGGCGCTCAGGGCGCTTACTTCGCCGACCAGAATTCCCGGGGCATGCTACAGCCATTCAATGTTGCCGCTGTGGACTCGGTTGCTGCGGGAGACGCCTTCAACGGCGCATTGGCAGTATCGTTGGCAGAGGGCAAGAATCTGGAGGAAGCAGCGACGATCGCTTCAGCCGCCGGGGCGTTGTCCGTGACCAAGACCGGCGCGCAGGACTCCATGCCCGAGCGCAGTCTGGTTGAGGAGTTGGTACAAAGTCAGCGGCGCTGAATCCGTCTGAATAGATAGCAAAGGGCAGGAACAGCCAAGGTTACGAGCCACGCAATCACGGCCAGAGTGAAGACCCACCAGTAAGGCGGCCAGTTTATTCCCGCCGCAATTCCCAGACACCCGATGACCGTCGCCAGTCCAATAGCTTTTGCATTAAGGCTCCGAAACAATCTCCCCTCTTCCACGTCCACCACTGCCAGGTAGGCCAGAACAATAGCCAGGATGGTCACGATGGCTGTGCTCTTCCAGAAGGCGTCCGAGTTCGGAGTGCCCCAGTATCCGATGAGCAGCAATATCAGTGCCGCCACCGCTGCCCCAACAGCAACCCGTGCAACCCTGGATTCCGGCCGACGTTCCGTCGCCCAGACCGGCGCCAAACTACAGAAGAAATACCCCTCAAACGTCAGGGCTGTAAGCAGAAACCGGCCCCTGGTCTTGGTGTATTCACCAACCAAGATGATGGCGATGACAATCAGCACAGCCACGACGGACGACAACAAGAAACCCAGGCCATAGGCTTTTGGGGTCATGAAACGGCTGTAGATTTGTCTCAATCGTAGAAGCAATTAGTCCTGACACGGGTGGCCCAATGGCTAGATTCGGCCGTTCACTCGGTAATAACAACCGGGCCAGGGCATATTATAATCAGCGATATCATCATCCATATCGCAAAAATCCGCACTTCAAGACCGTTTTCAAACTCCTAGAGAGTATCTATTTGAAGAGAGTATTTGTTTGAACCGCGACGATATATTCTGTCCGTCCTGCGCCACTGCCTTAGAAATAAAAGAAGTCTTTGGTCAAGAGCGGCCCATGTGTCCCAGTTGCAACCGAGTGATCTTCTATGACCCGAAGGTGGCGGTCATCTGCGTTGTCCCCAGAGACGGCCAGATACTGATGATTCGGCGGGGAACCGACCTTGGTTACGGACTTTGGGGGCTGCCTGGCGGGTACGTCGACCGCGGCGAGGTTGTGGAAGTCGCGGCAGCCAGAGAGGTCTGGGAGGAAACCGGGTTGGTGGTTGAAACCGGCGACCTGGTCGGCCTATTCTCCGAGTCCGGAGACCCGGTGATGATTGCGGTCTACGCCGCCAGAGAGACCGGCGGCACCCTGGAAGCAGGTCCGGAGGCGTTGGAAGTGGGCTTCTTCGGTGTTGACGCCCTACCCGAACTGGCATTCCCGAGGGACCGCGATGTGCTGGCAAAGTGGCAAAACGGCGTTAACGGGTAGTACTGAAACGAAAAACGTCGCCTGGAAGGATCGCCAGGCGACATTACGGAGAAGGGAGACTACATGTCTTGTTGTTATGTTAACCAGTATTTGGTCAAACGGTCAAGCTTTGGCCCATCGGTCGTGCCTGGAGAGGCGATTTAGCGCGGATGATTTCAGCCAAAAAAATACTCCACCCGGGTGAGTAGTCCGGGTGGAGTGATTGGAGATAGGAGAGTGATGTTTTCAACTCTTCTGTAATTATGTTAAGCAGGCCCCCGATCACGGTCAAGCCGACCGATCATAAGACTCGGGTAACTCTTTAAGCCCCAAGCCGAAACGGCGGGTATTCATCGGTCACCAACAGAAAGGCGTAGGCCCACACCCGGTTGAACCAGCGCATCACGCCCACCACAAAGGCGAACAGACCCTCTGGATATCTTCCGGTGAACAATATCGCGAACCAGGCACCTATCAACGCAAAAACCGTTATCACCGAAAGAACTACCAACACAACGTAGTGGGGAATCGCCAGGAACCATTTCACCAACGGAAGCCAGCGATTTAGGTCGTTTGGAACATCGGGATATGGCAGTTCCAGATGCACTGCCTGTTCTTCATCAGTGGAGGGGTATTCATCTCTGAGCAGCAACCCGTAAACCATCACGCGGTTTGTAAACTTTTGGAGGGCGACGTTCCAGTCGAACCACCACCTGGGGTACTTCTGCCGGAACAAGATCATCAGCAACGTTCCAAAGAACAGGACTCCCCCAGCAGCGAATCCCTGAGAACCGGAGACCTGACTTAGAAGGAACCCGATGGGTATCGCCAATATGATTCGAAAGAAAGTGGATTTGCGACTCAGAGGTGCCTCAGGGTAATCAACTGCGAACTGAATTGGGTAAGAAGTCTCGGATTGCATGTCGGATCACTCCTTCTCTTTGATTCCTATTGATTAGAAGCCTTTAGACCTTTTCATCTTCCGCCGCTGTATCGCCACTCCTTAATCTATCTATTTTCTCAAATTGTTTGACCGATTCCACCTGCCGGATGGCCTGAATACTTGACCCACCCTTCAAGATGGTTTCGCTCAATTATAATCAGCCCATACCGGAGCCCCAAGCAGTACACCCGCCGGGATGCAAGCAGATACAATGGCAGGTCCAAGTCCCCGGCAGTGGACTCCAAATCAACATTCAGAGAAGAACCGAACGGAGAAACACCATGGCGATTTACCGAGTTTTTACAGGCAATGACGGAGAGAGCCACATCGAGGAGATGAAACTGGAAGAGCACCCTGAGTTGGGTGAGATGAGAGGCCTGACCGAACTACAGGTCAAAGACTTTGACGGCACCCGCGATATGGACTTCCATCCCCTTCCCGAGCGCCGGTTGATAATCCATCTCACCGGCGAGGTTGAGATCACCGTCAGCGACGGAACAAAACAGATACTCAAGCCTGGTGACATCCGACTGATGGAAGATACCTCCGGGAAGGGCCATTCCCACCTGGACCTAGGCCCAAATTCAGCGGTCTACGTGTTACTGGAAGACTAGCCGGTTCGTTGGCAGAGGGCCTCTTCTGCCAGCGAATTGGGGTGGACGATCGACCGGAGATAGGCTTCTGTCTCGGCGTTGAAGAAGGTGTACAGACAGACGTCGTTCAGAAACATGCCATGGGCATTTGGATGTTGGGGCGTTGGTAGACGCGCCAGAGTATCGCTCACGCCGAAGTCCAAAAACGCATTTCCATCAGCAAACGTGCCGATGCTGGTGCTCACCACGTCTCCCTCTTTCATTTCCAGCGGCCCCACATCGTAGGTGGACGAGTCACCCACTGGCGGGTTGTCCGTGAACAAGCTAGCTATGGCTGGAACCGGCTCGCGTACGTGATCAAAACGGAATGAGAGACCATCACATTCTGTCCGGTACAGCAGCAGGTACTGTGGCTCGTCTGGCTCCAGATAGACAGACCCGCCGTACAACGTCGCATCGATCGGCATCCGTACATCGACCACGTTTTGGCCGTTGGGCACCCTAAAATAGCCGTGGCCTTTGTAGTCGTTGACCAAGATTCGCCCGGGTGGCCCAACTTCATAGATGTTAGACAGGTCTGGCAACGGGAAGGTGGTGAACCAACCTCTGAAGTCGGCGGGGCATTTCCCACGGGGTTTCATGTCCAGTTGCAGAGTGGTCTTCAGCTGTACACATTCGGAACCGCTGCAATCTTCTGCTTGGACGCTGATCTCGTTCAAGAATTCTCCCCATCTGAAGTCAATCTTGTAGGTCTCCCCAAAATTGGTGCCGGAGCTCGCGCTGGACGTCCAGGTAAATTTCCTGCCGCTTTGCCCCTCATCGTGGCAAGATAGCCGCCGCACCGGTTCGTCAAAATCACATACGATGCGCGGTTCCACCACTGGCGGTACTGCTGAGCTGGTTGGCACCGAAGTAGGTGTTCCATCCGGTGGCACAGAAGTCTGGACCGGCAAATTTCGCGTCGGTTCTGGTGAGGGGAGTGGCTCGTCGTTGGAGCTCCCCTCGTCTCAGTTGGGCGGACTATTGGTTCAGGAGTTCTATCCAGCATGGTAGTCGCCGCAGGCGTTGGGTTCTGCAATGGCGTTTCGGTCGCCGACACCGCAGTCGAGGGTGCGGCAATTTGCGACGGGGTCGGCTCTGGGGGAGAGGTAGTGGTTGCGGCGTCAGCACAGCCAACCAAAACGGCAGCTATTGTTACCAATATCACGAGTAGCAACTTCATCTGATAATGCTAGCTTTGCCTTTTTGCTAAAACAGGCCGCACATATGAGGCGAGCCGCAAGGTTATCTCCGGAATGATCAAGCCAAATATCCAAACAACCATAAAGAACCTCACCAAGTCTGCCCTGGACCTGGTATTTCCCATCAACTGCGTTGGATGCGGCCGAGAGGGAGAGGTGATCTGTGAGTCGTGCGTCGACAATCTCAGAAGGTTGGAGGATCCTTACTGCGAAATCTGTGCCCAGCCAGGGGTGGAGGGCACCTGCCAATGGTGCTACGAAAACCCCACGAAACTTGATGGGATCCGAGCGCCGTATCTGTTTGACGGACCGGTCAGGGAAGCTGTACACCGGTTGAAATACAGGGGATGGCGGGTCGCCGCCACTGCACTTGGCGGGCTGATGGCCAATCACTTGGAACGACAACGATTAGCCGGTGAGGTATTGGTACCTGTGCCCCTCCATTCCCGCCGACTGAGGAGTCGCGGCTACAACCAATCGAATCTGCTGGCCCGGGAGATTGGTAAGAGAGTAGGCCTGCCGGTACACGAGGAATTATTGATCCGGACCAACGACTCACCGCCGCAGGTTGAAACCCGGTCTCGAGAAGACCGCCGCAACAATGTCTTAGACAACTTTCAATCGCCACATTCAGTCGAGGGGAGATCCCTGATCCTGGTGGACGATGTCTCCACCACCTTACACTGTACGTCGCCAAATACCTGTTCATCTTCCCGCTGGTGGCGTTCTTTTGGTTCGCGGCAATCACAGTCATGCTTTCTTTTTTGGCGTCAGACCAAGACTTTAGAGAGATTCTGCTAATCGCCATGGCCGTAGTGGGAACCATCAGGGTCTGCGCATATGTCACCGAGGACCTGTCCAGGGATCTGGCCAAGATGCTGTCGTTTGGTGTACTGGCCTTTGTAATCATCGAATTGTCATCCTTCGATGCTTCAGACTCCCTTGATATCCTGAAGCAAGCGGACGACAACCGAGAAGCCATCTTGTATTACCTCGGCTTTACCATCGCTCTTGAGCTGGCTCTGCGGATTGTCAGCGGAGCGGTCACCACCATCAAGTCCAGCTTGTCGGGCGGTAAGTAACGCTTTTAAATAAAGCTTCTATCATGGCGGTGGTTCGGGTACCATCGACTGGATTCGGTCTTAACTCTGAGGTCTATTGGACAAGATGGGCAATACTATCGCTGGCGACCCGGTGGCCGCTGCCAAAGCACTGGAACCGCAGATTCGAGCGGCCAGGGACGAGATTCAATCCCAATGCCAATTGCCCGATTCGCTGGCAGAGTCCATGGCCAAGGCTGGCTTCTTCCAGCTATACGCACCCCGATCCATTGGCGGGGCCGAGACCGACCCGATAACGGCTTTCAATGTTGTGGAAACCTTGTCCACCATAGACGGCTCCGTGGGCTGGTGCTCCTTCGTGGCCAGCGCTATCTCCATGTACTCCGCCTGGGTACCCGCGGAACTGGGTCGCAAGTTGTTCGGCAACCCATTGGATGTCAGGGCAGCGGGGTCGTTCCGTCCCACAGCTGATGCCCTGATCGTCGACGGCGGTTACAAGATCGGAGGCCGTTGGAACTACGTCAGCGGAGTTGACCACGCCAACTGGCTGTTCTTGAACTGCAATATAGTGAACGGTGCCGGTCCGGTGAAGGACGACCAGGGAGAGCCGGTCACCCGAATGATGATCGTGCCCAAGGATGCCGGCGTGATCGAGAAGACCTGGTCGACGATGGGTATGCGCGGCACCGGCAGTAACGACGTGGTCATCGAGGAAGAATTCGTGCCTGAAGAACGCACTTGCCTGCTGTATGAACCCTCCGCGACCGAGGGGCTCCACTACAATCCACGCTCCGTACTAATGACCAGTTGGGTCCTTGTTGCCGGAAATGCTTTGGGGATGGCCAGGGGAGCCATGGATCTATTTGTAGATATGGCGACTTCGTCCGGCTCCAATACAACTCCGGTCTTGCTGCGTGACCGCGCCACCGTCCAGACCACGGTAGGTGAGGCCGAGGCCATCATCAGCGGTGCCCGCGCTTATCTGCTGGACTCGGTGGGCAGGCTCTGGAAGGCGTCCGAAGATAGAAATCCTGACCTTGGCCCGCTGGTCTTGCAGGGCAGGTTGGCAATAACCCATGCCATACGGGAGTCGGTGCGCGCCGTAGATATGTTGTTCTACGCTGCCGGAACCAATGCCATCCACCAGGACAACGGCCTGGAATTGTTCTTCCGAGACATCCACACCGCCAGTCACCATATCTCAGGCCTGCACTCGAATTTCGAGTACGGAGGCCAAATCCTAATGGGTCTACCCCCAGCAGCCTCCGGCTGGTAGGCACCTGAGGCGGTGCGGCCAAGTGCTTTTCTTGACCTCAGAGAAGTGTGCTTGGCAGGTTGGTGCTAGCTTAGCTTTACGACGTTGTCGGGGGAGTGGTGGATTAGGGCAACTATCTTCCAGCCAGCGTCGGCTTTGCGGACGGTGAAGGCTGCGCCCCGGCGTTCCATCTGTTTTCCATCTTTGTTGAACCTGGTTGCCAGGCTGCTGGCGATGGCCGTGTCGTCGGTCAAGACCTTGATGCTGGCCTCGGACCGCTCGGTATGACCGAACTCCTGCGATCTCAGATCGTCAAACCTGGGACGCCAGAAACCGTCAACCTCAGCGGCAGTTGTGAAGACAAACACCCCGAATGGCGTGGTGAACATACACGGTAGATGGAAATAATCGACTATGGCATCCAGATCTAGGTTGCCAAAATCACGGAAGTAGTCATCAAAAAGCTGATCCACTTCCTGCTCAAGTTTAGTCATTCCCATCCCTCATTAGGTCGCGAATCAATACCAAAGACTGACTAATAGAAGTCTTCAAATCCTTCCAGAGTCAGTCAAACCACATCTACACCAACAAACTCCGGCCAACCGGAACCCTCCTGTGGAGGTTAGGCGGGACGGACCCAGGTTTCGGACCAGGCTAGACAGGCAGAGCTGCTGTCCTTATCGCCTCGGCGATCAGTGGTAACCACGCCGCTAGCCACTTCCCCATTGATGGTCAACTGGGCCTTTCTGGCTGGGATGAAGCAGCTATAGACACCGTGGGGGCGACCTGAAGCACTGCCGGCCGGTACAACCAGCATGTAGGGCTCCATGAAGTCGTGCCAGGTCATGGCAATGACATCTTCGTCACTCTCGATGGTCTCGGTCCAGAAGTTTGTGCCGTCGCCCTTCTTGTTGAACTCAGCATCAAAGACCTGGATGCTCTGGTCGGCGAAATCCGGATAGAGGAAGGTCTCAATCTCCTCCTGGAGCCAGCGGGCCAGCGCGATGTTGTCCGAATAGATACTCACTTCACTATCGGTGAGATCACTCTGCAGGTACAAGACATGCCCGGCGCCGCCCGGCGACCAGAGCACACGCCAGTGGCTGGACCTGGTAGTCTGTTCGTTATTGGAAGGGTCTGAAAGACGGATGAAAGAGTTCTCACCGGTTAGGCGAATTTCATTCGGGTCGGTGGGATTGGTCGTGGCCATAAGTGGAGCTCCTTAGTTATCGTCAGGTTCACAGTGTCGCGACTGTAACGCGAGTGGCGACATGGTAGCACTCAACGGGGTTTGTGGGCCACCGGTGTTGTGCTTCGTTGAAAGTTGGCTGTGGTGAAAGAGAGCCCCCACCCTATCCCTCCCCCTTGCGAGGGGGAGGGGATTAAGCCCCTCTGGAATCCGCTTCCAGTTATAGAAACCAAACCCCTTCCCAAACACAAAGTCCCCTCCCCCGCGGGCGGGGGAGGGTTAGGGTGGGGGTAACGCTTCTGCACATCCCAACCCAAAACAAAAAAGCGGCCACCCTACTTGGGTGGCCGCTTTTAACAAACTTGGCTAGAAGAACCGGTTAACTCTTGGCTGGGAACCAGTCCTGCTTCCAGGGGAAATCGCCGTTGGCATCGTCGTAGGCGGTACCGCCAGCGTTCACCCGGTCCCGGTAGGGGCTGGTGATGGGCTCGCTGTACGGGTAGATACCGCCCTCGTAGGCGCCGGGCCCGGTCTTGAAGTGCTTGGCCTGTTCGGTGGTCTCCACGAACGGTGCGTTGATGTCGTAGAGTGACTCCACGGACTTTGGTCGGGGACCGGCCTTGGAGACGTGACCATAGAGCTCGCGGCCCATGATCCGCTCGGCGGTCCAAACACAGTCGATCAGCTTGTCGATGTCCACTCCGGTGGGGATGCCCATGTCCTCCATCATGTGAAGGATGTCTTCGGTGGGGGCCATGCCGGTGGCGCGGCCGTTGCCGCAGTAGGGGCAGCCGCCGAACCCGCCGATGGTGCCGTCGATCTCCAGGGTGTCATCAGAGCCTAGGACCCTCATGGCAGCGTAGGCGGAGGCGATGGCCATGTTTCGGCCGTTGTGCAGGTGCAGGCGGATGTGGTTGATCTCTGGCCACTTTTCTTTGACCCGGTAGACGCTCTCCTCAACCTTTGCCGGCGTGCAATGGCTCATGGGGTCACCCATGGAAGCGCTGCGGACGTCGATTCCAACCTCGTCCCACATGCTGTGCTGTCGCTCGAGCATGGTCATGAGGTTGTCGACCGGGAATTCACCCATGAAGTTGGAGCCCCAGCTGGCGTTGGTGCCGATGCCGGCCTCTTTGATGTTCAGTTCTTGAGCCTGGGCGATGACCTGGGGCCAGCGCTCCATCTCTTGCATCTGGGAGCGGTTGGTGTTCCGGCGAACGAATACGTCGCACATGTGGACGTTCAACCGAGGATAGGCGTCACGCTCGATGGTCAGAGGGGGAGAATAGGCCCGTGCCCGCTCCACGCCCCGTGAGTTCAATGCCAAAGCGGTGTAGGTGACACCAGGCTTGGGCCTGAATCGGGTTACGATCTCGTCGATACGTTCCATCTGAGGAGTCCATTTCGGGCTCACAAAGGAACCGACCACAATCTGCTGTAGGCCTGTCTCGGACAGCATGTCCAGCAGTTCAACCTTGTCATCAACTGAAATCTGCGCGTCCTCGATCTGCATGCCCTCGCGCATGCCCTCTTCCTTGTACTTAACCTTAGGATAATCTGGCATTTTGGTCTCCTTAATCGGACGAGTCTAAATCGGCTATCTTTTATATGGATACGGTATAGCGCCTAGCCGTGGACGGCGCATGGGAATCGGACACTCATAACGAGCGTCTCCAGTTGGCGAAATTGTATGGCGGGCACAGTTTCGTGTCAAGAATTCGATGGTAGTGATCGGTATCTGCCAACATAGGTCGGAACAGAAAAAATAGGCCTGGCAACAATCAATCCTCATGCTTAACCTACATGCGAAATAATCAGTTGAATTCTGTTCTCTGCCACAGACTGCGGCCCCCTTACGTGCGAACCGCTGGACAATGGAGAAGCTGGAGATGGATTGAGGCGGGAAAGTTTGAAGTGCAGTAAACCGGAGGGGTGGTATCTGTCGGAGGGTCACTGGTAAAACGACTTAAGTCGTTATTTCACTGTGATTGTGACACGAAACACTAATAAGGAACGCACGTGCTATATAGACTGTTCACAATCAATTAATCTGTGATGAACTGCTGATTGAACTCGGTACAGGGTAATTAAATGGCACTCAATTATCCAAATGAGCTTCGAGACCCCGTCCATGGCTTGATTCGCCTATCTGACCAAGAAATTGAATTAATCAATACTGGTCCTTTTCAGCGCCTTCGTCGAATTCGCCAACTAGCCGCAGCCGATTTAGTTTTCCCTGGTGCCGTCCACACTCGGTTTGATCACAGTCTCGGGACTATGCATATAGCCGGACGACTTCTTAATCACCTTCGCCTTACGAACGAAATTGATGATTCAGATGTGGAAATCGTTCGTTTGGCAGCATTGCTGCATGACATTGGGCACGGTCCGTTCAGTCACGTCTCAGATTACTTGTTAGGCAAGTATTACGATAAGGCCACTGTTGGGGAAACGCCTCGTGAAAAAATCCATGAGAAAGTTACCGTAGACATTATCAATAATTTGGAAGTTATTTCTTCTTTACTCACAACAAACCAAAAGATCGGGATCTCGAAAATAATTTTAGGGGATTCATCAAGGGATTACAGAAGAGATATTGAGAGATATTGTTAGCAGTTCTCTAGATGCCGACAAAATGGATTATCTAATTCGGGATGCTCATTTCACCGGAGTTAAATATGGCGTTTTCGATTTAGATAAAGTAATCGAATCTTGCAGAATTATCTTCTCCGGTTCAGAGAGCTATTTAGCTATCAGCGAAGACAGTATATTCGCCGTTGAACAGCTCGTGCTTGCCAAGCACCATATGACTCAGCAGATTTACGCCCACCGAATCCGCACAATTACAGATGTCATGATTGTTCGTGGCTTGGAACAATCGATTGAGGAAGGTCATGATGAAATCAGGCAACTATACGCCTACGATGGCACGAAAGAATTTTTGGTCCAATATCTGAACTATGATGATGGTCGTCTGTCGGAATTTCTGAATATGGACGAGTATCCGAATTCCCAAAGCATATTCGGGCGCTTGAGACAACGCCGTCTTTTCAAAGGAATGGCTTTAATAAGCTTGAATCAGTATGATGTTTCGGATTCAATTATTCGGAGTCATTTGATGAGTCTCTCAGATGATGCAACTTTGAAAATGGAGAGCCAGATAGCAACGAAGATAGGCTGTGCGCCTTGGGAGATTATTATCCACAAAAAATCTATCAAGAATCCCGCCTATCAGGCCCCCGGAGAGATTGATCCCGAAGCGATTCACGTAAGAACATCAAATGGCGGAACGAGGATGATGTCCGAATTCGATAGTGCGGTGAGGGGAGGAATGCCTGCAACAGAACGTTTGCATGTTATTGGGCCTAGAGAATCCAATGAGGCGACCGAAGAACTGGCCGAAGAAATCAAGAATCTCATCTTTGGGTATGTGGGTGGGTAAAAATGGATATTAAAGACGCAACCCTAGGAACTATAAAGATCAGCGGCGAAGTCAAAGGAAGAACTCTGTTACAGAAGAAACTCTATTTTCTGTCGGTACTATCGGGGGATGACTTCGGATTTCAAGCCCATTATTACGGTCCCTATAGTTCTGAGGTGAGCGACTAACTTGGTGCTCTAGTCCAAGCTGATTTGATTAGAGAACAACCACACTTTCTCGGAGGGAGTTCCGGTCCGTTTGGTGAGGCTAGAAGATACGACTATTCGCTGACGGATTCAGGAGTTAAAGTCTTCTCACATAGGCAAGAATCAATTGCCAAATTCTTTGAAGTAATTGATCTCATAAATTCGGACTCCGTTGGCGACGATGCGAACTTAATCTCGGTCGCGGGCAAAGTGCATTTCATTCTTTCTAACCAAAACAATGCCACATCAACGGTTAATGAGATTCAAGACGTAGCTCAATCGGAATTCGGCTGGGATATATCGACGTCTGAAATAAAACAAGTAGTTGGCTATCTACAGATTCTCCGACTCGCAAAATAATTTAGAGCTACACAGCAGTCTCTCATTTTCGGCGAAGCCAACAGTTTGTCTTTGGACGGATGTCTCCTCGTTTCTGGCTTTCAATAATTTGAAATACAGCTAGATTGTGTACCTAGGCTCTGTTAGTTGCCCCACTTCGAATCACGCTCATATTGACACCTATTCCGGCCCCCTTCTATAATCCCACCC
>PCAH01000057.1 GCA_002730485.1 Dehalococcoidia bacterium | reverse complement strand
CGCACCCGCCGCCGGTGGAGCACCCGCTGAGGGCGGAGCCGCCGCAGCCTCCGAAGACCAGGATTCCTTCGCCGTCAGCCTGAAAGACATCGGTCCCAACAAGATCAACGTCATTAAGGCTGTACGTGAGGTCACTTCCCTTGGACTACGCGAGGCCAAAGAGTTGGTTGAGTCCGCTCCCACCGCCATCAAGGAAGGCGTTGCCAAGGACGAAGCCGACGATATCAAGGCCAAGCTGGAAGAAGCGGGCGCCGTGGTTGAATTCGCCTAACCAAAGCTCCTGGCATAAGCCAAGTAATAAAAAGGCCACTCCCGATGGGAGTGGCCTTTTTAGTTTCTAAGCCGAACATGCTGCCCCAGTCGATCTACCGGAACGGCGGCAACTGACCATCCAGGAATTCGTAGGCGCGATTGAACTGGCTTTCTCCACCGTATCCTTCTTCCTCTGGTACGGATTCAACCTCCACATTTGGCACCAATCCGCTTTGGACCACAAGGTTGCCCGATGGAGAGTACCGCCGCGATACCGGAATATACATGGCAGAGCCGTCACTCAGTTCCACAAATTCATAACCTGACGCGTCACCCCTAGTCGGCATCCCAAACAAGGTGGCTCGCTCAGACTCCTGAAGGGCTACAGCAAGAGTCTCCGCTTCACGCGCCGTTTGGCCATTGACCAACACCGCAATTAGAAGGTCGTCCAGAGCCAACCGATTCTCATTTGGTCCAGTGGTGATCTCGGTCCGATTGCCGTCTTTATCCTCTACGTAGCCATAGACCGTGCCGTCGGGCAAGAACTGGCTGGCCGTCTCCACAGCAGCTTCTGGAGAACCTCCGGGGTTGGTTCTTAGATCAACCACCAAGGCCAACAGGTCAAACTGGTTCAAGTCTTCCAGCGCGGAAAATACCTGCTCCCCGGTGTTGTCGCGGAACCTGGATATCCGAAGATAACCCACCCCGCCTGGAATCAGCTGGCTGGCCACCGATTGTAGCTCAACATCGCCCCGGAAAACCTCCACCGCGACGGGCAGACTTTCTCCGGCCCTGATGACCTCCAAGACTACTTTCGTGCCCTTTGGCCCGGCCACCCGGTCGACGATCTCCTGGACGTCCTGGCCAAGCACCGATTCTCCGGCCACGGTCATCAGGATGTCTCCAGGTAGGATTCCGGCAGACTCTGAAGGTGAACCCGCAAAGGGGAACAAGACTATCTGGCCGTTCTGTTCCACCACCCTGGAGCCGATGCCCAGGTAACTGCCTTCCATTCCTTCGGCCAAGCTCTCCTTGGCCAAAGGATATTGCTCGGCATCCAAGTACACTGCAGATGAGTCACCAAGGCCATCTAATAACCCAGCCACCGCCGCTTTTGCGATGGTTGAAGGGTCAAAGTCTGGGTCTGAAGCCTGATGTTTGGCAACCGCCCGCCACAGGTCAACCAGCTCACCGGGGACGTGGGACGGTGGTTGGCCGCGCATGCGTCCTATCTCCGTGAGAAACGGGTACGACTCAACATCGACTCGCGCCATAAGGCTGCCCATAGCACCTGAAACAACAGAGTCAAAATCGAGGGGCTCAGAGCTGGCATACTTCTCGCTCATCTGATCCCAGGCTTCCCAGACCAATGCCAATCCGTCGGCAGTTTCATCACTGGAGTTTTCAGAGTCAGAAGAACTGGAACAGGCGACAAAGGCCAATAGAGTCAGGAAAACAGCGATTAAACCCAAGACACGGGAGTTTACCAGGCGTAGGACCGATGATTTTTGAAACATATCTTTTCGAATACGAGGATGCCAGTATAGTGGATTTCCCAGGCTCGCTCTCGCGGCCGGTTCATTGTATCAGAAGGATCCGCCCCTTCTTGTCAGCCAATATGAACGATGCGACGGTCCGGCATTGCCAGGCGCCACCACGCCTAGTACACTGGGCTAACTGTCCCGTTTCGGGGCAAGTCAAATCGTTTCAATGAATCAGGAGCCGGCGCATGATTAAAGTATCCGTCTTATATCCAAATGAAGAGGGCAAGAAATTCGACCATGGGTATTGGACCACCACCCACCTCAACCTGGTACAAAGCCTCCTTGGCCCCATGGGCCTGGTGAACGGTGAGATGGAGAAAGGCGTGTCCGGAACCGACCCCAACGCTCCCGCTCCTTTTGTAGCCGTCGGGCACCTCTATTTCAACACCGTCGAAGAAGTCCACGCGGCATTCACCACCCACGCCGGTGCAATCATGGGTGACCTCCCCAACTACACCGACATCAAGCCCACGTTCCAGATCAGCGAGACCCTGCTCTAAGCGCTGATAACAACCAGTGAGCAAAGGCGGCCCGATATATGGGCCGCCTTTTTGATTTAAGGAGCATCATGGCGCAGTCAGACATGAGTTCAGCATTCAACGAGTTGTCCCAAAAGCTGATCAAGGAGCATTGGGATTTCTATCCCACCGCCGGATCACGGATCGGCCAGCATCAATACGATGGCAAACTGCCGGATCTCTCTCCGTCACAGACCTACCGAAGAGAGGCAGAGTTGCAGCGCGGTCTCACCGAACTCCAGTCATTGAACGTGGATAGCCTGGATGAGTCAGGCAAGATGAGCTACCAGATGATGGAGTTGTTCCTGCGCCGCGAACTATTCATCTTCAACGACCTTAAACCGCTGGAAAACAACCCGATGCGCCACTCTGGGTACTTGAACGTCAGCGGGTACATCCGCCGTGACTACGCTCCCATTGAAGACCGCCTACGATCTGCCACGGAAGCGATGAAACAAGCTCCCGATTTCTTGGACGTCTTAGACATGGCCCTTTCAGACAAGCTTTCTTCTCACGTGGTGGATATGAGCGTGGAGAGTTACTCCGGTATGGCTCGATTCTACCGGGCGGACCTAGAAGACGCGGCGCAAGGCGTCAAGGACTCCGAAATCGTCGCAGAGTTCAACAATGCACGGGAGACCGCGGCTACAGCACTGGATGGGTTCGCCGAACGACTAAAGGCCCGCGGCGCCGGTGGCCCGGAGGGTTTTGCCATCGGGTCAAAGCTTTATTCGGGTATGTTGGCCACTGGAGAGGGCCTAGATGCTCCTCTAAGCCAAATCTCGGCTATCGGACAGGCAAACCTGGAAGATAACCTAGCCCGAATAAAAGAGGTGGCCCAGCGCATCGCTCCAGGCCGACCAGTTCCGGAGATCGTGGAAGAGATTGGACGCAATCATCCCCAGGCCCAGGACCTGATCCCAGAAACGAGGAACATGCTGGAAGAGATTCGACAGTCGCTGATCGACTTTGATCTAATCAGCGTGCCCTCAGAGGATCGCTGCCAGGTGATCGAGACGCCTACCTACATGCGCTACGCCTTTGCGGCCATGGACAGCGCAGGCGCCCTGGAGACCAAGGCCACCGAGTCCTTCTACTACGTGACTCCCGTGGAAGACGAATGGGACACCAGACAGAGGAAAGAATGGCTCTCCAATTTCAACTATGACACCCTCAAGATCATCTCCATCCATGAGGTATACCCAGGACACTTTGTCCATCATCTGCACAATCGCTACGGAGAAGAACTGCCGTTGGTCAACCGCGTGGCCACGGCCTATTCATTCACCGAAGGGTGGGCGCACTATACCGAGCAGATGATGTTGGAGACCAAATACGGAGAGGACCAGGACAGGTTGCTGCTGACACAACTGCTTGAGGCGTTGGTACGCAATTGCCGGTATATGTGCTCCCTCAGGATGCATACCGAGGACATGACCTTGGATGAAGCTACCAGGTTCTTCATGGAGAACGCCTACATGGCAGAGTTGCCAGCAAAGCGGGAGGCGTTGCGGGGGACGTTTGACCCAGGGTACCTGAACTACACCCTGGGCAAATTGATGATTCTCAAACTGAGGGAAGACTACCAAAGGGAACAGGGAAGCGCCTACACCCTCAAAGGGTTCCATGACCGGCTGTTATCATTTGGCGGCCCGGCGCTCCCTCTGCTGCGTCCGGCCCTGTTGCAAGACCCAGGCGACGCAGCTCTTTAGTCCCCCAATCGCCTGGGGTTAAACCCGGAAAGTGATTTTCCGGAATTCTTCGATGTATTCCATGCCGGAGCCGCCTTCTTCAACCTTAGCGCGCTGGCGGACGTAATCCTCTATCTCCTTGGGATTCCGGCCGTCCATCTGACTCTTGTGGGCTGCCACCGCTTTGATCTTGGTCTCCAGTGACTCGGTGATATCGATGGTGGTATCGGCGTTCTCGGTGCCCCAGAACAGCATCGTCGGGGTCTTGTGGGGCTCCAGGCCCTCATCCCGCCACAGTTCCACAAAGTGCAGGTGGTCACGGGCGCAGGGAAAGACGGCATCCAATGCAACCTGGCCGGCTATCCGATGGTCTCGGTGCCAGGCCAAGTTCTTCCGGTACGGTTCTGGGCACAGGACAACGTCCGGCTGAACCTGTCTAATCTGCCTGACCAACTCCCGGCGGAACTCATCATCATCTTCAAGGGAGCCGTCTGGATGATGCAGCAACACCAGTTCCTGAACTCCCAGGGCCTCAACAGCGTCGGCCTGTTCCTGTTCCCGAATCTTCGAGAGGTCCGCCGAAGAAATGTTGGGATCGGTGGTTCCTTTGCCGCCATCGGTGCACAGTACATAGCGCACAGTCGCACCGTCTCCAAGCCATTTGGCGATGGTCCCGGAACACCAGAAATCGGCGTCGTCGGGATGGGGTGTTATCACCAGAACTTTCTTGGGGGATTCATCCATTTGTTCGGGCATCCGTTCCGGGCCTCCTGGGTTTTCTGACACCAGCACCAGCCATATTCATTCTTGGCCAGGAACATGGTATCAAGACGTTCGAGTTTGCAGTTACGGTAATCGAAACTTGGCTAAATTTCTTCAGCCATGAATGGGTTGTTTCAATGAGGATTACCATGATATCAACAGTATCGTTGAGCGTTGTTTGCGGCAGTATACTCTGCTACAATCTGCCAAGCTCACCGCACCCGATTCCAAGCACGGATTTGACTCTGTTGGGGCTTGGGATTTTGCGTCTACCGCAAGCAGCAACGCCGAAATCCGCCAGTGTGACCTTCGCAAGCTCAGTTTCAGAGTTTACCAGCCTGGAAGTCCCCATTGCCAGTCGTTAACTACACAAACAACCACAATACCGCTCTCGCTGACTTCGTCGCTTCCCAGAATAGCTCCAATAGCGAACTCCACGAACTCTGCCGCAGCACGTTTCAAGGTGTTCTGGGACAACCTGGACTCGAACCCACAGAGAACTGCCTCGTCATGGAACAGGATGGCCGAATAACTGGCGTTGCCCTGGTGTTCCGTGAGTTTCCCATCAGCCGATCAGTCATTGAAGTGATGACCGCGCCCGAATTGTCGGGTGGGTCTGAAGAACTGGAATTGCTGCGGCGCGCGGTAGCCGTGGCAAAAGCGGAGCGGCTCAGGGTGGCCCACGTCTGTGTGAACCCAGATACCGGGCGGGGCAAACTCCTGGAACAGCTCGGGTTTTCCCAGGTTCGCACTTATTTGGACATGCTCTGGAATGAAAACGCGGCACCAGAAGCCGACCTACCACCAGGGTATTCCGTGCGATCTTTTCAGGACGGAGACACTCCCCTACTGAGCAAGGTCCAGAATGACGCCTTCACCGGCAGTTGGGGATTTTGTCCAAACACCGATGAGCAGATCGAGTACCGGACTCACATGCCCAACACTTCCAAAGCAGGAATCCTGTTCTTGTTGGAGGGTGATCGGCCTGCCGGATATTGTTGGACGGTGAAGGTCCCGGGCGATAACGGCCCCCGGGGGATAATTGGGATGATCGGGGTGGTTCCCGATTACCGAGGCAAGGGAGTCAGCCGACACGTATTACACGCAGGGATGCGGTATCTACGTTCCATTGGGTTGGTTGAAGTCGGTTTGGAAGTCGATGGCAACAACGACGCGGCGATCCGGCTTTACACTTCCACCGGATTCAAGAAGATGGGCGAGCGTCACTGGTTCGAGCTTGATCTACCTGGCATCTGAAAACCAGCCGAATGGAACACGGCGTCCAAGTGAATTCCTCCGGAAATAACCACCCTCATGGCATCTTCCACGCTCATTTCCGTCCGTACCACTTCAGATGCCTTGGCGATTACCAAGAAACCGGACGATGGGATTGGTGTAGTCGGTACGTAAATCGATAGTACCTCGTCCCCATCGGTGTCCAACATGCTCGATGTGATCAGCCCGATTGATTTTATTCCCGGCCTTGGGAAATCGATCAAGACCACACCCGTGTACTCGTCTTCAGGATCCTCATGGCTATGGCCGTTCCTGGAATGGGAAAGTATCTCTATGGCCATACGGGTCGTTCCGTAGATCCCCTTCACCACCGGTATCAACTCCATCATCCGGTGCCCAAATCCGATGAGGCGACGCCCCACGACCAATGCAGCGAAGAGACCCAGCAGGTAGACCAGTATTATCAAGGCGACCATGCCAGCACCGGTCACAGAACTTCCGGGAATCAGGTCTGTGGCCGGCTTCAATATTGGGTCTAAGAGGTCAAAAAAGAACTTCAGGACCAGCACGGTGATGCCGATGGGCATGATTACCAGTATGCCCGCGCCTACGGTCCGCTGCACGTGACGTAATGGCCGACGGAAGGGTCCTAGGGGCAGGCGGTGGGGGCCCGGTTGACGAGGTTCTGGGGTCAAAGTCTACTCCGAGAAAATGGTCGGGCCTTCGGATCAGCCACCAATCATCGCAAGACAGAATCAGATAAAACGTACTCTGCGAATCAGAGTCACGTTAGAGGTAAACACGAAGTAAGTTACCGATTGTCAGCCTGGAAACCCAGACCAATCAACTTTCATTATCGCCGTTTGCCGTGTTTCCGGTCAATGTGATGTACTCATCCCACATCAAAGCGGCGACGTTATCCCAGCCCATACCCTCGGCGCGCTTGCGGGCGGCCTCGCCCATGCTCTGCTGGAGACCGTCACTGGAGATAATCATCTCCACAGAGTTGGCAAACGCTTCCGGGCAGCGCCAGGATTTGAGATAACCGGTACTACCATGGTGGATGATCGTCGAAAGACCGCCAACCCTGGTGGCGACCACCGGAGTGCCGCAGGCCATGGATTCCAGCGCAACCAGCCCGAAACTTTCGTAGTAAGACGGCACCACGCAGACATCGGCAGCGTTGTAGTACAGGGGTAGATCGTCATGGTCTACCTGACCAACAAAATCGATCTTGTCTTCCAGGTCCTTTTCCCTGGCCAGTTGTCTTACCCGGTCCATCTCCCGATCACCGTTGACATCGGCCCCGACCACCATCATCCGGACTCCTTCTTCTGAGTCCATCTGAGCGGCGGTTTCAACGAGCAGGTCAAGGCCCTTGATCGGCTCAACGCGGCCAACGTACAGCAGGATCTTTTCGCCGTTCAGCCCAAGGGACGAGCGAACGGTCTTTTGATTCAACGGCCGGAACACATCCAGGTCAACTCCGCACGGCACCAATGTGATCTTGTTGGCATCTGCGTCATACAACCGGGCCATGGCATCTCGTTCGTGGGGACTGAAGGCGATGATACGGTCAGCGGTGGCAATGACCTCGGTTTCAACCACCGACCTTTCAGCCTGCTCGACCTCTCCGGCCCGAGATTGCATCTTAATCAGGCTCAGAGTGTGGAATGTGACAACGTGCGGAATTTCCAATGCCTGGGATAATTCTCGGCCCACCCATGAAGACAGCCAATAATGGGAATGGACGACGTCATATTCAAGTCCCTCTTCTTCTCGGAACTTGTTCAGCTCATCAAGGAAATCCGGGAGCAGGGCGTAGAGGTCTTCCAGATGTGCGTCCGGTTCTCCGGCCTTTAGGTGGATCACTCGGACGTTTGGTCCGATGTCCTCGATTCGGTTGGCAACGTCGGAATGTTCACGGGTGAAGATGTCTATCTTCATGCCCATTTCGCCCAATGCGGAGGCCAACTGCCGGACATACACGTTCATGCCGCCCGACTTACCCTGTCCGGGTGCCGCCAGGGGACAGGCGTGGAGAGTTATGAATGCCGCTCGCTCCACGCTCAACTCTTGGTTACCACCATTTGATATAGGTTCCTCTGCTGGCCGCCCAGATGCGCTTTATACGGCTCTGGACCACGCAGGAAATCGAAATAAGTCAGTCCCCGTTCGATGGCGTCCTTCAGACACATTGCGTTGAGCAGCAATCCCACGCTGTAATAGGCATATTCGGGATCGTAGCCGCTATTGTATAACAGGCGAGAGCCCCCGTAGTCAAAGCATAGGCTGGTGGCCACCGTTGTGCCGTCCATGTCTAGGAAGTAGAGCTGAAGCAAACCAAGTTCTGACATCCGCTGGGTGATATTGTAGAAGAAACGTTCCCGTTCCGGTGTCATGAATTCATCTTTGTCCGCCCGACTCTGACGCATCAACTTTATGAATTCACCCAGGCGTTCTTTGACTTCAGCGGGATCGGTTACGCTGTACCATTTCCAATCTGTCTGAGAATCCATCCTCCGTATCTTTCTACGGAGTTCGTGCCGGTCTTTCTTGTTTAGCAGACCCAGGTATTCATCCCAGGTGCCAGGCAGCCCGATGCCTGAGGTTACGTCTTCTTCTTCCACTTCCACCGTGTAGCCAAGTTTGCGGGCCATGTCTGGAAGCATCTCTAATGTTGGAGAGCTCTCTCTAAGAGAGACCAACCGCAGCATGCTGAATTCCTGTTCTTCCATGCATTCCAGGAGGGTTTGGTAGAAGCCCTCTTCATATCCGGGCCTGATCAGGAAATCGTTGTAGTCAAATGTGTCTTCACTCCCCATAAATGACACGGTGTCTCCAGACTTGGCCAGTGAGGCAATGGCGGCCACTTCATTTGACGCGGGGTAGGTGAAACCGACCATCGTGTGGTCATCACCAAAGGTATCCCACCATACTTTCTGCCACTGGGAGGTTAGAAAGAGTGTGTCTGCAGGGCTGTCCCTGAGGACTGATTCCCATTCATTTTCAATCTCTTGAAACGATGTGATAGGTGTATTTGCCACTGTCTACCTGCCGTATTCGACTGCTGGCCCTAGGGCTAGCTACTGTGCATCAGCGCTAGGAGGCCTTCCCGCCCTGATGGATAATTCTTGAATTCGCCGCGAGTTGCTGATGTAAGTACCCGGGTCCCTGGTTTCTTTACGCCCCGCATGGCCATGCACAGATGCTCAGCTTCCAATTCAACCACCACCCCATCTGGTTGGAGGACGTTGAATATGGCGTTTGCCACATCCGCCGTTAGACGTTCTTGGACCTGTGGGCGGTGCGCCGAGACTTCCAATGCTCTGGCAAGTTTGCTGATGCCGGCGATCTTTCCGCTGGGGATGTAACCCATCCGTGCTTCACCAAAGAATGGCAATAGGTGATGTTCACACACCGAATAGAAACCAAGACCTCTGACGATCACCGGGTCCTGGCTCTCAGCTTCAAATACGGTATCGATGGCATCATCTGTGTTGACACCGATACCAGAAAACAGGCCCTCATACATACGAGCGACCCGGTCGGGGGTATCTAGCAGTCCCTCACGGGTCGGGTCGTCGCCGATGGCGGCCAATAATTCAGCCACTGCCTCTTTTATGCGTTGCTGCTGAACCGTTTCAGTTCCCCTTAACTGCCGAATCCCAGGGTAGCAGCCTCTAGGGCTTCAATGTTTGCGGGGACTTCGATGGTCTGTCCGCCGGAACTGCTCACGGCTAGGTCAGGGTCCTTAAGTCCGTTACCGGTGCAGATACAAACGATGCGTTTGTCGTGCAGGTCCATACCCTGGCGATGCATCTTCATCAGCCCAGCAAACGAGGCTGCCGAAGCGGGCTCGCAGAAGATACCCTCTTTGTTTGCCAAAAGTCGATAGGCATCTAGTATCTCGTCATCGGATACGGCATCGATCACGCCGCCTGAGCCGTCTCTAGCTTCAAGAGCTCCGTTCCAGGTGGCAGGGTTGCCGATGCGTATAGCTGAGGCGATGGTGTGGGGCCTGGCTACGACCTCTCCCCTGACTATTGGAGCGGCTCCTTCAGCCTGGAAGCCCATCATCCTGGGGAGGGTCTGACTGCGGCCCAGATCCTGGTATTCCCGGAAGCCTTTCCAGTACGCGGTGATATTACCAGCGTTGCCAACGGGAATGAACAGCATGTCTGGGGCGTCGCCCAATTTATCCACGATCTCGAACGCAGCGGTTTTCTGGCCTTCTATCCGGTGGGGGTTCACTGAGTTGACTAGAGTGACATCGTTCCGTTCTGTGAACTCTCTGACCATACCCAGAGCAACGTCAAAGTTGCCGTTGATCATTATGACCTTGGCGCCGTAGATCATGGCCTGGGCCAGCTTGCCCATAGCCACCTCACCCTTTGGAATCAGGACAAAGGTGGGTATCTCACAGTAGGCACCGAACGCAGCGGCCGATGCGCTGGTATTTCCTGTGGATGCGCACATGATGGCCTTGGTGCCCTCTTCCAGGGCCTTGGCAATGGCCATCACCATGCCACGGTCTTTGAAGGAGCCGGTGGGGTTGCAGCCTTCCAGCTTGAAATACAACTCTGAACAGCCAAGGTCCCGACCCAACCGGTTGGACTTGACCAAGGGAGTATCGCCCTCTCCCATCGTTATCATGGGGGTGGCGCTTGTCACCGGAAGCAGATCCGGGTAGCTATTTAATACCCCTACACCCATATGTTTACCTGATTCTCCTATTTCCCAGCCATTGTACCGGTAGAGAATTTTTGACTGTTATTACGTCTTACTCTTAATTTTGAAAGCAGTTGATTTGGTATGTATTACTCTTCTATCCGAAGGGTATTGCTGACTTTTTTCACCTGGGGAACGTCGGCCATCGCCTGCAACGCTTTTTGCATGGACTCTTCCCGTGCCGGATGGGTGGTGATCACAATCTCCGCACTTTCGCTCTCTGGGTGTGTGTCCCGCTGTAGCACTGCTGCGATGCTGATCTGCCCAT
>PCAH01000056.1 GCA_002730485.1 Dehalococcoidia bacterium | reverse complement strand
TGGAAAGGGTCTCTGGCCGCACCTGGCAGCGGGACGTGGAACTGGGCGCAAACACCCTGACCATCGCCGCCGGCCATTCCATAGATGCCCTACGGTTCGTGGCCGGAGAATTTAGCGAAGTCTCCTCCGTCATCTCCACCCAGGTCGACCAGTGGTACGAGACTGACACCCAGGTTATGAAGGACGTGACCTCTCCCGACAACATTCTGGTCAACGGACGCCTGACCAACGGCGCTGTGGTCTCGGTGCACGTCGCCGTTAACCCGTGGGCCGGTAGTGGCTACGTCATGGAGATCTACGGCCGCAAGGGAACCCTGGTCGCAACAGGTGACGACTCACCCCAGATCGGCGACGTCTTCCTCCAAGGAGCCCAGGGCAACGACAAGCTGGAAGACATTGAGGTACCTGCCAGCCTGACAACCGTGCTTGAGGGTATGCCTTCTGGTTCGCCCATGAACGTGGGCCAAATGTACTACCAGTTCGGCGAAGCCATCCGTGGTAATGCAGCAAACTACCCCGACTTTGAAACCGCGGTGGACATGCATAAGCTGATCGATTGCATCAGGCTAGCCTCAGGGGAAAGCCGAACGGTATCAACAACCGGTTAGCTATTAGCGGCACTCCAAAGTAAGCAAAAGAAAAGACGGGGCAGAATCAAATCTGCCCCGTCTTTTCTTTCGCCAGTATTCCAGTCCGAGCGGTTATGGCTGGCTAACTAGCAGTTGTTTGAACCTGATGTCCTGTTCTTCGTCGGGCAGTAGAATGCAACCGGAGCAATACACGTCCTGCTCTCTCACCTTCCAGAAGAGGCAGCATCCGGCACGCCTGGCGAAGTAACCTTCTTTGCCCTGGTGTTCTATCAACGCCATCCGGACCTCTCGGTACATGGGAGATGCGGGGTCGTCAAAGAAGGCCTCTGCTTGCTGCATTACCCTTTCTTTCTCGTCGGTCAGTTCGTACAGCCAGTAGAAGACCTGCGCACATGATGCGGCCACTGCATTCCAAGACACTTTGGGACTTGCTCCGGCTGCCCTGGCAAGCGACGGAATCACCAGACCAAAATTGGCGTCAAATAGCTGTTGTTTGAGCCTGGTGTATAGGGCGGCTTCGTCTGGAACAACCTCGGCGTCTGGGTGGCCAGCAGCAGAGTCCTCTGGGAGGACCGCGAACAATGGACGACGAAGCGCCGTTCCATCGAACCGTTGGCCGTTGGTGTGGAATTCCAGGTTGTCCAATGAAACATCGATGACACGACGATTAATAACGTACTGCCCCAGCAGGGGAAATACCAGGCGGGTCAGGTAGGCGATGATGAAGGCAGACGCTGCCAGGTGGCGGTTCTCCGTCCCAAGGAACCCACGCCCGTAGCCAGCAACGATTTCAGCCAGACGCTGGTCGTCTTCCTGGAACAGGCTTGACGCGCTGAGCCAGCCATCCTCTCCGGGCTTGCGTATAGGAAGGTCATATTCCTCACCCAATTCAGCCATCTGACGCAGGCTCTCCACTAATGGGTGGTTGTCGTTAGTCATGGTCATGGTATCGCTGTATCGCTCGAATATGGTTTGCTTCCCCAATGTCACCCTGAGTGAAGCGAAGTGTTTCTTTGTTCTTGCTCTGTGTTGTCCCACAAGCAACGAGATTCTTTCCCGCCAGTGTCGGGACCCCAGAATGACAGATGGGGAGGGTGTAGTAGCCCTAGACGGGAAGCACCGGCTCCGTTACGTCGTCTGGAAGTTCAGCTTCAAAGGCGTTCAAGTAGAATGACGTTTGAGCGTAGTGCCCCATCAGGGTGGTCAATTCCACCAGGTACTGGGCGCCAAACTGCTTCAGGGCTTCATCAAAGGTCAGCTGACTCACCTTGTGGTTGGCGAAGAACTCGTTGCCGTAGTTGATGATCGCCTGTTCATCGGCAGGCATGCTCGGTAGGGGCTTCCGGTCCCTGATGGCGTCTACCAAGGCGTCTGAGACGCCCTCTTTGCGAGCTGCAGGGGCGTGGGCATTCCAAACGTATGGGCAGTCCATGGCCCTAGCGGTGTTGATAATCGCCAATTCCAGTATCCGCCTAGGAAATTGGGTCTCATAGCGAAGATAGCTCGTCAGGTGGTTGCGTCTTTTGGCCATCTCAGGGCTGTTGATGGTGAAGGAGCCGGGGCCGCCGGTGATTGAGCCACCGGCTGGCGCCGTGACCTCAGCGAATGCCTCACGGAATTCCTCAGGGACCATATCACTAGTAACTACGGGTAATCGTGCCATTGCCGTCCTCCAATCTTGGGTCGGCATCATTGGATGCCGGTTGAACAGAATCCAGTCGTCTGGCGGAGAGTCTACCACTACTCGGCCCAGATTCAGAAGTTTCCACAAACCCCTCAACCGAAATACCCCGGGGATCCAAATGATCCAACAATCGCGGAATATGTCCCTTAGTTGACCGCCTGTTGGCCAAAAAAGACGGGCCGGACGGCTCATGTGGCGTCTCTATCGACTGCAATACAATCGAAGTGCGGTTGGTTGTTTATCATTTGCCGGTGATTTTGTTCATCCATGTTCCCGTCGCTATTGGAGGAAGATCATGTACGAAAGTGTCCTTGTACCCTTGGACGGCTCTCCCCTGGCTGAGCAGGTATTACCCTTTGCATCACGGATTAGCTTGGGAATGGGAATTCCGATTCACCTGATGCAGGTGTTACACACAGTTTCCGAGGAATTGGCAGACCCGGTCCATGGCCTCTATAGGAGCTCCATCACCGCGGGCGTCCGCGATGAGGCCATCGATTACCTGAACAGCGTCAAACGGAGGACTCCAGGCGCTGAGGTTACATGCGAGGCCTACGAGGGCGACGCCACGGCCTACATCATCGAAGCGGCGGAGAAGTCTCCCAACTCGCTTATCGCCATGTCGACACACGGTCGATCAGGCGTGACACGGTGGTTGATGGGCAGCGTGACAGACAAGGTATTGCACCACACCAAGAACCCGATGTTGATCGTCCGTGCTCGCGGCAAAGGCGAGGAAGCAGGAGACACGGACCTGGAGACGATCATCGTCCCAGTGGACGGTTCAGGTCTTGGTGAAGAGGTCATCCCCCACGTTGCGGCTCTAGCCAGCGCCCTGAACCTTAAGGTAACCCTGCTGCGCGCCACTGCCACCGCAGAAGAATTCGGCGCCGTCACTGGCTACAACAAGGTAGAGGGCACCGCGGGATTGCACTTCCAGAGCTTCGAGTCCATGGCCAAGGAGATCGGCAACCAGGCCATCGATTACATGAAAGGCTTGGAAGACAAGCTGCACAAGCAAGGCGTTGCGTCTGTCGACCACCGGATCATCCGTGGCCCGGCTGATGAAGTCATCGTAGACCTGGCCTTGGAGACTCCGGACAACATGGTGGCTATGACCACCCATGGTCGATCAGGACCGGCCCGGTGGACGCTGGGGAGCGTCACCGACCGGGTGGTACGCCATTCAGGCGACCCGGTTCTGGTGGTCAGAAACGGCTGACTAAGACTGGTTTAAAGCGTGGCAGGGGGTTAGGTGATCACACCCTCTGCCACCAGGCGGGACATCTCCTGGTCATCCAGACCCAGCACTCCGGAATATATCTCTGAATTGTGCTCACCATAGCCGGGAATCGGGCCGGCGGTGGTGGGTGTCTTGGAGTACTTGATGATGGTGGGTCCTGGCACCAGTATCTTCTTACCCTCCGGCAGTTCCTCTTCCATCATGACCCCCCGTTCCCAGAGGTGTTTATCCGCCAACACTTCGGGGATGCTCAGGGCTGGACCAACCGGGATATCTGCTCCAACCAGCGCGGTCTCAACCTCTTTGGTGGTCCTTTCTTCGCACCACAGATGCAGCAACTCCATGCGTATCTCTGCTTTGTCGGTGGCGAACATCGGTGCAGCGAATTCTGGGTCGTCGGACAATTCATCGTAGCCCATTATCTTCAGCATCCGCTCCCACATTCCGGCGCGGGCTGCACCAGTGGACACGTAGCCGTCCTTACATTTGATGAACGAACCGGCACGAGTGAAATCGTTGGTACCGGTCTCGTGGCACATGGCCAGGGCCACTTCCTCCAAGGTGATGCCGCCGTCCAGCATGGCGACTTCCAGCCACTGCCCCTCTCCGGTGCGGTCCCGGTAGCGGAGCGCGCCCAGGATGCCGATTGTGGCGTGCAAGGCGGCAGTGCGGTCCATGATCGGCCCTTCCGCCATGAC
This sequence comes from Dehalococcoidia bacterium, assembly GCA_002730485.1. The sequence continues at coordinate 13,697 of PCAH01000056.1, read as the reverse complement.
CGGCTGGTCGAAGCCGCGGCCGGTCTGGTGCCCGATGCCGCTCATGGCCTGAATGATGGGGTCAAAGCACTGACGGTCACGGTACGGCCCGTACTGACCGAATCCCGAGACTGAAGCCAGGATGATACCTGGGTTTACCTCACACAACTTCTCGTAGCTGAACCCCATCTTATCCATGGTGCCGGGTCGGAAGTTCTCCAGTACCACATCTGAGACTTCCAGCAGTTTGAAGAACAGATCTTTGCCCTCGGAGTGGCGGGTGTTCAGGGTGACGCTCTTTTTGCCTCGGTTGTAGGCGGCAAACTGAACGCTCATGTCCCCGACAAACGGCCCGGAGTTTCTGAGATCGCTGGACTTGCTCCATTCCAGCTTGATGACCTCGGCGCCCATGTCCCTAAGGATCATGCCGCCCCTGGGAGCCGCCTGCCAGCGGGCCAATTCCAAGATACGGACACCATCAAGCACGCCAGCGGGTTTAGTCGGGGCCATGGGTCAACTCCTGAACAATCGGGTTCTTCCGAGACCGTCAGAGTATACCCCATGTGCCGAGTTGTAATTGCTTGTTAGCCAGACCCCACCGTTCGTCCTGAGCCCGTCGAAGGATCGGCATCGGACATGTATCTGAATTACGTCCGTTACGGCTGTGTTATGGTGCATCATCATCATTCTCGGTGGCACCGAGGTGATTAAGACTTGATCTGGGAGTCGATGTTTTGAGCGTTGGTTGGGCCATTTTAGGTACCGGTGGGTTTCCAGACGAGAAGATTGCTCCGGCAATGAATCTGACGGATGACAGTGAACTCATCGCAGTGATGAGCCGGGATTCCGCAAGGGCCGAGGAATTTGCGGCCAAGCATGGCGCTCAGGTTGGTTACGACTCCGTTGAGGCCGTGCTCGGCGATTCCAGAGTGGACGCAGTGTACATCGCCAACCGGAACCATCTGCACGCTCCCCACGCGATCCAGGCTCTCCGGTCAGGCAAACACGTCCTGATGGAGAAACCCCTGGCTTTGGACTCCGCTCACGGTGTAGAAGTCGTCAAAGCCGCCAAGGCCAGCGGCGTTAAATTGGGCGTCGGCTTCGAGCTGCGCCAACATCCAGGCAGGATTGAAGCGAAGGAACTTATCTCAGCGGGAACGCTTGGCACCGTTGATTTGGCTCAGGCCCAGTTCGGCAGTGGCGTTCGGGGCAACGTCCACCCCATACCCCGAAGTGGCCACAGCGACTGGTGGGTAGACCCGGAAAGCACTGGCGGAGCCTTTGCCATGATGGCACTGGGTATCCACTGCGTCGACGAGTTACGCTTCATGCTGGGACAGGAAGTCACTGAGCTAGCCGCCATCACAGATGGACAGAATAGCTCAAGGCCATTGGAGAACCTGGCAACCCTCTGTTTGCGGTTCTCCGGCGGCACCATCGGCACCGTGACCTGCGGTTTCCGCATGCCCAACTTCGAAAATTCGGTGTGTCTAACCGGGAGTGACGGCAAGATCGTCTTCAACGACGCCTATCCTCCCCACACGCTGCAAGGGAGCATGGAGGTGTCGAGCGAAGCGGTGAACACTTCAGTACCATACTCCAGGGACGGCCTTATACTGATGCAGCGGCAGATCGAGGGTTTTAATCAGGCAATACAGCATGGGACTGAACCGGCAGCCAATGGCAGGGATGGTCTGATAGCTATCCAGATCATCGAAGCGATGATCGAATCAGCGTCGACAGGAACAACCGTGAAGCTTCAACCACCGGATTAGCCCACGTTGCAGCGGTAAATCAAGAAGGCCCTGGAGATTACTCCAGGGCCTTCTTGATTCCTATCAGCGTTGCTTGCTTGGGTTTAGAGGGCTTCTAACACCGTGGTGATGCCCATACCAGCGCCAATGCACTGGGTGGCCAGGCCGTATTTGGAGTTGGAGCGTCGCAGCTCATGGGCTAGAGACAGGACCAAGCGTCCGCCGGTGGCACCGAGAGGGTGTCCGATGGCCAACGCGCCACCGTTAACGTTCAGCTTCTCCATGGGGATTCCCAATTCCCGGGCACTGGGGATGATCTGAGCGGCAAAGGCCTCATTAAACTCCACCCGATCGATCTGATCCATGGTCAGTCCGGCATACTTCATGGCTTTGTTGGTGGCTGGAACGGGCCCAAGACCCATCAACTGGGGCTTCACACCAGCGACGCCGAACCCGATTATGCGGACCAACGGCTCCAGACCCAAAGCCAAGGCTTTCTCTTCACTCATCACGAGGATGGCGCTGACGCCGTCATTGGTGGGCGAAGAGTTTCCGGGAGTGATGACGATCTCGCTGCCACCGTAGCTGACCACACCCGGAATGGCATTGAGGTTCATCAGGGCTTCAAAGTTGGTCCCGGGCCTGATGCACTCATCCTGGTCAAAGGTGATGGTGGGGCCAATCTCGTCGGGCAGCCAGGCACCCTGGTCGTCGAACACCGGTTGCTCTACTTCCAGAGCCACGATCTCGTCGTTGAACTTTCCTGCTTCATAGGCGGCAGCAGCCTTCTGGTGACTGGGGACCGCGTATTCGTCCAAGTCGGTGCGGGAGAGTCCGTAGACCTCTGCCACGTTTTGGGCGGTCTGCAGCATGGAAACCTTGGGCGGTGAATCCAGGATGAAGTCTGGGAACGGTACTGAGAAGTGATCGCTGTGATCCGGCGCCATATCCCTTTGAGACTTGGTGAACGTGATGGGCGTGGGTTCCGTGATACGGGTGAACGGGCCCTCATCACCGGGGATGGTCCGAGCCATCCGCTCCGCTCCCAAGGCGATTCCGCAGTCGATCGTGCCGATCATAATGGCTTGGGCGATCCGGTGGAGGGTCTCCATACTGGAACCGCACTGCCGGTTGGAGTTGAAAGTCGATGTTTCCGGAGGGAGCCCGGCCATCCTTGCCACGCGGCCCATATCGACGAACTCGGCGTTGCCTAGCACGTTGCCAAGACCGACATCCTCAACCATGTGGTCGGTCACCTTTGGGTTGCGGTCGAGCAATTCTCTGATGACCTTACCGCCAAGCTCATCCAGCCTGGTAGCGACCAATTTACCTCTTACTGCCCGGCCAAATGGGGAGCGGACACCGTCGACGATCACTGCGTTGCGGATTTCCATTGTCTACCTCACGTTCGAGTTCGATATGCTTCTTGTTTTCAGTGGTATTTTTCAACCGTATTCAATTGGCTAACAGGGTATCACAGGGCAGGTTGGCGTGGCCCATCAGTATCAGTACAATGCCCAGATTGATGGCCAAGAAAGACTAACGGGATTGGAGAAGGGATATGACAACCTTGGATGAACGCTGGCAGAAGGGTATTGAGACTAGAACCAAGTTCGGGGGAGGCACGCTGACCGGCGGCTCCACTCCGTTGGCCTGGGATATGGCCCCAGACCTGGAACGGATCGCCGGAGAGTTCTTGTTCGGCAGCATCTGGCACGGCCCAGCATTACAAGGCAAGCAACGGGAGATGATCACGCTCACCTGTCTTACGGTACTGAAACGAGACAATCAGGTGCGTCGGCACCTGGGCAACGCACTAAACCTTGGGCTCACACCCATCGAGATCGTTGAGGTTCTGATGCACTCCTCTTACTACAGCGGAGTGCCAGCCACCCTCGATGCGCTCGCCATAGCAAATCAGGTATTTGCAGATAGGGGCATCGAATACACACCGCAGAAGAGGTTCGACACGACCGAGACCCCTGACCAACTCAACGAGCGTGGAATCGCCAGGCGCGTGGAGTACATGGGGCCTCCATCTGGAGGTGGACAAGGCCCAGTGACCGAGGCTGAAAAGGCATTCAACCGGCTGACCACGGAATACTACTGGGGTTCGACCTGGACACGGCCGGGCTTAACCCTGCCGGAGCGTTCCATCTGCACCATGGCGGCCATGGCAGCCCTGGGTCGGGAAGCCCAGTTGGCCAGTCACATAAAAGGCGCGCTGCACGTGGGCCTGAGCCAGGAAGAGATCGTGGAAGTCTTTGTCCACGCCACGTTCTACTGCGGCCTGCCATTCACCCGCTCGGCGATCGATTTGGCCAATTCGATATTCAGGGCGCAGTAGGTCTTCGGGGGGAAGTTGGTCGGCGGAGAGGTATTACCCGTACCCTAACCCTCCCCCGTTGCGACGGGGGAGGGGATTTTTTGTTCCTGTGGTTATTACTCTGGGCCGGTTAGGTAGGGGTACATGGCTAGGGGCGTGGCTGCTAGTAGTCCAGCGTCGACGGGTAGTGTGACGCCTGATATCCAGCGGGACTCGTCAGAGGCCAGGAACAAGATGGCGTAGGCCACGTCCCAAGCGGTGCCGTCAAAGCCCAGCGGGCCGGCCCGGCGGCGCAGGTCGAGCAGTTCCTGGTCGGTGTGGCGCGCGACCATGGGGCTGTAGACGTGGCCCGGGGCTATGGAGTTGACCCGTATGTTGTCGCGGCCATAGTGGACGGCCATGGACTTGCTCAGGCCAAGAATCCCGCCCTTGGAGGCGGCGTAAGCGTGGCTGGGTCGTCCTCCGCCAGCTCTCAAGCCGACGATGGAAGACAGGTTGACTATGGAACCGCCACCGTCCTTGATCATCTCTGGGATGGCGAATTTGCTAGTCAGCATCACGCTCTTGAGGTTCACGTCCATGACCGTGTCCCAGAAGTCTTCAGCGACGTCGGTGACTGAGCCTGGACCGCTGATGCCCACGTTGTTGATTAACACATTCAGCTTCCCGTAAGCCTTAACGGCAGCTTCAGTCATGCCCTGGCAGGACTCTATGTCGGTGACGTCCCCGACGAAGACCGAGGCCTCACCACCTTCTTTTTCAATCTGCGAGAGGGTGATCTGGGCGTTCTTTTCGTCACGGTCTACCAATATGACCTTGGCCCCCTGGCGGGTGAACAGCAGAGAAATCGCCTGACCGATCCCAACAAATTCGGCGTCTCCGGTGGCTCCAGCGCCGGTCACGATGGCAACCTTGCCCTCCAATCTTGTTCCTCGCTCTTCCATGGGGCCTCCAACAATCAATTTTTCAGTCTACGGACGGGGTGAACGCCCGAGGAGCAGTATATATTATCCACCATTCTTAAATGGCATCCGTTCCTGGGCAACGGTAGCCGCATTTAGCCGACATACTTGTAAACCACGAGCCAGAATACTCTTAAAACAAGGGCCGTTCGGATAGTTCCCGATTTCACAAAGCCTTATATCATTACCAAAGCAATGTTTCAGCACGGGCTGCGGTTAGCCCAAACTGTCTAATGTTACAGACTAAATCAATATCTGCGCAGAGGTGAGTAATGGCCCTGAAAGATGAAGCTCAATCCAGGCGGGATTTCCTGAAGAAAGCTGCTGTCGTAGCCGGAGGTGTTGGCGTATTGGCCTTCCCTGCGGGCTTGAACCGGGCTTTTGCCGACATCTCCCCCGGGGTGCAACGCCTCACCGACAGTTATCCGGAGGTAATGGTGAGTAAGGTCTCTCAACTGGCGGAAGGCGAGTTGATGGATTTTCGATATCCACTGGAGGATCAATCAAATTTCTTGGTCAAGCTTGGCGTGACCGCCAACGATGGTGTCGGCCCGTCCGGTGACATCGTCGCCTTTAGCTACCTTTGCTCCCATATGGGATGTCCACTGCAAGGCCTCTACAACAAGGAACATAAGATGTTGGGCCCATGCCCGTGTCATTACAGCCGCTTTGACCTTTCCAAGGGCGGAATTCTGATCCTGGGACAGGCTACCCAGTCGCTGCCTCAGATAGTCCTGGAGACGCGGGGAGATGATATCTACGCGATCGGAGTCACCGGACTCGTGTACGGATATCAGGGCAACCTCGACGGTGGAGTCCAGGTTCACTCCTAGACTCAGACCTCGGTAGCCAAACCAACGCGATAAAGTTCCAACCAACCTCACAGAGGATTAGATATGACTGACAAGAACTCGGACCAAGGTACCAGCGAACGCGACATCATTGACGCCTCACTCTGGGAAAAAGCCAAATCTGCGGGTATGTCTCGACGAAACTTTTTGGCTCTCACCGCCCTAGGCGGATCAGCAGCAGTACTCGCCGCATGCGGTGTGGACTCCACACCCGTGCCATCACCTGATTCAGGCCCGGCTGGAGATGCCATCGCCCGGGTTCCACTACCTCCAGTTGGGGCGAAGATGGTTACCACTGCCTGCGATTATTGTTCCGTAGGGTGTGGCTACAAGGTCTATACCTGGCCCGTCGGCTCCGCCGGTGGAAACTCGGCCGCCTTTAACGCCCTGGGCGTGGATTTCCCGACCAACGTGCTGTCTGGGTCTTGGATATCCCCCAACATGCACAACGTCGTTGAGATCGATGGGGCCGACCACAACGTGGTGGTCATGCCAGATTGGGAAACAGAGGTTGTGAATGTTCGCGGCGACCATAGCGTACGCGGCGGCACCCTGGCCCAGAAGCTATATAACAAGAACAACCAGACCAGTGACCGGCTACAGCACCCCCAAATTCGAGTCGATGGCGAACTTACCGACATCTCTTGGGGCGATGCCACAGACATAATCTCCGGTATCTCCTCATACGTGCTGGAGAAGCATAGCGAGATGGCGTGGGGCATGAAGATGTACTCCTACGCCTACTATGAGAACACCTACGCCCTGACCAAGCTGGCTCTGAAAGCCATACGGACTCCGGCTTGGGCGCCCCACGACAAACCCGCTGCCGGACCGGACACCCCCGGTCTCAGCGACGCGGGGATCAATGCCTTCAGCGCCGCGTACGAGGACTGGAAGGGATCCGAAACCATCTTCCTGTCTGGAGTCAGTCTTTACGAATCCAAGTCCATCCTCTTCCAGGAGTGGATATCCCAGGGCGGCGCCAGGTTGGTGGTGGTCAATCCCCGGAAGGATTACACCGCAGCCTTTGCTGTGCAAAGAGGCGGCATGCACCTGCAACCGGAGCCTGGCACCGATACGGTGCTGAACAACTCCATAGCCCGTGTGATCATGGAGAACGGCTGGGAAGATTCCGAGTTCATCCGAGACCGGACCGTTTCAGAATCCGAACTGGGTGAGGAGACCTCCTGGCGTCGGAAGATGTTTGGAGCGACTTTCGAGCAGTATCGGGATTTCATCATGTCCGATGATGTCTATCTGCCGGAGAACGCGGAAAAGATCACTAAGGTACCAGCAGACCAGATTCGGCAAGCAGCCAAGATGATGGCCGAGCCCAAACCCGACGGCAGCCGGCCGAAGACCTCACTCATGCTGGAGAAGGGTAACTACTGGGCGCATAACTATGAGAACTCGGCGTCGTTGGCCTCTCTGGGTCTATTGACCGGAGCGGGCGGAAGACCCGGGCGTGTCATTTCCAGGGGCGGCGGACACCAGCGCGGGATGATCTCGGGCGCCGGTTACCCCAAAGACAAATCACCGGACAGTTACAAGGGCAACACCATCGAGCTCAACGTCGACCGGTGGGCTGTAGAGGGCAATCTGCGCTTCATGTGGGTGATCGGCAGCACCTGGTTCTCGGCCATGGGCGCTTCAAACCATCTTGCTCAGGCCGTCAACGCCCAAATTCAAAAAGGACCAAGACTAACCCGCGCTGACGCCTTCCCCAATGGTGGGGACCAATTGGACGTCAACAGGGTCTTGGAGAACCTCAAAGCCAGAGTGGATGCCGACAGCATGATCCTGGTCCATCAGGAAATCTACAGCAATGCACTCACCTCTTCCGCAGACATGCTGCTCCCGGCAGCGCCCTGGGGCGAGGAAGAGTTCGCGCGGATGCAAGCTGAACGCCGGTTGCGGATGTATTCCAAGTTCATGAATCCACCCGGTGAGGCCAAACCCGACTGGTGGATCATCGCCCAGGTGGCCCAGAAGATGGGATTTGAGGGCTTTGACTGGAAGGACTCCAACGAGATATTTGAGGAAGCCGCAGAACGATCCAAGGGCGGAGTCCATGACTATTCCGCCTTGGTGGAGATGGCCCGCTCGCAAGGGATACGCGCCCACGACTTGCTGCGGACACTGGGCACCACTGGGATACAGTGCCCCATCAAGATGGAGAACGGCGAACTGGTCGGCACGGTGCGCATCCATGAGGACAAATTTGGCACCGCCACCGGCAAGGCTGTGTTCCCCAAGGGAGACTGGAACGACGTGGAACCGTTCCAACGCCAGTTTGCCCCCCAAGGCGATGAGCTCTGGGTAACGAACATGCGTATGAACGAGCACTGGCAGTCTCAGTTCGATGACGCCCGTATTCCCTACCGGTGGGAGCGGTTCCCAGCCAACGTCTTGGAGATCAACCCCGCCGATGCAGCCTCTCGCAGCATCGAGAGCGGCGACGATGTCGAGGTGGTCAACAACGACGTCCTAACCCAGACCGGCGGGAAGACTACCGGCAGGTTTAAAGCGGTGGCCTATGTGACAGATCAGGTACCGCCAGGCGTGACCTGCGGTTACTTCCTGTTCGGCCAGGGCCAGCTGGATATGGCAGTGAACTCCGTTGCACCGGGCCAGGCTGACCCGATAAACAACCGCTATCGCTACAAGCTGGGTAAAGGCGTAGTCACTAGGACCGGAGAATCGGAGTTCAAACACACCATGAGCTTCACGCCCAGGAACCTGACGTAGCCCGCTCCCAACAGTGGTAGCCAGTCCAAAGAATCGCTGAGACAATACAATCCGGAGTCGTGACTGTTAGCTGTGATGTCACGACTCCGGGTTATTCTGCAAAGGGCGGAGACTCAGTTGAAACTTGGGCTTTGCATCTTGGGCTGTGGTTCCTTCGCCCATACATTCTCGGAATCCCTTGCGCATGTCAGGGATGAGATTGACCTTTACTATGCCAGCCGGGAACTAAGCCGTGCAGAGTCCTACTCGGCAGAGTTCAACGGAGCGGGCGCTTTTGATTCCTACGAAGAAGCCGTCTCCGATTCCCGTGTCGATGCCGTCTACATCTGCACACCCCATGACCTGCACTTGGAACACTCCAGCCTCGCTGCGGCTGCAAAGAAACACATCCTCCTGGAAAAACCAATCGCTCGGACGGTTGAGGAAGCGTGCGAGATAATCGGGGTGGCAAAGGAAGCAGGCGTAACCCTGATGATTGCCGAGAACTACCGCTTTTTAACTGCGGTTCAAGAAGCGAAACAAATCATCGACTCAGGAGTTCTGGGCACCATCAGACTCATCCAGATTCAAGAGGAATACCCATTTGAGCCTAGTTCTTGGCGCAACGAGAACGGGCGAAACGGCGGCGGTGTGTTCATCGACGGGGGAATCCACAAAGTGAGTGTTCTGGCTTATCTTTCAGGGCGACCCACTCAGGTATTTGCCGTGACTGTCCCGCCCGGCATCCCTGGCTTGGAGGCGGAAGACGGCATGGTTGTTACAACCCGATCTGCCAACGGGACAGTGGGTATCATCAACCATACGTGGAGCATCGCCAAACCGACGGACAGGCCTTGGGTGAGGGTGTCCGGCACGTTGGCCAACCTGAATTTTGAGCTGGATCGAGCCTGGCTCACCATTGACGACGGCCAGAAACAGGAGACCCGTCAACTGGACGACAAGATTCGAGGCATCTCCCATATGGTGCAGGAATTCATCCAAAGCATCTTTGAAAACAGACAACCGTCTATGACCGGCGAAGAAGGTCTCGAGGATTTGGCGATGGTCCTAAAAGCCTATGAATCGACCCAGACTGGATTGCCGGTGGGCCTGGACTGAATGAGTAGTAACACAGACAACCGCCCGCCGGACATCTCTCAGTTAGACGCCATCGTTCTCGCCGGTGGTGACAGCCGGCGCATGGGCGCGCCCAAGGCGAATTTGCCCTTTGGTGATACATCTTTGATTGGAACCGCGGTGGCGGCGCTGAAGCCCGTGTTTCGAAATGTACTAGTGGTCACCAGGGACAAGAGCCAACTGCCTGATCTGGGCGTGGAAGTCCTGGAGGACCAACACTCCCTGCAGGGGCCTCTGGTGGGAGTGGCTCGTGGCCTGGCCCACAGCGAAGCCCCGTGGTGCTTCGTTGCCGCCTGCGACATGCCTTTCTTAAAGATCGAGGTCATCAAGGCGATGGTGCCCCATCTGACGGATTGTGATGCCGTCATACCTCAACATGGTGGTCGGTTGCAGACTTTGCACGCCTTTTACAGAAGCAGTTGTCTGCCCATCGCCGAAGAGATTCTCGGCGATGGAATCACCTCGTTGCGGGAATTGGTCTCGCGTTGTCGGGCAACTGAACTACCAGAGGAAATCTTCCTCAACGATGGGAATGGTCTATCATCATTTAGGGATTTGGATAACACAGAGGACTATCAACAGGCCTTGAAGGAATCCCAAGACCCGCCGAAACTTTGATGTATCTAAAGAGCTTACGCACAAACACTTGACAACCTTGGATATTTCGTGATAAATTACTCCTCAAGTTCCCAAGAAACAGGGGACTTATTTTTTTGCCCAACTACATTTCCAGTCAACATTTCGGCGGTCTGCCTTATTGCTCTAGCCCGCTCCCGGTCACAAGAAATGCCGGTCTTAATGAACTCCTCAGCATCTGCTGAGGTTTTTTTATGGATAGCCCGCATCCCCAACCCATCCAGCCGAGGCGATTGACCACGGCCCGGTATTTTTAGAAAAAAGCCAGGAGAATCATGAGTAAACTTTTCTCACCAATCACCATTCGGGGACAAGAGATCCCCAACCGCGTTTTCGTCGCACCCATGTGCCAGTACTCATCAGAGACTGAAGACGGACGCTGCAGCGGCTGGCACACCGTCCATTACGGTACCCGCGCCGTCGGTGGCGCAGGCCTGGTAATGCTGGAGGCCTCATCCGTCCGTCCCGACGGCCGCATCACCCCCTGGGACTTGGGAATCTGGAACGAAAGCCAAGTCGAATCCATGGGTCCCGTGGTCGACGCCATCGAAGCCAACGGCTCGGTTCCCGCCATACAACTGGCCCATGCCGGACGCAAGGCCGGACATGGCAAACCCTGGGAAGGCGGCCATCAACTGAATTCCTCCAACGGCGGCTGGGATAATATCGCGCCGAGCGCAATCGCGTTCCAAGAAGACTGGGACGTGCCCCGGGAGATGACCAAGGAAGACATCACTCAGGTTGTAGACGACTTCGCCAATTCCGCCCGACTGTCCGTGAACGCTGGTATGAAAGTGATCGAGCTCCACATGGCCCACGGCTATCTTGGCTGCGAGTTCCTCTCACCCCTTTCCAACCAGCGCACCGATGAATACGGTGGATCACTTGAGAACCGCGTCCGCTTCCCTCTGGAAGTAACTCGCGCCGTCCGCAAGGCCATACCAGACTCCATGCCGTTACTGGTTAGAGTCTCAGCAACCGAGTACATGGAGAACGGCTGGGACGTGGATGAATGCGTCGATTTCAGCCGGATGCTCAAAGAAGAGGGAGTTGATATGATCGACTGCTCTTCCGGCGGCAACTCCTCCACCCAGACTTTGACACCCTACGCCGGTTACCAGGTCCAATTCTCGGCCCGCATCCGCAGCGAGGCGGAGGTCACCACCGGCGCGGTAGGCCTGATCACAGAGGCTGCTCAAGCCGAGAAGATACTCGATGACGGCGAGGCCGACGTGATCCTGTTGGCCAGGGAATTGCTGCGGAACCCGTATTGGCCCATCCAGGCCCAGATCGAACTGGACGGCGCTGCCGATTGGCCCGACCAGTACAAGAGGGTTGCTGAGTTGCGCAGCTACCCAGCAGCCCCTCCCCGCTAAACAGCCCCAACCAAAACGCTCCAATAGGCCTCAGAAGTGATTCTGGGGCCTATTTTTGCCTTTTTGATTCCATGACCTTCGGCCCCGCTTACCCAGGCCGTTTGGCTCTCCCTAGGCTCATTGCGCCTAAATTATCCTGTTGGGCAATACTTGGCGCTGTCTATCCAGTGGCAAGGCCATACGCGGATTCCTTTCCCAACTCCCCTATCAGCGGAAAACAACTCACGAGAGGAGCCAAATGGTAACTGCAAAATCCATTCATCACATGACCTTGGTGGTCAACGACGTGGAAAAGACCCGGGATTTCTTCACCCGAGTCATGGGACTCCCGGAGATCAAGAAACCCGACGAGAACATGTCCATAGTCTGGTTTGGCATCGAGGCTAACGAACTTCATTGCATGGTGCGTCCCGATTATGTGGAAGACGGTCGAACTGACATGAGCCTCAATGGGCGCGACCGGGGGTTCGAAGGGCGTCACGTGGCGCTCACAGTATCCAACACTCTGGACGAAGTGGCCGCCACCTTCGAGGAAGAGGGCATAGCCTATCACCGCGGCACCGCCGGGTTACCCCAGATCTTCTGTGAAGACCCCTCCGGTAATTTCATAGAGATCAACACGGGCTGGTTCCAAGCGCCCCTCTAAATAAAACCAGAATCCCATCAACCGAAACTTGGGAGAGACAAAATGCTGAATACCACACTCATTCACCACCAATTGGTGGTCGTGAACGACGTTGAACAAGCCCGAGATTTCTACGGGCGGGTAGTTGGTCTGACCGAGATCAAGCGTCCCAACACCGGGCGGAAGGGTATCTGGTTTGCCTCGCTCAGCAACGAACTGCACATCGCCGTACGGGAGGACCTATCCGGGTTCGGCCCATCCGAGATGCCCCTCGATCCAGCCCTCCGACCTGGACGTCTGGGTCGCCATATCGCCTTTGCCATGGACGGGACCCTTGAAGAGATAGCTGCCCATCTAGAGGCTGAAGGGATTCCCTATGAGATTGGGAACGTAGGCCTGCCCCAATTGTTTTGTGAAGACCCGGCCGGGAATTTTGTGGAATTCAATACCGGTTGGGACAAAGAACTGGCCTAGTAAAGATATCTCAACCAGGCCTTAATCCCTGGTCAAGCAACAATTAAACCTAGGAGATAATCGATGGATTTCGGACTATTCATGATGCCGCTGCACCCGCCGCATCGTTCAATCGCAGACTCGTATGACCGTGACCTGGAACTATTGGCCGTAGCGGACAAACTTGGCTACACAGAGGCCTGGATCGGTGAACACATAACGGAGAGCTGGGAAAACGCGCCCGTGCCCGAGTTATTGATCTCAAAGGCCCTGGCCATGACTGAGAACATCATGATGGGAACAGGAGTGACCCTGCTATCTATCCATAACCCGGTGGAAGTCGCCCACCGCATTGCGATGCTGGACCACCTGGCCCGAGGCCGGTTCTACTGGGGTGTGGGAGCCAGGGCTCTGCCAACCGACCTGCAACTATACGGTTTCGACCACACCAACGGTGAGCAGATACGTGAACGTTCCAGGGAAGCCCTGGAGGTGATTCTGGGCATTTGGAGCGCCGAGGGCGCCTACTCCCATCAGGGGAAGTATTTCAATATCAAAGCCCCTGAGATGAATCCAGAACTGCACCGTGGCCTGTACATGAAGCCGTACCAGACTCCCCACCCAAAGGTCGGGGTTGCGGGCAGCACCCCTGGTTCGCCCAGCATCCGGCTTGCCGGGGAGAAGGGCTGGATACCGATGAGTTCATCTAACCTTCTGCCCAAGTACCTGGCAATGCAATGGGACGTGATCGAAGAGGGCGCGGCCAGTACCGGCAAGACTCCAGACCGGAAGGAGTGGCGCATCGCCAGGGACGTGTACGTTGCCGATACTCCGAAACGGGCTCGAGAGGAAGCGCGCGCGTTGCTGGGCG
>PCAH01000055.1 GCA_002730485.1 Dehalococcoidia bacterium | reverse complement strand
TATCATGGCTTCGTATTGACCAGGGATTGCCACCCTTGCTGGCGCGGCTGGGTCCAATTGGGGTTTGACTGATTTGATACGTACTACTGGCTTGGGGATACCTTCGCCACTAACCCGATTGTCCATTTCATCCTTGATGAACTCTCCCGAACGCTTGCGATCATTGAATATCTTTCGGGCCTGTTCTTCAGTCTCCGCCTTAATCCTCAACAGCACTCGCCGGGGGCGGCCCTCAATCTTTCTGGAATACAGAGTGCCATCTGCACGGTACGCCGGCTCGTACATAGGACGCTCACTTACCGTGTAATCAAAGATAAACGTCTTTTCAAATGGGACTCTAAGTGCCCGGTTCTCGTCCCGGAATACTCTGTCGACCCTCTTCATAAAGTCGCCTTGGGGCGACATGAAGGGTTGTGCCTTGCCATCCATTTGTGGGACAGTCGACCCTATCAGGTCGGTTGAGAATGATTTCCGGTCCCTCAAGAACTGGACCTTCGCCTCAAGGTTGTTGGCGACCTTTCCTCTTGCTAGTGCCTTGCCGAGAGCCTGTGCTGCGGACTCTTGAGCCCGTACTGGAAGTTTCGCTACCCCAAGGACTCCGCTCGTCTGTAGTAACGCTTCTAGTCCGGGAATTTGCATGAGGTTTCTGCCGGCGTCTGGAATCCATAGTCTGTCCAAGGCCCCGCTAACGACCTCAAACATATTTATGACATTCCTCGCCTCACCAAGTTCGACGCCGAAGGTTTTTGCAATTTGGTTTGCTTGTAGTTCGGCTAGGCTCGCCCTCGTTGGGCCTTGTGGGAACTTCTTAGCGACCGCTAATCGGGCTTCTTGGTGCGTCATCCCCTCTTTCAAGGAACGCGCGAATGTCTGCGCCATTGCACCATGGAGAGCCAACTCGTACTTTATTTGCTCGGCTATCATCATCCGAACCACGGGGTCATCTACAGCCATGCCCACTTGGTGACCCGCAATGCTGGGCATACCTTCAGAGCGGCTTCCTCCCTGAATAAGATCATCCGCATGTTGTGACCCAGCCCCTACGGTCCCACCCTTCCTAGCCTGGCGGTGGAAATGCTTCAATATGGGGAATATCAAGCCCCGCATCACAGTCTCGCCAGCAATTTCAAACTCAGCACCCTCAAGCACGAGGAGCCACTGCTGAGTCAGCAATTGGCCCGCAAGTAACTTGCCGTCTTCGCCGTAGTACGACCCCGGTGGGTCTTCATATCCGATGGCGTCAAGATACGATTGGAACGCTGGTGGACGCTTGCCTTCTTCCCAGAAGGAGGCGAGGGCGTGGTGGAATCCCCCCGTCCGTGGGTCCCATGCCCCTTGGTTGCCAGCGATACTGGGAAGGGTGAAGGTCGCCCCATAGTGTGCAAGATACGCAGAGGCGCCCTTCCAACTTGCCTTGCCGCCAATACTCGCTACCGCTGGGCCAATTTTCGGGGCTTTAGACGCTCCTAGTATGGACCCAGTAAGTCCAGTGGCGCCGAATGTCGAGGCGCCCATCCCGACGCTTTTCTTAAAGAAGAAGAACCCCCACATCCATGCAGCAATCCCACCAACGATATCTGTCGATGTGCTTGGTGACCCGCCAAATATATCTTCATCTATGAGGTTGACCACCTCGCCGTAGGAATCACCGAACTCACCCTTGCCCTCTGTGAACCACTTCGCACCGTGCAGATTTGCCCAGTTCCAACCCCTTGCGAATGCTTGGGGTGCTGCCCTATAGATCGACAGAACCTCGGAGGCCACCGGCCAATACTCTTCGCCCTCAAGCATGTTCGCATACGACCGACCCAGTGGGCTTGTGGTGGCTTTTATTGCAGCCATTGTTCCGTATTGGAGTAGAGATTCAGCGCCTTCTGCCACTCCGGGGATGCGGTCTTCGTTTGGTTCGCCTGCCCCAAAGGGGACACGCAAGAGGTCGTCCCCCCACGATCTTGTTGACTCGTCTTCTAATTTCGTGTCACCTTTGTCGTCTCCGGGGTAGGAGTGCTTCAGCCAAGCCTCTCCTGTTTCTGGAGTACGTGTCGGGTTGTCTGGGACGCCCGGACCAGCAGGCGGCCTTGAGTCGTCTTCTACGGGCTCTTCTGGGGCTCCTGCTTGTGCTTGGGGCGCATCTGGAGTTACTGCCGTGCCAGCGGCCTCTGGCAAGGGGGGGCCCTGTGGTCCTGTTGTGGGAGCAGTTGTCTCGGTCGGAGTCTCGACATCGCTCTCAGTTGTGTCCGTGTCGGGTAACACTTCCTCATTGAGCGGATCTTGTTCTTCAGCCATTAGTTAGTTGCTCCGTTTGCTGGCAAAGATGTGGGGAGTGACACTTGCGGTATTATCACTTCGCCGGGCCTCATCTTGACCCATTTCCACCAAAGGCCGTCTGATAGCACTACTTTGACTTCTTTGGCTTTCCCTTCCACCATTACCGTCCTGAGATGGCCCTTAGCACTGTTGTCCTCGGTCCAGAACGTACCGTCCGGGTCGCCACTGGAATTGACCCCTTCAAGTGCGTTTACTGATCCAGTCCACGCGTCAGGACCCTTGCCAGTTTCAACTATGTCCCGCACGGCCACACCGAGAACCGGCCACCATGCTTTCCTCATGTTGTCTACATACTCATCCGCCGCCGCTTCCCATGCAGTCCGGTCGTTCTTCCACAATTTGTGCATGGCTTCGCTCTTTACGAAGTCTCGCCACTGCGTCATCATGCTCTGCCCGAGTTGCTGTACTCGGGGCTCCCCGGCGATGAACCTCTTGTCCATAAGGGAGATTATGGCGTCGCCCTCATCACGGAGTGTCAACGTAAAGGCGGATGTCATCGATTCCATCATGCCCGCGAAGGCCGGATGATTTCGTGCTTGGTCGTATTGTGGCTCCGACTGCATTAGTTGCATTGCTTCAGCGATCCTGCTTGGCATCACTCTCTCACTTTTTATTGCGAGTTGAAGTTCGCCAATGATCTCCATACGCTCATTGTGGTCCCTCGCATTCAGTAACCGCTCGTGGTATCCAACCTGCCCTGGCCCAGATGCCCAAGTCACCCTTCCCGGTTCGCTGACACCCTCGATGATCTCGTTACTACGTTCTGTTATAGCGGTGGAGATATCCCCATAGGAGGCTGGCGCCCAAACAGCACCCAACTCTTCAATGAGTGCTTCTCTAATTTCTTCTGCCGACAGTCCGTTATCGAGGCCGTCGTGGATTACGCGCAACCCCTTGATTTGATTCTCTTGCCTTTTAGAGGAGAATTCTCTTTCTGAGTCTTCTGCTGCTTTAGTGACCTGAGTGTTGAGCCACTTTCTTATGCTCTTGTTGAGGTCTGACCCTTCCGGGGCAAATCTACTTGTCTCTCCGGTTTCGGGGTCTGTCCAATCTGAGAGCAGTAGTTCGTTGATTGTGGCGACAGCCTCTTCGGCGCCATACTTCTGAGCAACGGATAAGATGCTCCCCTCGAAGGATGTCTTGAGTGCTGCCATGCGGTCTGTATCAGACGAACCACCGTCTGCGTAGTAGAACGCACCAATCTTATTAGCCAAGGCCCCCATAGCACTTTTATGCTCCCCTGTCAACGTCGCCACGATGTCTGGTGGGAGCCCCGAAGCGGTGACCCGATCATCAGTCCTCAAGTCCGTCACAAATTGGGCTACCACCTCGCCCATGAGGTCCCTCTGGACGGCCAAGTTTTCGTCGCTACGTCCTGTGTCGATCTTTGCTTGTAGTTTCGCTGCTTCTACTTGGTCGCCATTCTCTCCCCACCTCAGAAGACGTTCCGCCGTCTCCCAGTCTTCATTTACGATAGCAATATCTACTGCTGGGAGGACAATCTTTACTTGCCACTCCGCCATGCTCATGGGGTGGTTTTGGACGAGATTGCCGTCGTTGTCGGACATTCCAAGAACACCACGGTGGTTGCTGTATGCTGATTCTTGGGTATCCCCAGTGTACACGTTGGGAGTTGTTGACTCTGCGTCGGTACTTATGAGGTCGCTTTGTAGGTTGCCTGTAATAGCCGCGTCGTACTTCTGCGTCAGGTCTATCCTGTGCTTTACTAACGCTTTGTAGACAGGGAGTACGAACGCGTGATCATAAGCATCTTTGAATTCTTCAGTCGCGCCGTCCGTGTGTGCGTCTGCCTGTGCATTCACGTATAACCAAAGCGGGTCTTCTTCGATATTGAACCCTGTTTCAGAGTCCTTCCTCGGAGATCCATCTGGGCCAACACCCATGCCTGGTGTCAGCCACGGGTTGACAACAACTCCGTCGCCAATAATGTAAGCGTCTTCTGGGAAGTATTGAGCATTCGACCCGTCTTCGGATCGCCCCATACCAATGGCGGCCACGTACTCGGCTGCTGTTCTTTTTCCCTCCTCTGCTCCAGACCCCGAATGTGCTGCCGCCTTTGCTCTTCCATACGCGGAAAGCGCACTACCTAATTGTCCTAGGCCGCCCAGGGCCTGCTGAAGTTGCTGTAAGTCACGAGCCGACGCCGATGTTGCGGTTTGGAGAAACTGGGGGTTGGCTGCGGTGTATCCGGTCGGATTGAGTGAGCCCTCAATACCTACCTTTGGTAGGCGTGGCGGCACGTTCCTCGTGTATCCGCCCGGTCGTTTAGGCATGTGATTTCCCTATTATTTACTACGCACCAAAGAAGCCATGTGTCTTGGCGGCGGAACCTATCTGGAGGGCAGACGCTGAACTGCTAATCGCACCGGATAGCCCAGCCAAGAATGGGTTCTGTGCCCTTGACATGGCTGACGCGATCATGTTTTCGTACGCTGCGTTTGAGTTGATGACGCCAGCGGTGTAATCCGACTGGATCTTGTCGATGACCATATCGTGCTGCCTATCAGCGATTTCCTTGTTGTAGGCTTCTTCGTAGTATGTTTGGTGGAGAATTTGGGCGTACGAACCACTATCGGTAGACAGGCCAGCCGAGGCTGCCGCCGCCTGAACAATGCCACGAACTTGGTGCGCCTTTCGTTCTTGCTTCATCATCTCGATGGCCATGGAGTCCCCGGCTTGCTTTTGGATGACGACGGTCTTCTTTAGATTATGCTGAGCGCGAAGCCTGTTGTTCCTCGCGTTCACGTTCATCTGCATCTGGATGGCTTCGTTCTGTTGCTGCGCTGAATGGACAGATACCGCCGTGCCGGCGATGGCGATGGCGATCATCGCAACCTCTATTCCAGTCATTGCTTGACTCCTCTAATTCTTCCGTGGACCCCGTGGTACTCACACGACGAAATTGTTACAGGGACGGGAGAAGAAGACTCAATGAAGAGTTTCGTATCCATGGTGTTCCCGTGAATCCAGTGCGATCCGACGCCGAAGTCTTCCGTGAACACCCCGGCGGGGTCGCCAAGTGTGTTGCTGTAGCCCGGTGGGTTGACCTCTTGTGTTCTAGATTGGGTTTCCGCCGCCTGACCAAAGCCCCTCGTGGTATCCGAACGGATTGTGTACGGGCCACTATACAAGTGGTCGACGTTTACTTTCTGGAGCATACAACGCCCCTCGGTGACCGGCGCCTTGCTTCCTTCCGGCCTAAACAGAACCTTGCTCAACTCGACCGTCATATCTACCGACCGACCAACCAGTATCTGATGACCGTTGTAGTTTCCTCCGGGTCCATCCCCGCTCGTGTCCCATACTATGGTCGCGTATTCTTGTGGGTTCGCAGACCCCGTGTCATTGTTGGATATTGTGATTACAGACCCGTCATCTTGGACCCCCTCCGTCAATACCCTACCCTTATTGACCCCAAAGTCGTTACTCAGGACAATTCGGAGAGAACCATTATCTATTGATCGGTCTTTGATGTCACCGAGAAGTAAGCCCCCCGACGCGTCCGACCATTTTTTGGCCTGTAGTTTCCATGTCGTGCTATTAAGGAGGCCCACGCCTTCTAGTTCCAACTTGTGGTCGAGGCACACTTCGTATGGGTAGTTATCTAGTGTGGTGTCTCTCTCGTCAGTAACGCTCATCCTTTCTATGAACAACCCAGACTTGCTTGTTCCGGCTACACCTTGCTGGTCGTCACGACGAAGTATGAACAGTTCGTTGTCACACATCTTCGCGTCAAGGACGAAGTCTGCGTCGAGTGAAGATCCAAACGTCCATCTGGCCCACGCTGATTGTTTCTTTTCCTTCCCCTCAAGGTACTGGCGATACGTGTACACGCTTGACGCTTCCAAGTTTGACTTTGGGTCAATCGGGGCCGCGACCCCATATTCGGTAAATTCCACAAAGGCCCCATTGGCTATCTGGATATCGTCGTAGTATTGCGGTGTGGCGTCGTCTGGCCCTGTGACCCAACTGCTGACGTTGTGCCACGCCATTGGTGATCCGTCAGTCCCCGCAACATCACTTATGAAACTGTCGCCCGAGATCATCTGCGCCTCGTCCTCTGGCATAACTAAAACCATGTCAGCGGTGGACGAACCGGTCAGTGCAATGGCGACCGGCGGGACAAGATCGAAGACGTGCTTGGTTACGTCAATAGCCCTGTTGGATACGATTGTGTCGTCGTAGTAATACTCATAGACGATTCCATATTCTTTATGCTTGCCAAGCATAAACACCCTGTCGCCTATAGCGACGGGGCGAACTTTCTGGGTTTCATACGCTGTGGAGGCCGTGAGCGTGGCCGTGGACGGCGAAAGGATATCTGACGATTGGTCTAACTCAAACTGCCTACCCGTAGTCGTGAATACCAAGACTGACTTCCTGAAGGGGAGGATACTCTCCACAACCGTCACTTCCTCCGACGCCAACTGGACCTCAATTGCGTCTGAATCGACGAGGTTGTCGGCAACTTCTGTGTAGAAGAGAAAGAGGTCGTCTACCTTTGAGAAATTCAGGTACTCATCAGCGGCCAAAACAAGGCGGTTCTTGTGAAAGGCAATATCCCGTATCGCTTTTTCTTCAGTTGCAAATTTCGGGGCGGGGTTGTTGACATTAGAACCCCTTGATATCTTTAGCCCCCCCACGCTGCTTTGGACAGGCACAATCATATCCGTGACGTCTAGGTCCTGAGAGATATTGATTACGATCTCTTTGAGGTGGAGTGGACCACCTATGCACTGGACCTTCCCATACGAAAGCGTGGATAGCCCCTCGATGGAAGGTAGGTCTTCTGTTGTTCCCTCTTGCGGTGGCCAGAAACCATTGCCAACCAAGTAGTGCTGAACTTCTTCGGCCGTTGCTTCTGCGGTCAAATGATGTGCGTATGGATGCGCCCAATCGTCGTCGTCTGAGTCGTCGGAAGCGTCGGCTTTCATGCAAACCGAGTCGCCAAGGTAGCCCAACTTGAAAGTGCCCGAAGTCCCTGTACTGCTAAGTATCTGCTGGTAGTAACCGCGTTCTTTCCACTCTACCTTTGTTATTTCAAATGTAAGCGCACCCGGCGTGGCGCTGGTTCGCCTCATTTGCACGGGCATCTTGTTTGGATCAAGACCGGTCGATTCCGAACCATCTAAGTCGATAGTGCCAGTCGGGACAAGGCGGTTCACAATGAAAGTTGTGTCGGCAATGGTGTTCATGCGGATGTCTGCCGGTTGGGCCGAAAGTCTCCCCACATAGTCCTTTGTTCCCGACGCCCAGACTATGGTTGCAACTTCGCCCGTGTTCACGTTGAAGACTGTTATGGGTCCGCCACCCACAACAACTCCGTCGCCAATAATGGCACAGTATTCCTCTTCCTCGTCCCGTTCAATCTTGTGTAATAGATATTCCTTGGTCCTATTTACGTCTGGGAAGTGAAGGAAAGTGGTAGTCCCGTGTCGCTTTGAGCAACCATCGACGACTGAGAAGTTTACATTCACGGCGTTTTCTACTTGCCCTGGATACCTCACTGACGGGGACTGT
Source organism: Dehalococcoidia bacterium (assembly GCA_002730485.1). The sequence continues at coordinate 8,020 of PCAH01000055.1, read as the reverse complement.
CTAGATATACCGTTGACTAATGCAGGTATCCGCTGGAATAGTGGTGATCCAGGCATCGTCTACTACCGCTTCTGCATTGGCCACGCTGGGCCTTGCTGAGGCGACCTCTGGCTGTACCCAGCAGGGCGAACAGAAGATTGTGGTGCTAGTGTCGGCTGGAGGTTCATTGGTGGATCGACGGGTGAGTTTCGGGGCGTTCTCATATCGGCGGTCATCCACTCGTGCTGGAGTGCCGCGTCATTAGTCATTGCGCCCATGATCCGTCGCTGGAAGATGACCTTGGCGTTTGCGATAATCAAGTCCTTGAGTTGCGGCGAGCAGTTCTCAAAGTTGGCGGGCCAGAAGTTGGCCTCTGTGTCGCCTGCGTCCGCGACCGTCTTCGCCACCGTCAAGTACACGAGTGTGCCGTCTGTGAACGCAGTCGTCCCGTTGTCCGCGTCCCAGAGGAGGAACCCACGAATGCCGTAGTTCCTGTGTGCGTCGGGCCCAGAGCCCTTGAGGGCCAAGATGTCGTAGGTGAGATCAGTTGCGCCGGTCGTCGTCCCTGCCAGTGCGCCTTGCACGGGGACGGTGTCGTTGTTCGCAGCCTCTAGTTTCAGGTTCACGATGGTGTTCTCGGGCCACCCCAAGGCCTGGCTTCGGATCGTCTCTCTTCGTATGAAGTCCTCCGCTCGCCTTGCGATGCTGGTCGTGTCGGCCACGGACGTGTGGGATGGGTGATTGGCCTGCCCCCACGGGGGCTCACCAACTGATTCAAGGACCTCATTGATGCTTTCGATGAGGCTTAGACCTAAGTATGCCATCACTCACCTCCCTTTTGGCCGCCATTTTTATCACCGGATAATGCGGGGGCGATTGGCGATATGTTGAATGGTTGCATGTCAATATCTGGCGTGTTTCGGTTCGCCTGAAGTTCTGCCAAGATGTACTCTTGCTGGAGTGCGGGGTCGGCCCATGAGTTGCCGAGCATGCGACGCTGGAAGATCATCTTGGTGTGAGACACGATGACGTCCTTGAGTCGTGGGCTGCACATCTCAAAGTTCTCGGGCCAATCGCCGCTTACCTCCTGCGAGATGGTCAGGTAGACCTTGGCTGACCCTGCTCCAGTCTGGTCTGTGGGCAGGATGGTCGTCGAGCCGGCGTTCGCGTCATACAAGTTCTCCCCGACGATACCAAATGATCTATGTGCGTCTGGGCCTGTCCCGCGAACAGAGAGGGTGCGGTCGGTTGAGAGGGAGACTGTGGACCCCCCAGACGTCGAGGCCGTGTACGACTTCGTTCGTATGGTCGTCTCGGGCCAGCCCAGTGACTGGATTCGTCGAGTCTCTCGCTTGAGGAAGTCCTCTGCCCGCCGGGCAATGCTGGTCGTGTCACTGGAGGCACTCGGGATGGTGTTCCCGTCGGTGCCCCCACTAACCGGGAACTCCCCGATTGACTCAAGTATTTCGTTGATGGCCCCAATAGCGCTGAGGCCAATGCCTGTGTTTGTGGGCATTAGTGAATGCTCCTGTTCTTCATTCTGGGTCGTCCTCTGATTTGATCTTGTTCTGGTGTGTCGAGAACATTCACGTCTGCCACTTCGATCTCTTCCCTGTTTGCACAGGCTTGTGAGTACATCATTTCCTGCTGAAGTTGGCCATCTCGGGCCTCGTTCTGCAAGAAGTGGCGATTATGGTTAAAGGCCGACAGTGAAATGATCCATTTCTTGAACTGCTCTGGAAGGTCCTGTACGTCGGATCTGTATATGAACGCCACACGTAGCGTGGCGTCGGCGCCCCATTCGTCTGTCTTGTCATCTAGGTTGTACAAGACCCGGGTATCGGTTTCGCCGTCAGTGTGATGAGTGACCGTTATAGGGATGTAGGCGTCTGTTGCGTCGGTGTCAATGCTGTAAATTGTCCCTAGGTTGGCTTCTAGTGCAGACAATTGATGGAGTCCATCGCCATCCGCCGTTGATTCCACGTTGTACCTCCTATTGAAGTACCACCCCTTCGATAGGATTTCACTTATAGCGTCGTCAATGGTTCGTTCGACGAGTCCGGGGCTCGATTGGCCGCCCGTGTCGAGTGCGCTGACTGGCAACTTGCCACACCGCCTCATTACATCGTTCACCATTGCCAGTTTTATTGTTCCATTGTCTGCCATAGGTCAATAACTCCTACCAACCACCCACAAAGATCGTCGCCGTGCCTCGCCAGTAATTTCCGGTTGGGTATGGCTCGCTACGTCCAGCGAAGTCAAAGTAGGATGTCTGCTTGGTAATTGTGTGGGACCAGACACTTGATGCTGTGAAGGTATAACCAGACGACCATCCCTGATCGAAATTCTCTTGGGATACCAACACGAAATAATCGGTGGATGTAGGGGCTATACCTGTTGCAGTCGAAAAGGTAAGCCTTACCCTTTGGTTAGATCCACTGCCGACGAGGGCAATCGACGATCCGGTTCCAGAAAGCGCCCCTACCCTCGCGTTCACTGTCAAGGAATTGACGCCATAGCCAGGCTGGACAATCCAATCGAATTCACACATGGCGTTTACCGAAACACCCCCCGCCGACCCGAGGTTCATGGAGCCGGTGACTGTGACATCGCCCAGAATAGTTGCCCCCGAAACCGAGAGGGCGCCCGTGACATCCAAGTCAGCAGCCAGTGCCACGTCTTTATCCGATGCGATCGTGATCGCCGTACCAGAAGTGGACCCGTCGTCAATGCCCGTCGACTCAAAGTTGGTTATTATCCCGCCGTCAATCGCGTTACCACTGATTGAGGATGTGCGGAACGCGTTGTCCCCAAACTCTTGTGTGATAGCCCCCTTGACAACCAAGTTTGTGGTATCAGAGGTATCTCCAACAGTAAGGGTTCCTGGTGTCGATGAACCCTTGATGATGTCAGTTCTTAGTGTTGCCATTTAGTTTCCTCTTGTTGTCCCACGCTCCAAAGATGAACAGCCCAGCCAGGGCGGCCAGCGCGATGAAGATGTATATGCTGTAACGGTCTAAGAGTATTGGGAAGGCGAACATTGCTCCGCCGGCCGCGATGACTATGATTGATGTAGTCCTTGGTATGACAGGGAGCCACCGAGATCCGATAAGAAGGCCAAGCCCGAGGATGACCAAAATGGTCCCGAGCCATGACGTGGAGCCACTAAGGTGTGCGAGCGCCTGATCGACGCCGCCAGTAGTGATCTCCATGTCATTGGCAACTATTGTTGCCGGTTCTGCTTGTCCTGCTTGTCCAACAACCTCTATCTTTCTTCCGTCTGGGTATTCCAAGAGGATACGCGGTGGGGAGGCGCATCCTTGCACAACGCCCACCGCGAGGAAGAGAAAAAGGACGAGTGTGTACTTCATCTGGATGATAACCCCTGCCGCCCCTCGTGTATGAGGAGAACGTGCCTATTGCACATATTGGTTAGTGGCCTGGTTCTGAGTCCCCGATGTCCCTTGATTGCCCGGTTCATCCGTCGCATGATGTACGGGTTGTTGTACCCGGCAAAGATAACAGTTGGTCCCATTCGACCCTCAAAGTGCCACGCCCCAGGCACGAGGTCGTCTCCTGAGCCTGACGACGCAACGTCCCCGTGGTTTGACCACGACATACCAAGGTCGAAGTCTCCCCCAGTTGCTTGGCCCATAACGTGCCCAGCCCGAGATATTCCGACAGCCCTTGTGTTGTGATAGCAGGCGACCTCAAGTGTTTCGCCCCCAGAGGCAGGGGTGTACAACATTTCTTTGCCGTTGATCATAAGTCCAGTAGCCTCAATGCCGTCGTGTTCGTGTTCTGAAGACGTGTTCCATGATTGCCAGTGGCACACCGTGTAGTGTCGACTCTTGCGAGGGGTTGTTGATGCCCATTCTACAATTGGCCCATCGCTACCAAGTCTGTTCCTGTGTGCGTCAGTGGCCGTATCCACAAATCCGTAGTGCGAATTGATGTTGCCCCCCGCGTCCAAGTAGACATTGGCTCCAGCGTCGGCGGGCAGGCTCGGGTGAGAGCAGCCGCTGCCGTGTAATGTCCAGTCGTCTGTGTCCTCACGCCAGAAATGGATGAGGGTTGCTGGTAGGTTGTGGGGCTGGATCGACGAGATGATCCCCATGCCCTCGTGGAGGTTCGACAACCAGTGGAACACACCGTTCGTTGGGTAGTGTGCGGCACTTGATCCGTATACATCATCTTTCGCTTCCAGGCCATACCACACCGACGTGCCTGTGGCGTTGTGTTGATATGGCCAAATAACGCAGTCGGCGTGTGGCTCCCCGATACTTCGGCACTTGCTCGTCGTGAGAGTTCGTGTGACGTTGCCACCATCATCTCCAGACTGGAGTTTGAGATCGAGGCATCTTGTTCCGGCGATGTAGTGTCGGACAACCTGTTGATCATCGAGGGTATTTGGGTACGCCGCAATCCCCCACACATTCATATTGGCGACGTGGTCAACAACGTCGGCTCCGACACTAGAGTCGTCGATGGAAGCACCCGCGCTCAGCCGGTATCCCCGAATAGGGAATGAGGGCATCGACACAGACTCGTCCAAGAGGAGTTGGCCATTGACGTAGAGCCGAAACCCATCCGACTCCACAACCAACACGACGTGGCTCCAAAGTCCCGACAAGTTCTGCCACGGCCAAGAGGCCCACGGGACTTGGCACGACGGGACTACGTACTCCGTTTCAGACCCACCAGAACACACAAGTACGGTATATGGCGCCGTATATTCTGGTGGTGGCCCCTGCGCCGCCTGCATAAACTCGGCCTTTACAACCACATAATCATTGGTCCCGCCCAATGTGTCTTGGTGAGCCAGTATCCAATGAATACCTGTAGTAAGACCGTCTTGATAGGGGCTGAACCATGTTTCTAGTGTGTATGGGTAGCCGGTAATGCCCCCCGCCATGTTGCTGGTATATGCGGGTCCCTTGATGTAGGTATCACACAGATAGTCGTCGTCGTCGTCGATTGACAAGTACACGCCGTCTCTGTTCCCAGCATCGTAGTTGACGCGGTAGAGACTGTCTTCGTCTCTCCCAGTATCGAGGAGTGGGCCGTCCTTGAACTCTTGGGTAAGGTTTCCGCTTGTGGTGGTAAATGTTGCGTCGTTATCACCGAAGCGATCCGACGTGTCGACGCCACCACTGCCGTCACTACAACACGGCCAGAATACCCCACACCCATCCACTCTAAGTTCGTGCAGGTAGGACCCCGTTAGGTCATTCGCCCAATATGTGTCGCCGCCACGCTCGTAGGTTCGTCGGTACGCGGCAATACCGCGATACTTTCTTGCCAATGCGATCATGGTGGAGTCCATGGGGTTGCGTCAATACTGCGCGTGAAGGTAGTTCATGGACGCCGCCTCGCCGGAGCCACCAATGTCGTCGAACGACACCTGCCATCGAAGGCAGCCCTCAAGGTCGAAGGTCACACTTGCGATCTTGTTGGCGATACCGGTCGTGATCTTCACAGACTCGTCTCCGTCAACGAAGTCGATGGTGTCCACGAAGTATTCGCCAGCGTCCACGGCAGTGTCGGCCACACCCACAGTAGTGCCCGTCGTCAGGTTGAGTTTGGCCACGAACTCAGGGACGTAGAGTCCGCCAACGGCCCCCCATCGGTAGATGTAGGCTGTAGACGTTAGGTCTGCCGCTGTCGTGCCATGGAACACGACCTTGGCAAGGTTGTAGTTGGTGGCCTGTACGATGCCCGACTCGTTTGGCATGGAGGTCGTGGGCGCCGACGCTAGAGTGGCGTCTGCGTTCTCTGTGTATCCCGCCGTCCACACGCGGGTCACAGTTTGTAGTTGAATGCCTGGCATTAGTCGCTCCTATGTGTCAGTGCCGTTTCGATCTGCTGGACACGGTCCTTCATGTCTTGCATTTGTACCTCCATGAAGTCCTGCTTGACTAGGACTTCAGTAAGGTAACGGTCGTGGCGAAGGTACGCCGCTCCCACGAGTGCTAACACTGTCGTGAAGACGGCGAGTATTCCCACCCAATCCCTCAATGACAGTGTGACTATGTTGTTCATATTCCTTGTCATCACTTCTCCTGGGTGGAGAAACAGACCAGGGGCGGCGAACCGCCCCCGGCCCTATTCTCCGAAGCAGGGGACTAAGCCCCGAAGGATTTAGATCAATTGTCCGTCCAGATGCCAATAGCACCGGCCGACCATGGACAAAGCATGTCAATGCCGACCATGAGTTGTGCCTTCATAAACTTAGTGTTACGACGCTCGTCGTCCTGAATGACCGTACGAAGACCACTTGCCTGCACCATGCCGATGCCGGCAGCGCCTTCTTGCGCACCGCACAGGGCGATGGCTGCGGGAAGGTAGCCGGCCTCAGTTGCGCCGGCGAACACTCCGTTGTACTTGACCAAGTCTCCGGTGTAACCAGTGACGCTCGCCTGCGGGATGTGGTTGGTGAGGATCAAGTTGAATCCTTCCATCACACCGATGAGGCGTTCGTTCAGGTTGCCAGCCGTCGTCTCCGGGTTATAGTCCCGGTTGAAGACGTCCGTCTCGTGACGGAGGATCTGACGCATGTATGGAGGGATGAACAAGTATCGTCCCTCCTCTGGCACGTTGTCCTCGTCCATGAGTCGGGCGAGAGATGACGCGTCATTGCGAAACTTCGTCGAGCCAGGCGAGTCGTTTGTGTACCATGCCGCGTAAGTTGCGGCCGTGGTCAAGGTGTCAGTAACAACTTCGTTACCACCACTGTGGATGTTGGAAACTGCGGCGGCTCGTGCGGCCTTCAGGGCGATGGTTGCACACTTCTTGTCCAAGTCGATGGCGAGTGATCGCCCCAACTTCACAGCGTAGGGCTGAATGACGTCGAAGTGGTTGAGGTCGAGGTCCGCGAACGGGACGTCGACTTGCGCGACGAGAACGTCATCGACTGTGATGGTTTCCTCGCTCATCTTGATGTCTTGCCCGAGAAGTTCGTGGCCAGGGGTATGGTAGCCCTTATCGACGCCGTTGCTGTCTGTGCTTGCGAGATCAATGTCGTCACCGATGATGGGCCACTGTGCTGTGCGTCCACCGTCGAGTTGCTTGACGGCCATGATGTTTCCGGTGTTGTCCCAGAACTTTGTCTTTGCACGGAAGGCTTCTAGGACTGTGCCGGAGAATACCTTGAGTGCCAGACCATAATTGCCAGACCCTGCGTCATCTTTCAGGGTGCGGACTGGTACTGAGTTAGCCATTTCTATTTACCTCATAGTTAGGCGTGTCGTGAATTACTCCCCAACCTATGAGGTGTCTTCCGCTCGCGTCAGGGCCGGCGTGGCCGGGTGTCCTGGTTAGCGGAAGGCTCTGTCGTACAGGAGAGTGTTCCCCCTCGTCAAACATATGACGAGTGGGGTCTAGTCGTCGTCCTTCACTGAGTCACGCATTGGTCGCACGACTTTGGCGGAGGATTCGGTCTTCTTTGTGGCCTTCTTCTTGGAAGGCTTGTTGTCTTGCTCAAGTTCCTTGAGACGTTTCTCCATCTCAAGGCGGCTCATTGGCTCGTGCCGGTCGGAGACTGCGTTGATTGCGTCGTCCACGGCCTGCTGTTCGCTGCCGTGACTGGCGTTCGCTACGTCCTCATTCGTGAGGGAGTCACGTACGTTCGCCTTGTACAAGTAGGACAGCGGGTCGAATGAGGTCTTCACATTGAGCCGGTACTTGTCGAGTTTCGCTGTTTGCTCTCGGTTGATTCTGATGGTCATTTGCCGTCCACTCCTTGGATGATATGCTGAGGCGTGTTTGCGATTCGACGCTTCACCTGCTCTGGCATACTTCCGCTATTCCTTGCGTCTCGGATTGCTGCTACCAGTTCTTGTGTTGACGAGTACCCACTCGATGTATTAGGCATCGCTTGTCCAGTTACGAGTGGTGCGGTGAAACCTGCACCAACAGACTGCTTGTAGTCATACAAGACTTCCTTGAGGGCCCCCTCGTATTCAGTGGGGCTGGCCAACCGTTCGTTGAACCTGTCAACGCGGCCCTCGGAGTAGTTCTGGCTGGCCCAAGCCAACAGGTT
>PCAH01000054.1 GCA_002730485.1 Dehalococcoidia bacterium | reverse complement strand
TGCAACCTGACGTTTGATCTTCACATAACTGAGGGGGCCATTCCAGGCCAGGTCGATCTCGCCCTTAACGAACGCATCGACCATCTCGTCGTAGCCCGAATACAAGACCCAATCCAAGTCGATACCCTGTTGCCGGAACAATTTCTCAAGCCCCTGAAAGACTTCCATATGGGAGACAGTAGCGGTGCCGCCTAATCTGACCATACCGGGCCTCCTGCAAAGGTGGTTTGGGGAACGGGCCGTACGTAGTCGTTGAATTCCTTCGATGTTTCAACGAATTATAGGTTAACCCCACAGGGTCGGCAAATAACCTGAACTGGACTTAAATCGCCCTGGTAATAGCCTGATCCAGTATCTCGGCTGCCTGGTCTAATTGGGCTTCTGTGGTGGTGAACGGTGGCACGAACCGGAAAACCGAACCCTTCCGACGCACGCTTAGAATAAGGCCATTTTCCAGGCACCAGCGGCCAATGGCCCGGCCCTGATCGTAGGCAGGTTCCCTGGTCTGACGGTCGGTGACCAGTTCGATTCCCTGCAACAGCCCACGACCCCGGACATCGCCGATGATCTCGTGTTTCTTGGCCAGTCTTTCCAGGTGCTCCCGCCAGTAGGCCCCGATGCGGTTGGAGACATCCACCAACATCTCCTCCAGGATGATATCGATGCTGGCGATGGCGGCGTTGCAGGGCATCGGGTCATTGGAGTGGGAGTGCCCAACCACCAGCCCAGAGGCAGAAACTTTCTCTTCTATCTCATCGGTGGTGATGGTCGCGCTAATGGCGACACCGCCGCCGAAATGCTTGGAGATGGTGAAGATATCCGGCGTCACACCTTCATGGTCGAAACCCCACATTGAACCCAGCTTGGCCAAGCCGGTCTGGGCCTCGTCTACTATCAGCAGAGCTCCCCGTTCTTCACATTTGCGTTTCAGTTCCCTGAGCCAGCCCTCCGGCAGATCAATCACGCCGCCGGCGCTGAACAACGGCTCGGTTATCACACCAGCCAGTGGGCCGTCGGCCTGGGCGTCCAACAGGTCAAAGCTGGTATTGAGGCAAGTGTAATCGCAGCCACCCCGATCCTTGCAGTAGGTGCAGCGGTACTCGTATGGGGCCAGGATGGGGTAATGGCCCGGAGCATAAGGGCCGTAGCCTTCATGCCAACCCGAGAATGTAACTGCCCGCGTTGAATCGTTCATGCCGTGGAAGCTCACCGCTGGACTGGCAATCTCATAACCTCCGGTGTAGCGCTTGGCGATGGCCATGGCCGCTTCATTGGAGTCGCTGCCCGAGGTCAGGAACATCGACCGGTCCATGCCTTGGGGTGTTATCTCAGCCAGCCGGGCGGCCAGGATTATCTCCCGGTCGTTGAACATGCTCATATGGCTGTGAATCAGTGTCTCGGAGCTCTCCATCAGGGCCTGCACGATGCGTGGGTGGTTGTGACCAAGAGCGCCGCACATCTGACCCGAATTGAAGTCCAGATACTCTTTTCCGTTTACGTCTCGGACCACCGATCCGCGCCCCCAGACCATGATTGGCCCGGAGACCGAGTTGGTGTCGATCCGGCTGCGAAAACTGTACTTTCGGGCTAGTTCCAGTAATTCGGCCTCGGTGAGTTTCTGCGTCAAGGGCCCTCCAAAATTAATCAGACCTCCACGATGAACGAATCATGGCGGTCTGATGATTTACGGTGTCAAAGAGTTGTTTACTTCTTGAACTTGGGCATTACTTCTTTGCCGAACAGCTCCAGCTGCTCCAGCACTACCTTCTGGGGAGTGCCTATCACCGAGCCGACGTTGATCTGCTCTAGGGCAGGGTAGCGGTGTTGCAGATCGTCGATCTTCTCGGCTACCAGTTCGGGAGGCCCACAGAGCCACGAACCAGCCTTCACTCCATCCTCCAGGGTTGGTAGACCCGCAGACCTGGCCTTGGAACCAGAGCCCAGCGCCGTTATCTGGTCATCGGACAGCCCCCGAACAAACCCGAGGGGCGCGAACATCTTCATGTTTTCCTCAAAGAACGGGCGGGCCTCTTCGATGGCCTTCTCTTCTGTTTCAGCGATATGGATCGTAAAACCGATGGTCAGGTCGGTGCCCAATTCAGTCTCTCGACCGTGATTGGCCAGAGTCTCACGCCATTGCCTGACCACTTGATCTTGGGCTCCTCCCGCAGCGGCACCGCCGCCGATTATGCCCTTGATCCTATGTTTAGCCATGAAATCCATGGCCCTCTGACCGGCGCTGACTATGGGCTGCCAGGTCTCCACCGGCAGGGTGCGGGGCCGTGGAACCAATGTCAGTTCTTTCAGCGTATAACCACGGTATGGGACCTCTGGGGGCAGCTTGTAGTATTTGCCTTCATGGGAGAAGGATTCCTGGTTAAAGGCCTTCATCATGATCTCTACTTGCTCTTCAAAAACCTCGCGGTTGTCCTCATCACCGGTGAGGGTGCTTGGAACGCCAAATGTGTCCACCTCGCGGGAGTGATATCCGCGTGCCACGCCAAAGATCACCCTTCCTCCCGTGAGGATGTCGGCGGTGGCATAATCTTCGGCTAGTCGTAGAGGGTGCCACATGGGGTTCACGTTGAACCCGCAGCCGAATTTCAGGTTCTTGGTGAGATGAGCCAGGTGAACGTACATCATCAGAAGATTGGGGATGCACTCATAGCCTTCATGTTGGAAGTGGTGTTCCGCAGACCAGAACGTGTCAAACCCTAACTCTTCCATCTTGAGGACGATGGCTTCCGCTTTGTCGAACACTCCGGCCAATCGCTCATCAGATAGGCGCCGCTCGTTCACCGGTGTTGCGTCGAAGCCCATATCCTCGAAATCTACGTGACCGGCGAATAGGCTTCCAAATTTTGTGATCATCTTTACTCCTTGGTCTACTGGGGACATCTTCTTGTGGTTAACGGGGATTGTGGGGGTATGGTTTATGGGGGTACTTGGCTCATTTTAAGCAGGCACGTTGGATTGTCAACCAGATACTGGGATCACTTCCAGTTGGTCGTTATCCGTCCTTTTGGCCCGTACTCACATGAAACTCTCAGGGGAAACGCCCCTTTGATTTGTTACACTCTTGTTATGTTTATTAGCGGGTGCTCCAATATGACGACCCGCATCCTAACGGGCGTCCAATATGGCTAGAGTAAATTCAGGACACAAGATCCTTGTTGTGGACGACGAATCAGAGTCGGCCATTCTTCGCGCAGTGCGCCGCCGTCTGGAAGAGGAAGGCTGGGATACCCCGGTGATTCAACCGGAGTCCGGCCACTCTCTGGGTGAGGAGTTCGAAGCTGCAACCCTGTGGTCCATAGAACAGGACCTTCCTGATGCCGTGTTGTTGGACGTCCGATTTGGTGAACATCGCGACGACCAGTTCAGAGGGCTTGGCATCCTTGAGGAGATTGTGGAACGCTGGCCCAAGCTGCCAATCTTGATGTTCACCCAATACTCTCAGGGCCCAGATCGAGAGACTGCTGTGCGTGGTTCCTTGAAATGGAACGCGCAGGTGGACTTCATCGACAAACTGGCCAGTCCGGACGAGGTTGTTTTACGCTTACGTAGACTGATTGGAACCGCGCCCGAGACAATACCCATCGGCAACCAGATTTTGGTGGATGTAAGCGCCCGTCTGGTATACGTCGGCGCTGAGAATGACCGAGAGGTAGCCCTGGAAATCCAGGGCATGAAATTCGAGATATTCCGCGAGCTTGCCGCCACGTGGTACCGCAGCCCTGGCGAATTAGTGGCGTTCGCCCGTTTGGAACGTTACTCTGAAGGGGAAGACCCGCGAGCCTCGCTGCGGGTGAGGATCCGCGAGATCAAAGATGCCATCGGCAAGGCTATGGACACTCGTTTTGGGCCATCAGAACTGATAATCAATGTTAGAGACCAAGGATACCGGTTAGTACCACCCAAGTCATGAACAGAATCCTCATATCAATCAAGATCGTGGGCGGCGTTATTGCCCTGGCGGGGCTTGTCTTGCTTCTCCTAGCGCCGTTGATTGGAAAAGATGTGTTTGCCTCCCTTTGGGCGGTTGACCCATTCACTTACCTCGGCGGCGTGCTCTTGATTATCGGACTCGGAGCGGCGGTCTCAGCCTACGCCAGTGGTGAGTGGACCAAGAGAAAAGCAGCAACCGGCATGGACGGCCACAACGGTGCCCACAGTTGGAGTGAGACCACTCTCCAATATTTCCAATTGTTCGACCATGATCTGGGCCGTCCTCTACGGCGGATCGCTGGCAAAGAGCGGGAGCTTCGGGCTGTACTGCAGGCCAGTCCGGCAACCAGCGACCCAGGCGTGGTCGACCTATTAGATGAGATCGAGAGGCAGACCCCCAACTTCCGGTTGATGATGTCCAACATCCAGATATTGATCCAACTGGAATCCCCGGATAGCGATGAAGAACTCCAGCCCGTGGAACCAAACGAGGTCGTAAGACGGATCGCCGACCGATATACTCCCGTGGCTGCCGAAGCTGGCAAGGAAATCACCTGGTGGTCCGAACCGTCAGAATTGGGCCTGGTCTACGCCAACACCAACGCCATCGAGCATATCGTCACCAACCTGGTGGACAATGCGGTCCGTTTCGCCGGGACCCATGTTGAAGTCAAGTTGACCAAGAACCCCACCCACTTCTTCGTCCGCGTATGGGACGACGGTCCTGGCATAGGGACTCAGTACGTGCAGCATTTGTTTGACCGGGGATGGACTCCAGAAGTCGTCCGACGCGAGGAGAAGACGAGCTCGGGTCTGGGTCTTTTCATAGCCAGAAGTTTGGCCAGACAATCGGGCGGAGACCTGACTGTTGAGAGTGATGACAACCCTGAGGGAGATCATCACACAGCATTCTTATTGAGCCTACCTTCAAACCTTACAGCCCATCTAAATGGTGTCCGTTCATCCTAGACTAAGCAAAATTTCGCAAGGTAAACCGTATCCGTAAGCATCCCTGTTTCATGTCATACGGGGTATGATTATGTAAATATGGAATTATTTGCTGTATTTGCTTGGATTTTGTGCTGACGGGAGTCTTGGGTGATGAGGTCATTGAAACCGGCAATCGCGATGGTGGCTTTGGTATTTGTGCTGGCGGCATGTGCATCTGAAGTAAGCCGAACCACCACACCGCCCACGGATATTCCCCCAACGGCAACGGCAACACCGGAACCAACGGCAACTCCAACTCCAACTCCGGTACCAACGGCCACGCCTCTGCCGACAGCCACGCCTGAGCCAACAGCCACACCAATGCCAACAGCCACGCCCGAGCCCGTCCCAGACCCCTTACCGGAGCGGGACAATAGAGAACTGCCCCATGTGTTCGTCGGCGCGGTAACCATCGACGGCGCTCCCGCACCCGACGGAACTGAAGTCTCAGTGTGGCTCAACCAATATGACAGCCCAATAGGCACGGGCACCTCAGTCGACGGGAATTACTCTGTACTGGCCAATCAATTTGGCAATTCATCTTTCGGAGGAAGGCTGGTGGTCTTCAAAGTCAATGGCGAAGACTCCGGAGAGACCGCCTCCTGGGAAAAAGGTGGAGCAACGATATTGGATGTGTCTTTAAACTAGACGGGCTGAAACATGGTTAAACAAAGAAAAGCCCAAGTTTTCGACTTGGGCTTTTCTTATGGTAGGTGTTATTCGACCGGACTGATGTCGAGACTCAGGCATCAATCGTCTTGACACTCAAAATCGAAAGACATACACTCGATTTACCGGACTGTACTGGTCCGGTGTTTTTGTGGCCCGGTGGTGTAGCGGTTTAACATATCGGCCTGTCACGCCGAAGATCGTGGGTTCGAATCCCATCCGGGTCGCCATTCTTCTTCTACTCTCCTTCAATCAACGGATCTCTTTATTCTTGGTCCAGTCGGATCAAGAACCCCCAACAGTCTCGGTTGCTTATTTACAGCTAGCCCCTGTTTGAACTGCCCTCACTCTCTTGAACCATCCCGAGGTGATCTGGGTCTAAAGGTCCCATGAAATATGTGATCTTTGGCCCTGAATGAAGCTCACCCTGCAGGCAATGATCGAAGAGGTTAAATCGCAAATTGGCGAGTCTGGACGATGCGACCAGACGGCGGTGGCCGCAGAGATCGCGAAACTGAAGGCCCAGTGGATGGCCGACTGGACGGATATTCTCAACTCCGACGAGAAGCCGATCAATACCTACCGGGTCATTGGCGAACTGGAGCGCAACCTGGACAAGGAAAACAGCATTGTCACCCACGATGCCGGCGCACCCAGGGACACCATCATGCCCTTCTACACGTCCACGGTGCCCCACAGCTACGTCGGCTGGGGCAAGACAACGCACCTGGGCTACGGAATCCCTCTGATGATCGGCGCTAAACTGGCCAACCCCGACAAGTTTTGCCTGAACTTCATGGGTGATGGTGCCTTTGGCATGTCTGGTCTGGACATTGAGACATCAGTCAGGGAACGGGCGCCGATCACCACGGTTGTACTAAACAACGGCGGCATGGCCACCTACCCGGGCGGCTACCCGGTTTCCAACGAATTGTTCGGCACCACCCGACTGACCGGATACTATGCCAAGCTGGCCGAGGGTATGGGTGCAGTGGGCATAACCGTCACCGAACCAGGAGAGATCGCCAATGCAATCCAGCAAGCCAAGAAACTCAACGCAGAGGGCCGAACGGTGCTGCTGGACATCCACACCAATCTGGAAGCCCGCCGGTCCAATTTCAGTTAGGAAGATCGGTCCACATCGATACAAAGAAAAGGGCCAGCGACTGCTGGCCCTTTTGATTTGACTGCAACTTTGGGTTCTAGCTAACCCCTATGATTTGCTGACCCATCCTCCGTAGACCGGGAACTGGCTGCAGATGAACTCGATGTAGGCCGGTTGACCCGACGCGTTGGCCTCAAAGGCGCGCTTCAGAGCCAGAACAACATCGCCAGGTTCGGTCACACGTTCGGTGTGATAGCCCAGCTCGCCGATGACCTTAGACATGTCCACATCATCGTAGCCCAGCACCTTGTGGGTGAACGGATCGTGGCCGT
>PCAH01000053.1 GCA_002730485.1 Dehalococcoidia bacterium | reverse complement strand
TGACCACCCTGGACGATGTGGAGCGCAAGCTCACAACCGAGCATCTGGTCATCGCAGACGCCAATAACGCCATCGGCCTGGGCGGGGTCATCGGCGGGGCCAACAGCGAGATCAGCGATAACACCGTGAACGTGCTCCTGGAATCGGCGACCTTTAACGGAGCCAACAATCGGGAGACAGCCCAGTCTATGGAACTGCGCACCGAGGCGACCCTACGGTTTGAGAAGGGTCTGCGTGCCGAGTTGGCGCCCATTGCCTTGCGACGGGCCACGGCTTTGATTCAAGAGGTTGCCGGTGGGACCGTTGCACCTGGCATCGTCGATATCGTGTCTGAAGAAGGGGCAGAACCTCCGGTGGTGCCTCTGACCAGCGCCAAGATCAGGCGGATGCTGGGCATGGATGTGGACCTGAAGCAGACGCAGAAGACCCTGACTTCTCTGGGATTCACCTGGGAGATCGACGGTGAAGCCGCTCTCAAAGTGACCGTTCCCTACTGGCGCAACGACGTGACCATCGAAGAGGACCTGGTTGAGGAAGTGGTGCGGATCATTGGCTATGAATCCGTTCCCACGACGATGCTCTCCAGCCCCATTCCCTTCCAGCAACCGGTTCCCGTGATGAACCTGCGTGATCGGGTTAAAGACCTGCTGGCTTCCGCTGGTATCCAAGAAGTGATCAACTACCCGTTGGTAACACTGCAGCAGTTGGAACAGGTGGGACAGCTAAATGCTGATGCGCTGCCGCTGAAAGTGGCCAACCCGATGAGTTCTGACCGGGAATACCTCCGGACCACCCTCCGGGCCAGCGTCCTGAGCACCTTGGCCGCAAACCAAAGCCACAGCATCGGCCCGTTCCGCTTGTTCGAGGCTGGCCGGGTCTTCGGTCCTCGTGAGGACGATCTGCCCGAAGAACGGGAGACCGTCACCGGAGTGCTGGCCGGGCTTCGGCATGAACCTTCCTGGCTGGAGGACGAGAATAATATGGATTTCTACGACGCCAAGGGCGTTGTGGAGTTGGTGTTTGACCGGCTGAGCGTAGACGTAACCTACGAACCGGCCGACGATCCCACCTTCCACCCTGGACGGTGCGCTGTTATCAAGGCGGTCGACTCCATAGTGGGCATGGTCGGTGAGATCCATCCGGTGGTCATGGAACGCTTGGGATTGGAGTCACCCCAAGTGGCCGCATTTGAGCTATACCTTGAGCCGATCTTGGCTGCCCTGCCGGAATCGCAGCGGAATTTTGAGGCATTACCTAGATACCCCTCTGCTACCAGAGATTTGGCTTTGGTCATGCCTGCAGAGGTGTCTGCGGGACAGGTTACCCGGGTGATTACCCGCCACCGCGGAGTTCACCACTCTGAATTGTTCGACATTTATGCGGGCGATAACATCGCGGAAGGCTCCAAGTCCCTGGCTTTTCACGTATACTTTCAAGCTAGGGACCGGACATTGACCAACGAAGAGGTCAACAAGTCCTTGGACGGTCTTTTGAAGACCTTGGACCGGGAATTAAAGGTAACGCTGCGGGCTTAATTGACCCGCCTCGGTAGGCATATGACTAGTCACAATCACGGTCACCACCACGAGGCTCCCCACTCCCACGGCCATGCCGCCGCCTCTGAGGACATGCTCAGTGTCGAGCAGGCTTTTGAGCGGGTGATCGCCAGCTTCCAAGCCCTTGAGGCTGAGGAAAAGCCCCTGTTGGATTGCATGGGCCAGGTGCTGGCGGAGGATATTCACGCTCCTTTGGCGCTGCCGCCGCTGGCAAACTCGGGAATGGACGGCTACGCGGTGATCCAAAGTGATATCTCCGGTGCGTCCCAGGAGAAGCCAAGTAATCTGTCAGTCATTGGCATCGTGGCCGCTGGTCAGATGCCAGATAAGACCGTTGTTCCCGGTACAGCCATCAGGATCATGACGGGAGCTCCGGTTCCCGATGGCGCAGACACGGTCATCCCGTTTGAAGAGACTGATGAGGTTGAGCGGAAACGGGAGGGCAAACCCCTGGATCAGGTGGCCATATTCGCTGACATGCCCTTTGGCTGCAACGTCCGACCCGCGGGAGAGGACGTCAGTGTCGGGATGCTGGTCTTGGAAAAAAGGACGGTTGTCCGGGCTGCTGAGGTCGGTGTCATCTCCTCTCTGGGCATGGATACAGTAAAGGTCATCAGACGCCCGGTAGTGTCGGTTTTGGCCACCGGCGACGAACTGGAAACCACCGGAACTCCTTTATCCGGCGGCAAGATATACGACTCAAATAGCTTCAGCGTTGCCGCCTCGGTTGTGGCCAGCGGAGGTGTTCCAAGGATATTGGGCATCGCCAGAGATAATCTGGCCGATCTGAACGCCAAGTTGGAGGCCGCTTCCGGGTCCGATCTGGTAATCACTTCGGCGGGGGTTTCCAAGGGCGACTATGATATCGTTAAAGATGTACTAAACGAACGCGGCGAGATGAATTTCTGGTCGGTTCGTATGCGTCCGGCAAAACCGTTGGCGTTTGGACACCTGAACGGCCCCAGTGGCAAGAATATCCCGTTGTTGGGACTACCCGGCAACCCGGTAAGCGCCATGGTGGCCTTTGAGATGTTCGCCAGGCCGGCCATTCGCACCATGTTGGGCAAGAGCAGGATTCCCCGTCCCATGGTAGAGGGGGTGTTGACCTCCTCCATCAGGAATGAAGACGGCCGCCGCGTGTACGCCAGGGTGGAAGTGGAGCTGAAAGACGGCAAGTACCAAGCCACTCCCACCGGCCCACAGGGCTCAAATATACTGACATCCATGTCCAAGGCCAATGGCCTGGCGGTGTGCCCCGAGGACCGGTCGGGGAAGGATGCAGGCGAAGTGGTACAGATAATCATGTTGGATTGGAACGAAGAGGTGCAAGTATGACGACACAGGACTCTAATGCCGAAGAACTGGCCGAAGAGGTAGTAGAAGAAGAACAACCGGAGATGGAGAACCCTTTGTTTCTGATCAGCGCCGATAAGCTGGATAAATTGGAGCGCTCTCCAGTTCATCTGGTGGCCGGTAGACTGACCGCAGCCAGCCCGTCCAAGTCAAAGACCATCGGCGAACTGGGCGACATGAAGAGCCTGATTCGCGAGATTTCTCAGAACGCCAAGAACGACTCCAGCTTCATCCGGTCTGACATGCCGGTGCAGGAGATCGTCTTCCGGACGCTGTTGGCACGGAACAATCGGCCCATGTCATTGACTGACCTGCACTATGAGTTGACAGAAAAGTGGGCCACACCGGTTCGCCCTATTGTCATAACTGAAGAGCGGCTGCTTCGCATTCTGGACAACGACACTTACTACGGATTTGCCCGTAAGTAGATCAGCAGTCACTTTAAAGTAGGCACAAAAAACCGGGGTGTGATTCACACCCCGGTTTTTATTTTGTCATTTTAGGCTGGCTACGCTGCGGCCAGTTGTTCCTTGGAGGTCTCCACCAACTTGGCGAAACCCTGCGGGTCGCGCACTGCGATGTCAGCCAGTATCTTGCGGTCTAGTTCGATACCGGCCAGCTTCAGGCCGTGCATGAACTGGCTGTAAGTGGTCCCCGCTTCGCGGCAACCAGCACCGATGCGGACGATCCAAAGGCGACGGAATTCACCTTTGCGTTCGCGGCGGTGGCGATAGGCGTAGGCCCAGGCGTGCTGTACAGCTTCCTTGGCCCACTTGTAGTTGCGCGACGATGAGCCGCTATAACCTTTGGCAGCTTTTAGTATCTTTTTGTGGCGGGCGTGCTTAGTAACGCCACGTTTTACTCTAGACAAGGGTTGCTCTCCGGACTGAAGTTACTTGGGGAAATATTCAGCTAAGTCGGTTAAGAGGCTTACCCGTAGGGCAGCATCTTGTGCAGGCGCTTGTAATCCGAAGCGTCAACTGCCAACTTATCAGCGTACTTTCTGGTTACCTTGGTGGGCTTCTTGCGGCGCAGGTGGCTGCTCATGCGCTTGCGTCGCATCAGCTTGCCGGTGCCGGTTACGTGAATGCGGGCCTTGGCCCCTTTGTGTGTCTTAAGTTTTGGCATCTGCCAGTTCTTCTACTTGTCCCTGATTATTATCGTTTGGTGCGTCTTTCTCGCCCTTTTCAGCGCTGGTAAGGGCTGGTATTAGCACCATGGACAACGCCCGTCCTTCCATTGAGGGTGGGCGCTCCAGTCTTACTTCGTCTTTCAGTTCGTCTGCCACTCGCTTCAGGACGGAAAGTCCCAACTGCTGGTGGGCAGCCTCGCGCCCGCGGAAACGGACCGTAAGTTTGACCTTGGAACCGTCGCTTATGAACTCGCGAATCTTGCGAGTCTTAGCGTCCAGGTCGTGAGTACCAATGTTCGGCCGGAAACGCACCTCTTTCTGCTCGGTGCTCCTCTGGCCCTTTTTGGACTCGCGTTCTTTCTTAGAGGTCAGGTATAGGAGTTTTCCGTAGTCCAGGAGCCTGCAAACAGGAGGATCCGAGTTTGGAGCAACCTCAACCAAATCCACTTCGGCGTCTCGCGCGAGTTGGAGAGCACGTGCAACTTCCATCACACCGAGCTGTTCCCCATTGTCGCCGATGACTCTTACGGTGGGGCTGTTAATCCGCTCATTAACCCGATACTGTCTAGCTATGCTCTGCTACCTCCGATAAATTCCTCGGTGATTACGTGAAATAGGTGGGTTTACTCTAGCATACCCCCTATACCACGTCAAACAGATTCCAGTGTAAACCAGGCCTGGCTAGGGCGTGCGGCCGTAGCTTTGGAGCAACCGGTAAAACGCGTCTGCTCCAAACCGTATGGCCTCCACCGTTACCCGTTCATTCGGGCCGTGGATGGTCGAAGCGAAATCCAGGTCAGCGGGCAGTCGCATGGGCAGAAATCCGTAGGTCTGGATGCCCAGTCGCGCGAAGAGTCGGCCATCTGTGGCCGCTGGCATGAGCATGGGCACAGGTATGCCGTCAGGGTCGCTTTCTTTCAACACGCCAGCGAGCGTTTCAAATAGCCCCATATCCGGCTGCTCCGGGCCAGGGTCGTGACTCAATACCTCGAATTCCGCGCCTGAGTCAGCACCGGCCGCTGCGGTCAACTCCGAGATCAACACCTCAGGAGCAAGGGTGGGGAGTATCCGCCCGTCCAAGTCAACGGATACCTCGCTTGGGACCACATTGATCTGCCCGCCTCCCCTGATGACGGTGGGGTTGGCCGTGTTCCGAAACAGCGGACTGAACGTTCGCCCTTTCGATCCAAGCAGCTTTAGGGTGGGAGCAGTGAGCCCGGGAGTGAGCAGCGCCTTCATGACCATTCGGCTTAGCGGTGGTAGGTTCCTGCCGATGGCTCGGAGCATGATCATGGTCTCTGGAGTTACATGCGTCGGCAATTGCCGCGACTGGATTCCCTGCAGGAACCTTGTCATTGCGTGGACGGGGTTATCTTGTTGACCCAATGATGCATGGCCCCCAGGTCCGCGGAAGGTGACCCTGATGTGGCACACCTGCTTCTCGGCCACCATGATCGGGTAGAACCGCCGGCTGCCAATGTTGAAACTGAACCCACCGAACTCGCCGATGGCGTATTGAACGCCTTCAAATTCTTCAGCGTGTTCTTCCACCAAATATCTGGCTCCGTGGTGACCGCCTGCTTCCTCATCGCAGACCAGGGCTAAGACGATGTCCCCGGCTGGGGTTAGCCCGTTGCTCTTGGCCTGAATCAAGGCGGAGACCATCGTAGCTATGCCGCCTTTCATGTCCAGCGTCCCACGTCCCCACAGGTAGCCGTCAACTATGTTTCCGCTGAACGGTGGTTGCTGCCATTGAGATGGGTCTGCTGGCACCACATCCACATGGCCTTGGAGGAGCAGTGGAGGCGCGCTGCCGTCACCTGGGAGCCGGGCAATCAGATTAGGACGGTTTGGGCTCTTGGCGAAAGTCTGGCTCTGGATGCCAGCGGCGTCCAGCAAGGCCTTGATGTGTTGGATGGCCTCGGCTTCATTGCCAGGTGGGTTGGACGTATCGAAGCGCACCAGTTGTTGTGTCAGCGCAACTGGGTCCGCAACGGGGTCAATGAAAGCCGGGTTGGTAGATGGGTTAGGAATGGCGGACAAGATATTCCGGCCAACGCAGACGGAGGTTACTCGTCTGAGGGGTCGTCGTCCGGGTTCGATTCAAAATCCAAGTCCAGGTCTAGTTCGTCGTCAAACTCGGAATTTGAGCCCAGGCCCTGTAGGAATTCTTCTACCATGGGAGATAGCGGGTTGGCAGAGTCGGCATCCGGGTTGTTCTCCCGGTCGTATCGCTCTTCAAGTCGTTCCAGCAGGCCGGCAACCTCAGATGTGTCCGTGACTATGTTCTGGAGGGATGCGTACTGCTGGCGTCCCCGTTCTGGGTCGGCCAAGCGGCTCGGCAGCCCGTAGAGGGTGCACATGATCTCCATCAGCCGTGCAGTGCCGGTGAAGTCTTCTTCGACCTGGAAGTACTGTGGGAGGTGGACCACGAAGATGCGGGTTTCAATACCCGCCGTATCAAGGGCGTTTGACACCAGGTAAGTGATGGTGGTCGGTCCTTCGTAATCACTGGGGCGCACGCCCACCAATTTGTATTCTTCTTCGTTACGTGCATCTACTGTGCCGCCGGAGACCAGCAATTGGCGGGTGTGGGGAACCATGTCGTACATGGCACCAATCATGGAGTAGCGTTTCACCCCAAGATATTTCAAGACCTCAATCAGCGAGTCGGTATAGTCCTCGCCGTAGAGATGGGGTTCCAGCATATGCAGGGTCATGAGGTCTGGCCCGTGTTCCCGCACGGCAGCGCTGATGGTGGTTGAGGGAATACTGTATTCACGCACGCCCTGCTTCAGCACCGACTTGGGTCGGTAGCGGGTGAAGTCGTAATAGCGCCCGGGTTTGACCAGGCGGCCAATCTCTTTGGACTCAAGATGACGCTCCAACCGCCTCATGGTCAACGTTCCTACGTTTCCCACGTCGATCCATGGTCGGAGAACGGCCAACACGTGGGGGTCTTTCAGCTCGGGGAGAGGCTCTTGGAGTTCAAAATCACCGATGCGCATATAACCAGTTTGACAGTGGAGTTTTGGATTTACAAGGGCAAAGAACCCAGCCTAGGAGGATTTTCCTCGGACATTTCCAGGCGCGAGCGGCGTGAGTCTGAAACCTGAACTTTGATATCATACGTAACTAGAGGGTGACCAGAAACCGAGGCGGGTAATCGGAGAATTTCTAATGAGTATTCCCGACGCCCGTAGATATCCAACAAGGGCTGATGCCGACCATTTCTCCAGCGATATTGATTCTGATCCTGGCCAGCGTTTTACTCGTCGCCTGTGGCGGCGATACAGCGACGCCCTCAGTGGAAACTGTTGATGGGGCCAACTCTGAGGTCTCCCAATCTGCTGAAGAAGCGCCGATCTGGCGTTACGTGAATAGCGGCTGGGTCACGCCTCTCAATGAGCAATCAGCCGACGCTTTTTCCAGGGAGTTGAGGGTGGCAGTGATCACCAGCGAGTTGGAGATGCAGGAATTCAACCGCGAAGTGGTCAGTAAACGAACCCACGGAACTGGTGTCACCCTGAGCCGTCCTGAGTACCCTGACTCGGTGGTCTTGGTGGCCTACCTGCTGTGGCTGCCGGTTCAAGGCGACCCGCTATCGGTGGTCGGTATGGAAGTCGAAGGCAACCAGGTTGTGGTTGATTTGGAGCTTGAAGAGGATGCACAGGGCCGAGAGTTGCCCTATCTCTACGCACCCATGACCATGGTGACGGTGGACCGCTCTGAATTACCACCAAACGGTCCGGTGGACTTTGAGTTTAGGCTGGACGGTGAAATCATGGCCACCGCAACCGACACTCTCAGGTAGACCGAGTCGGGATCACGACCTGGGATTGAATCGAAAGAGGCACCCTCAGAAATAGGGGTGCCTCTTTTTAGTTACGCTTTGGTGAATTGGCTGTTGAGACTGAGACCTACTCAGGTATCTCAGCGACCATGCCTTCGCCAAGCTCCACGTCCATGGTGGCCAACACCTGGGCGACCAGCATGTAGTGGCCGACCAGCACGGCCAGATGCAGGGTGTCCTGCTCACCGAACCGGTCTGTAAGGGCCTTGTAGGTGGCCGCGCTGACCTTATGCTTCTGAAGCATCTCTTTCACGTAGCCGGTCAATAACGCCTCATCGCCTTCCAGGCCAGCCGGAGCAGCGCCTGTTGCGATGATCTTGATAGTCTCGTCGGATACACCTGCGGCACGGGCCAGCTTGGCATGGGCGGAGAACTCGTACTGAGAGCGCATCTCTCGGGCCGTGGCGATGATCACGGTCTCTTTC
The DNA here is from genome assembly GCA_002730485.1 of Dehalococcoidia bacterium. The sequence continues at coordinate 6,895 of PCAH01000053.1, read as the reverse complement.
AAAGATTCTGGGATGCTGAATTCATAGCGGACGAAGGCACCGGTGTCGGCGACACGCGCGGCCAGCTTGGGGCTGTGCAGTAGCACGCCATAGGGGCCACGGATGCTGCCTCGTGTGCCTACTATGGAGTCAAAATATTCGTGGTCTTCCGGTGCCAATTGGTCTTTTGTTACGGCAGGTAGTCTAGCCATGGTTTTCTCCTGTTGTTTGTGAGAGTTGGTTTGTGGGGGAGGTGTGGCCCCCATCCTAACCTTCCCCCTTGCGAGGGGGAAGGGATCGTCGTTTGGTTAGCCTTTCTTCACGGCTGGGACGGGGTTGCCTGGGATGTTTACCTTGACTGAGCCCAGGTGGTTTCGGCTGGTGAAGTAGAGGGTTTTCCAGTCGTCGCCGCCAAAGGCCAGGTTGGTGGTGGCGCTGGCACCGTGCCGGATGATGCCGAGTTTCTTGCCGTTGGGATCGAAGATATACAAGCCACCGGAGCCTCCGGTGTAGATGTTTCCTTCGATGTCCACTTTCATGCCGTCTGGGACGCCTGGTTCGTCCCCTGTGACGTCGATTATCACCTTGTCGCTTTGCTTGGCCAGTGTGCCGTTGGGCTGGACCTCAAAGGAACGAATGTGCCCTCTGCGGGAGTCGTTGACATAAAGGATGCTCTCATCCGGAGAGAACATCAGCCCGTTGGGGACGACGAAATCGTCAATCAGCAGGGTGAGTGTTCCCAGGTCAGGCGAAACGCGATAGACGCCTGAGAATGTGAGGTCCCATTGTTCTGCGGGATGGGGACTGGTCCAGGGGTCGGTGAAATAGATGCTGCCGTCCGATTTCACGACAACGTCGTTGGGTCGGTTCAGGCGGCGGCCCTGGAAGCTGCTGGCGATGACCGTGGTGCTGCCATCGAGTTCCTGACGAGCGACGCGCCGACTGTCGTGTTCTGCGGAGACCAGGCGGCCCTGCAGGTCACGGGTCAGTCCGTTGGCCCGGTTGGTGCCTTCCAGGAAGATAGTGGTGTCTCCGCCTGGGGTGTGCTTCATCCTACGGTTGTTGTGGATGTCGCTGAACAGCAGGTAACCGCCCTCCTGCCACCAGAGTGGGCCTTCAGCGGGGCCTTCCGTTCCGCCAAAGCCGTCGGCCAACTCCAAAATGGGCTCGTCGGTTGAGATGATCTTGGACAATTCCGGGGCAAACTGCTCTATGGGCATGTCCCCCTCCTTTCGAGTGTGTTTCTTGGTCGTCTTCTGGGCTGGATGATATTGCTGCGGGTCCGAAATTACTGGGGGATTATAATACGAAATCCCCGCCTGCGCGCCGAGTCTTGGTCACAGAGGTTTTTGTCAGCTTGACTGGGTCACTTTGTGGGGCTATTCTGCCCCTAATCTGCGGTGGCATGCCGCGCTTATTTTGCAGACCGATCAGTTAAGGAGGCGCACCATGGCCCTGAGCTTAAACCACGTACATCTGAAGACCACGGACCCGCAGAAGACTGCCCAGTTTTACATCGACACCCTAGGCGCAACCAAGGTTGCAGACGTTGGTGACATAGGTGTGAGATTGGACCTTCATGGGCTCACATTGAACGTGACCACGCACATCGAAAGCCAGACCCGAGACCAGAAATACGGCATCGAACACATCGCCATCGACGCCGACGACATTCAGGGCATGATCGATAGCCTGAAGAGCAACGGCGCCAAGATCCTTGAAGAGACATCCGTGTCCGGCGACCGCCGGGTGGTGTTCTTTGAAGGCCCCGACGGCGTACAGCTTGAGTTCATCGAGAAGAAGTAACCCAGATTGAATAGGAGCAGCAGTTTGATCTACGAACAGAGAATCTATAAAGCCGTGCCTGGCAAATTGCCGGCCATCAACGCCAGGTTTGCCAACCACACTTGCAAGTTCTTCAAAGAGTTCGACATCGGAATGGTTGGTTTCTGGAACGACGAGATCGGCGCCAGCAACCAATTGACCTATATCACCAGCTTTGAAAACATGGCCGACCGGGAAGAAAAGTGGAACGCTTTCCAGTCCCATAAGCCCTGGCAAGAGGTCAGAGCCGAAACCGAGACCGATGGCCCGCTGGTAGCCCAGGTCATCAACTCTTTCATGGAATTGACGAGTTACTCCCCCAAGCCGTCTTTCAAGACCACATTGCAGGAAAAGAGGATCTACGAGGCGATGCCAGGAAAGCTGCCCGACCTGCATAACCGTTTCTCGAACCACACCATGGGCCTGTTTGAGAAGCATGGTATCGAGAACGTAGCCTATTGGACCGAGGTCGTGGGCACGAGCAACCGGTTGGTCTACATGTTGGGTTACCCGGATCTGGCCGGCCGCGAAAAGGGCTGGTCTGGATTCCAGTCTGACCCGGCCTGGCAGACGGCCAGAGCGGCGTCCGAGGAGAATGGGGCGCTGGTTAGAGTATCCAAGCACTCCATGCTGCGGTTGACCGACTATTCACCCAGGTAAGTAGTTTCCCTTAACCAAGCCTTATTGCATCGGCCCGAACCATCAGTGGTCCGGGCCGATGTGGATTTCAGGAATCGAATTCGATTAACCCCTTGGGAAGGACTGATTGACGTGGATGTAGAGAAGATTAGAAGCCAGATACCCGTGCTGGCCCACACCGCCTATATGAACACCGGCTGGTCGGGACCGCCACCTAGGCAGGTGGCTCAGGCCATGAAAGACCGGATCGACCTGGAACTGGAACAGGGCCCCATCATGCCCGAGGTACTTGAAGCAGGCCGGGAGATTCAGGCCCAGGCCAGAGAGGCTGCGGCCAAGGTCTTCAACGCCACTGTGGATGAGGTGCTGGTTACCCGCAACACCACGGAGGGCTTGAACATCGTCCTCAGCGGGTTGGATTGGAACCAGGGCGACGAGATCATCATCTGCGACATGGAGCACGGGTCGGTCATCGCTCCGGCCCAGTTGATTGGCCAGCGATATGGGTTGCCTGTGAAGGTAGTGCACCTTGAGATGTCCGATTCCAGTGAAGCGATCTTGACCAAGATCGAGGCTGCATTTACGCCCAAGACCCGAATGGTCTTTGTCAGTCACATCCTGTACGCCACCGGCCGCAGGATGCCTGCTGAGGAACTCCGTAGGATCACCAAGTACCGGGGAATCCTGCTGATGCTGGACGGCGCCCAGACCGGCGGGCACATCGAGCTGGATATGGCCCGTTCCGGTTTCGATTTCTACTCCATACCCGGCCAGAAATGGTTGCTGGGCTATGAGGGCTCGGGGGCTTTGTACATCCGCCGCGAGCACCTGGAGCGCATACACCCGGCCCACACCGGTGGTAGGGGTATCGCCAGACCGGCTGATGCCAACAATTTCCAGCCGGTGGCGGACACCATGGAAAAATTCTTGGGCGGCTCAGTCAGTGTTCCGGTGCAGCTGGCGTTCTTGGAAGCCACTAAATTTGTTCAGGAAGTCGGTATCAAGAACATCGAAGCACGGAACCTTGATCTGGCAGACTCGGCCAAGGCCAAACTGGCAGAGATCCCTGGCGTTACCGTGAACTCACCTTTGGAACGGAGCGATTCCTCCGGGCTGGTCAGCTTTGCCGTTGCCGGACACGAGCCGGTGCCTGTGGTTGAACAACTCTGGGAAAATCATCGGTTGGTGGTGCGTCAGGTCGGGAACCCCGCCGGGGTTAGGGCCTCGCTCCACTTCTTCAACACAGAGGAAGAAGTCGACCTGCTCGTCGGCGGCGTGCGCGAACTAGCCAAGTAATCCCTTATCTCACTGAGCCCTAACAGCGCCGCAAGAAACTATCTTGCGGCGCTGTTTTTCTTTTCCTCAGGTTCTCTTTCCACACTAAACCTACAATCCTTCTTCCGCGCAATACCCTTGGGCATTACCATCGCCCATCTTCAGCGGCAGCTATAAAATCCGGCCCTGCCGGTGCTAGCCGGATGGGCTTGTTTTGGAGTACATATGGCCCTATTTGGTTGTCCTCTAATAAGAGAACATGGGCTTGGAAAGCCTGGGAGGAGGTAGCCGAAATGTATGAAAAAATCCTAGTTCCGCTGGATGGCTCAAAAACCGCTGAGGCAGTGTTGCCAAACGTCGTGAGGATCGCCCGTGAATCAAAGGCCAAGGTGGTGCTCTTCACGGTAGATGCTCCTGGCTTAAACGGTGGCAGAGGCGGTTCGACATGGAGTGACATGGGGAACGCTCTGGCCACTATGGGGAAGCCGGATGCAGCGATGAAGGCGTATCTGGACAGCGCCGAGAGCATGCTGGCCGGGCTGGAGGTCAAAGCTACGACTGCCACAGCCATCGGTGACGCTGCGGAAGCGATACTGAACTATGCCACGACGTACGAATGCGACCTGATCGCCATGTCCACCAGGGGGCGCTCGGCGCTGCGACGCGGACTCATGGGCAGCGTCACTGACGCAGTGGTGCGGGCTTCCACCATCCCAGTCCTAGCCGTTGGGCCCAATAGTGTAGACGGGAAAGATTTGGACGGCGCCATCAGGAGCATTGCCGTGCCTCTAGATGGCTCGGAGATGGCCGAGACCATCTTGCCCCATGTTGAAAAGCTGGCCAGCCTGCTGTCACTGGAAGTGGTGTTGCTGCGGGTGGTCAGAATGGTCTCATGGGCGTATGGTGCCCACGAAAGGGTGCCGCTGGATACCACTGAGATCGAAGAGGCTTTGGAAGAGGAGGCAGGAAATTACCTGAGGCTTATTGAAGACCGATTCAAGGCCAAAGGCATCGCTTGCCGCAGTGAGGTCATGCACGGGGTGCCGTGGGATAAGATCGTGAACTTCTGTGGGTTGACGGACGACATGATGGTGGCAATCTCCACCCATGGTCGGTCTGGAATCACCAGGTTGGTTCTAGGCAGCGTGGCCGACATGCTGATCAGATCGCTGGAGACGCCCGTACTGGTCGTGCGGCCTCTCTAGTGGCCCAAAATAGCCTCGGGCCTCTGCTTCACCCGTATCCGACTAAGACGTGAAGCAAGCTCGAGGCGGGGTGGAATGTGACCGACGGCCCATGGATTGGGTGCCGTTTGGCCCTAATCGGTTGCGGTCACAGCCATCACACTTAGGCGTTGACCAGAGTATTTCTTTCTGGTTTTGGGCGCCATCTCGAGACCGCGTAATCTCGAGCAGGGCGCGTAGTAGAGGCGCTATTCTGTGCTGTCTTTCCTCCCAAGGACTCGGTACAGAGCGGTGCCGATAGGTTGAAGGTCTCACCGCCGGGGGTATTGGTGAGGCCTTCATTCTTGTTTGTGGAACCCCTGTGGATCCGCCTGAGGTCTATTTCTTAAGCGTGCCTGGTGGGTAGTGCTCCAACCACCAACGGGCGATCTCGTCCCTTCTGGCGAACCAAACGTCTGGGAAATCTTTGATGTAGTTCAAGAACCGCTCGACAGCTCTGGAACGGGCTGGCCGACCGGCGATGCGGCAGTGCAACCCAACTGACATCATCTTGGGATGTTCTGCGCCCTCTTCATACAGGCAGTCAAAGGTCTCTTTGAGATACTCGTAGAAATCGGAGATGCTGACCAGCCCGCCGCGCCAGAACCGGGCGTCGTTCGTCTCCATGCTGTAGGGGACCACCAGCCAGGGCTTGTTCCGTGCCTCTACGTAATAGGGGAGGTCATCGTTCAGACCGGCGCTGTCATAGATGAACCCGCCTTCGTCAACAACCAGGTCTCTGGTGTTCAGGCTGGGGCCGTAACGGGTAAACCAGCCCACCGGGCGTTCACCGGTGGTTCGCTCTAATGAGGCCACCGTCTTTGCAATGGCTTCCCGTTCTTCGTCAATGTCCTTCAGGTGGTATTCTTCCCAGCGGTAACCGTGGCCGCAGACCTCGTGTCCTTGGGCTGTAATCTCCCTGGCAACCTCAGGGTTGCGTTCCAGAGCTAGGGCGCAAGAAAAGAAGGTTGAGCTAATCTGATGGCGTTTAAACATGTTCAAGAGCCGCCATACCCCAACGCGGCTGCCGTATTCAAAGAACGATTCGTTATTCAGGTCACGGTCCTGGGGTGGTACGGGTGAGGGTACCTCGCCGTTGGTCTCATGGTGGTCATCACCATCGAGGGTTGAGTACTCGGCACCCTCTTCGTAGTTGACCACCAGTGACACAGCGATCCGGGCGCCGCCGGGCCACTCTACCTTCGGTACGTCTTTTCCGTAACCGATCAGATCACGCTGCATGGGACATCCTCCTGAAGCTTGCATCCGCTGGGCTTGGGTCCAAAAAGCAGGGACATTATATATCCGGTCTGAGGCTCGTCCTATGCTAGACTTCAGGCCACACTGGATACCCGCGATAATTCAAGCCCAAACCAAGGTGCGACATGACTCAGCCGATCACCCCAGAACTGGTACGCTATCTCAAAACAGTGAGCGACCCTGCCTTGTCTCCAAACGGGGATTTGCTGGCTTACACCCTGAGCTGGGTCGACGAGGATAGCATGGCTGGCCGGTCTCGGGTGATGATCATGGATCCTGGCAGTGGCGCTTCCCAGGAGTTTACCCAAGGGGAGAAAGACTCCGCGCCAAAGTTCTCACCTGACGGCAGAATATTGGCGTTCTTGCGCTCGGTTGACGCCGGACACGCCCAGGTTTGGACTATGACAGAGTCAGGTGGTGAGGCACGGCAACTGACCCACTTGTCCAAAGGCGTGTTTGATTACGCCTGGTCCCCGGATGGGCAGAGGATGGCCCTTTGTGCCGATGTCGACCCAGCGGCCAGCGATCAATCGGACGAACCCGAAGGCCTTCCCAAGGTCACTGTGGTGAACCGGGTGCGCTACCGGTATGACACGGTGGGCTGGCGCGGTGATTCCCACTTTCACATCTTTGTGTTGGATCTGGAGACTTTAGAGACTAGACAGGTTACGGATGGCGATTGGGATGACACCGGT
>PCAH01000052.1 GCA_002730485.1 Dehalococcoidia bacterium | reverse complement strand
TCTGGTACTGGTACGCCCCAATCCGGGATCGGGGAGGGGCTAGCGCAGAATGTCGTTTGAAGCATTTCTGATCGTCGCGGCGGTCCTGTTCTGTATCGGCCTCTACGGAGCCCTTGCCCGACGGAACGTGCTGGCCGTTTTAATGTCCATTGAGTTGATGTTCAATGCGGTCAACATAACCCTGGTGGCCATGGCCAAATACCTGGCTCCAGCGGGTCTACAAGACGACATCAGCACCGTCCTGACCGGACAGGTGTTTGCGGTGTTTATCATCACCGTGGCCGCCGCAGAGATCGCCCTGGGACTGGGCATAGTATTCGCCATGTACCGAACCAACGAAACGGTGGACCTGTCAGAGGCCACCCAATTGCGGCACTGATATATGTGGGTTGAATTCAAAAAGGCGCCAAACTTGATGCTGGCCGAGATGTGGAAGGAAGTCCTCGAAGGCGAGGGCCTACCGGCGCGCATCCTGCCGGAGGGAGACATATTGGACTGGGCCGAGCGTGCCCCGTTCAATGTCCTCGTTCCCAAGGGCAAAGAGCACGTCGCCGAAGAGATACTGCGGAAGCTATAGATGGTTAGTGAAGCAGTAGTCTGGTCCATATTCCTGTTGCCCCTCGGCTCCTTTGTGTTCGCCGCATTGGTGGTGAGGCCGTTCTTCAACCGCTATTCCCTGATTAGCGGTCTGGCGACCATTGCAGCCTTGGGCACGGCGTTGGGCTTCTCCATCTGGACTCTGCGCTCGGTCATCCTAGGTCACCACCTGGAATTTGAACCCTTTGAATGGCTGGCAGTGGGCGACGCCACCATCGAGTTAGGCCTTTTGGTTGACCCATTGACCGCGCTGATGTTGGTGGTGGTCACCGGAGTGAGCCTGCTGGTCCAGATCTACTCCTTGGGTTACATGAAGGATGACCCAAGTTTCTCCCGTTACTACGCCTACATGTCGCTGTTTACAGCGGCGATGCTGGGTCTGGTGCTGTCGGTAAACATCATCCAGCTCTACATGTTCTGGGAGCTGGTCGGTGTGTCGTCCTATCTGCTGATCGGGTTCTGGCACGAGCGTCCCGCTGCCGCCGCCGCTGCCAAGAAGGCCTTCATCATCACCCGCATCGGTGACGTGGGTTTCTTGATTGCTATCCTGTATCTCTTCACTCAGGCCGATAGCTTTGCCGCCGCCGGTTTGAACTCGTTCCATATCCCGGACATCTGGCAGGCGGCCCAACCGGAAGCCGCCGCTGGCGCGATCCTTGGCGGAGCAGCACTGACCTGGTTGGCCCTGGGTATCTTTGCCGGAGCGGCCGGTAAATCGGGTCAGTTCCCGCTGCACACCTGGCTGCCCGACGCCATGGAAGGCCCCACACCGGTCAGCGCCCTGATCCACGCCGCGACCATGGTGGCTGCTGGTGTCTTCCTGGTGGCCCGGTTCTTCCCTGTCTTCGAACATTCCATCGACGCCATGACCGTGGTGGCCCTGGTGGGTGCCTTCACGGCGGTGTTTGCGGCTTCAATGGGCCTGGTGATGAACGATATCAAGCGGGTCATGGCCTATTCGACTGTCAGCCAGTTGGGCTACATGATGGCAGCTTTGGGTCTAGGCTTATACGCACCGGCAATCTTCCATCTGGTGACCCACGCCGCGTTTAAAGCCCTGTTATTCCTGGGAGCTGGCAGCGTCAACCATGCCACGGGCACCTTTGACATGCGCTACATGGGCGGACTCCGGAAGGTCATGCCTGTGACCTATGTGTTGGTGCTGATTGCCGGATTGGCTCTGGTTGGAATCATTCCCCTGGCCGGGTTCTGGAGCAAGGACGAGATACTTCTTGGAGCCTGGGACGGCACCGGACTGGTGGATACCTGGGTCAATCGGGTGACCTTCTTTGCGTTGATCGCGGGTGTGGTCGCCACTGCTTTCTATACCATTCGCATGATCATCCTGACCTTCCATGGGGAGTTCCGTGGCGGGATAGAAAAAGAGATGGAAGAACGGGCCGCCGATCCCGCCGCAGAGGCGAGTCACGGCGCGCACGGTGGTGTCCACCTGCACGAGTCGCCATTCGTGATGGTGCTGCCCATGCTGGTGCTGGGCGTGATTGCCGTGTTGATCGGATACATCGCCAACCCGCAGTGGGTGGACGAATTTGGCATCCCGCAGCACTGGATAACTGCCTTCCTGTCTGATGGTTTGGCGGAAGCCAAAGGCTTGGTGGGCCATCACGACACCTTGGAATTCAGCCGCGGAATGGCCTTGGTTTCCACTTTGGCCGCGCTTTCGGGAATCGGCCTAGCGGCCTTGGTGTACCTGAAACGCCGTGGCCAGGGATCGGATCCCCTGGAGCGGATAAAGCCGATTCACACCCTGCTCACTCAGAAATACTACATGGACGTCTTGTACGAGGACGTGGTTGTCCGAAAGGGGTTCTACAAAGTCTTTGCCGGGACGATGGATTGGATCGAAAAGAACCTGGTGGACGGCACGGTGGACCTGATTGGATGGTTCTTCAGAAACATCGGCACGGCCATTGGCAAGCTCCAGACCGGCCAGGTGCAGACCTACGCAACCGTGATCGCATTTGGCGTTCTGGCGATAATCTTGGCGCTCTTGTTGGTTGATTAACCATGGGAATTAGTTAGATGGTAGAAGGCTACAACGGACTATTAACGGCGACGGTGTTCCTGCCTGCGGTGGGAGCTCTGATATTGCTGTTGGCCGTCAAAGGGGACAAGAACGTACGGAACTTTGCCGTTCTTATCGCTTTGGCTGACCTGGTCCTGTCCCTGGTTGTCTTCAGTTTCTTTGACCGCTCGGACGGCGCAGACCGGTTCCAGTTCGTCGACAAGGTCACCTGGATTCCGGATGTGGGGTTGAACGCCAACTTCTTCTTGACGGTGGACGGCCTCAGCGCGCCACTGGTGGCGTTGACCGGACTGCTGGGAATGTGCGCGGTACTGGCGTCCTGGCATATAGGACTGCGAGTCAAAGAGTATTTTGTCTGGCTGCTGGTGCTCCAAACGGCGGTGATGGGGGTCTTCACCTCCATGGACCTGCTGCTCTTCTTCCTCTTCTGGGAGGTGGAGCTGGTGCCCATGTTCATGCTCATATCGGTGTGGGGCAGCGGCCGAAAAGAATACTCGGCCATGAAATTCCTGATCTTCACCATCCTGGGTAGCGGATTCATGTTGGTGGGGATCGTGGCGGTCTATCTCACCCCGGGTGTGGGTACCTTCGACATGGTCGAACTCTCAACCAAGACAACGATGTTGACCTCGGCCGGGCTGCTGATTCCCATGGGCGGGTTGTTCTGGCTCTTTTTTATCGGCTTTGCCATCAAGCTTCCAACCTGGCCGGTGCATACCTGGCTGCCCGACGCCCACACTGATGCGCCGACTGCCGCCAGCGTGATGTTGGCTGGTGTCCTGCTAAAGATGGGTGGTTACGGCCTGCTCAGAATCAACGTGGGCATGTTCCCTTCCCAGGCTGACAAGTTTGCCTGGGTGTTGGTGGTTTTGGGCGTGGTCAGCGTGCTCTACGGCGCGGTCATCACCATGCGGCAGACCGACTTGAAACGGCTGATCGCTTATTCCAGTGTCAGCCACATGGGCTTGGTGCTGGTGGGTATCGGCTCGGTTGGTATCTCACAGGGCACACTGTCAGTGACGGGCCTTAACGGCGCGGCGATGCAATTATTCACCCACGGCACGGTCACGGGACTCCTGTTCCTGTCGGTCGGGTTGGTTTACGAAAAGACCCACACCCGCTACATCCCCGACCTGGGTGGCCTCGCCGGAAGGATGCCGATGGTGGCGGTGGCCATGCTGATAGCCGGTCTGGCGTCCCTGGGGCTGCCGGGTTTGAGCGGATTTGTGTCCGAGCTATTGGTGTTCCTGGGCGCTTATCAGGCCTACGATTGGCCCACGGCGCTGGCTGTTGTGGGAATCGTCTTCGCCGCCGGTTACATCCTCTGGATGATGCAGCGCACATTCTTTGGCGTGCGGAGGGAAACCTTCGACGACCTGCCCGACGCCTCGTTGGTTGAAGCCCTGCCGCTGGGCTTGATGCTGATCACGATCATTGGAGTTGGTGTCTATCCGGCGATCTTGACCGACGTGTTTGAATCCGGACTGAACCCCATGGTGGACGTCCTTAATGGGGTGATTAACCCGTAATGTCAGTCCACGATTTTTACGTCCTATCCCCCTATCTGGCGATGGCTGGAGCTGCGCTCCTAATAATATTGCTTGACCTGGCTCTGCCAAAGAAGGGCCTACTGCCGTACCTGACCTTTGCCGCCCTGGCTGGACCGCTGGTCATGAGCGTGATACAGGTCTATGACTTGGGAAGCGCGAGCAACCTGCTTGAGGGAGCCGGCGCCTTCTCCTCAGAAGACCCAAGTATCCTTCTGGGCGCATTGTCCGTTGACCGGTTCGCCCTCTTCTTCAACTTTTTGATCATTGGGTCAGTTGCCTTGGTGGCGCTGGGTTCGGCCGATTACGTGAAGAATATGGAGCGGTTCCAGGGTGAATATTTCGCCCTGATACTGTTTGCCGCCACCGGAATGATGCTCCTGGCAGCGGCTACCGAGCTAATCACCATCTACGTTTCCCTGGAACTGACCACCCTGCCGATGGCCGCTCTGACCGCCTTCTTGATGAACCAACGTTCCAGTGAAGCAGGCATGAAGTTCCTGATCATCGGGGGCGTTAGCTCGGCTCTGATGCTCTATGGAATGGCCCTGGTCTTTGGATTTACCGGCAGCACGGAACTGGCCGAGATATCCAACGCCGTCGGGAAAGCCACCGGTGATGTGCCCTTTGGCAACTACGCGTTGTTCGTGGGTATCATCCTGATGATCGCTGGGTTCGGCTTCAAGCTTTCCGCCGCCCCATTCCAGATGTGGGTGCCCGATGTCTACGAGGGCGGCCCCACTCCGGTAATCGGGTTCCTGTCGGTGGCCAGCAAGGCCGTCGCCTTCGCAATCGTGATCCGTGTCTTCTTCACTGGCTTCTTTGATGTGGCATTGGATTGGGGCATCCTGATCGCCGGAATCGCTGCGGCATCCATGGTCATCGGTAACCTGGTGGCCATCAGCCAGAGCAATATCCGGCGTTTGTTCGGATACAGCACCGTCTCCCACGCCGGATACATCCTGGTTGGTGTGGCGGCTGGTGTGAAGTCCGGTGACGGTGTCTTCAAGGCCCCAGAGTTTGCAGCCATCGGCTTAGACTCCGTGCTGTTCTATCTGGTGGCCTATGCGGTGGCCAACCTCACCGCCTTCTTTGCCATTACCATCATCAGCTCCAAGATAAAGAGCGACCAGATCAGCGACTACGCAGGTCTGTCAACCAGAAACCCGGCACTGGCAATCCTGTTGGCGCTATCGCTGCTGGCCCTGGTTGGCGTGCCGCCGACCGGCATATTCATCGCAAAGCTATACGTCTTCACCGCTGCAGTGGATAGCGGACTGGCCTGGCTGGCTATACTGGGCGTGATCAACAGCGCCGTCTCTGCTTACTACTACGTGCGCATAATCAGGGTGATGTTCACCCAACCGAGCGTTTCGGAAGGAAAGATCACTGCTTCACCCGCCCCTTGGCTGGCCCTGTGGGTGGCTGGAGCGGCTATGGTATTTATGGGAATAGCGCCAGGATTCGTGATGGAGGCCGCCCAAAGTGCGGTCAAAGCGCTGGCGGTGTAGAGTGTCTTTGAACTTTCGACCAGCCCTGACGGATATACGCCAGGCAGCAGTCTAATAGAAATAGGTTCATAATTAAGAACCTGTAAATAAGAGCGGGTTCATATAAAACGGGAAAACCAGGTAAAGCTGGAAAGCGCTAAGACGCCGGTAGATACGCGATGAAGAACATCGGAATCATTTACAACGCCAGAGTGCCCGAGGCCCTTGATCTGAGCACGGCCATTCTTCATGATTTGAACCTGTCGGAGGATAGCTGGTTGGCCCCGGCCGAAAACCTCGATAATCTGCAGCCCAGGGCGGAGAACACCGATCTTGTGATCACTGTGGGCGGAGACGGCACGATACTTCGTGCCACCACGTTCACCGGCCTCGCTGGCATCCCTATCGTTGGAATCAACATGGGGCGTCTCGGCTTCATGACCGAACTTCAGGTCGATGAAGCGATGGAGAAGCTGCCGTTCTATTTCAACGGCGGTTCCAGGCTGGACGAGCGTAATATGCTGCAGGCCACGGTGTTCAAGGCCAACGGTGGCGACACCGAAGGCCCGTTCCACGCATTGAACGATATGGTACTGACTCGCGGGGCTGTTTCTCGGGTGGTGACCGTGGCCGGTACCATAGACGGCGCGCCGGTGACGACCTTCCGGGCCGACGGTGTGATCCTGTCCACCGCCACGGGCAGCACCGGGTATAACCTGGCAGTGGGCGGCCCCATCTTGGACCCGGAGTCAGATGCCATCGTGCTGAAGACCGTGGCGGCCCATATGGGGCTTAGCGCCGCCATGGTGTTGAAAGCGTCCACCGAAGTGGGCCTTACCCTGGAAGGCTATCAAACCGCCATATTGAGCATCGACGGAATTATCGATCACCCCATCGACCTGGGTGACCGGGTCGAGTTGAAACAAAGCCCTCACAAAGCCCGTTTCCTGCGGGCCCACGCCCCCAGCTATTTCTTTGGGACGCTGACCCGCCGTTTGGGGTTCAGCCTTCGTGGTCAATAAATATGTCTGAAGACTACTCACTAGACTCTATTAAAGAAACAAAGATCGGCACCGAGCGCATCTATGAAGGAAGAATCATAAGCGTGCGGGAGGATACCGTAGCGCTGCCGGACGGCAAAACAGCGAAAAGGGAAGTCATCGAGCATTCTGCAGCTGTATGTATCGTGCCAGTGGATGAGAATGGCAACGTCCTTCTCGTGCGTCAGTTCCGCATTCCCACTGATGGCCCTCTATTGGAAGTACCCGCCGGTGGCGTGGAAGATGGTGAGGTCTCCGAGGAAGCGGTGCTTCGGGAGCTACAAGAAGAGATCGGCTATACAGCCGGCAAGCTACAGCACCTCTCCAGCTTCTGGGTCGCTCCAGGCTGGGCCACCGAGTTCATGCACGCC
>PCAH01000051.1 GCA_002730485.1 Dehalococcoidia bacterium | reverse complement strand
CGGTAAGCCGGATAACGCAGGGCGGGTGGGATTCCAAATTTGGTCGGCGGCCCTTCCAGGGCGTCATTTTCGGTGGATGAATGCAAAGCGTCCCTGAAATAATCTGACCAAATAGGACTAGTTGGTTACCGGCCAAATGGTAACAGCGGCAACTTCCAGTGCCAACTATCAAAATAAGAAAGCAAAATAAAAAGGCCTCCACTCATGTGGAGGCCTTTTCCCGATTCTTCCTAGGTGATTTCCCGTATTCGCCGTCTTATCAGGCAGGAAGGTCAGCCCCTAGAATACGGGCACCGCGTCATTTTCTATGGTCAACATTTCTTCCAGGATCTTCTGCATGGCCATTGTGTGGCTGCAGACCTCTCTTGTTGAGAAAAAATGGCATTCGCATCGCCAGGCACCGTCTTCAAATCGCACGTCGTAATTGTCGTGGTTGCCTTTAAAAGTGGCTGCGAAACTAGTGATGTTCACCCGGTCTTTTTGTTCTGCGTATTGCTTTGCCTTTTCAATCTTGCCGATAATGCTGGAGTCCATCAACACCTCCTACCTAACCGACAGCAGACACGTTTGGGAGCCGAAAATTCATGCCCACCGCTTGGATTCTACGGGGGTATATGGTTCTGGTCAAGCAAGATTATGACAACCTGGAAGCAATTTTAGACGGCTTTGTGACCCGTGTCTGACGAGGCTAAGATCGCCCTCAGGGGGCCGCCATAACCGTTGACTGCCCATGACTGGTCAAATACAATTCAACCCAACCCCAAAAGAGAGCGAATTCCGTAACTTTGGCGTCCGTTTTTCGACGCCACAAAGAAGGATGTATACGGGTTTGGTTCTTTGGTAAAACCCCGCAGATATTTCCCAGTGGACATAACGGAAATAGCAAAAGGAAACCCATGAACGGCGACCAGATCAGGGATTCATTCATAAAGTTTTTTGAGAGCAAAGGGCATCAGCATATGCCCTCCGCTTCATTGATACCGGCAGGCGATCCAACCCTGCTGTTCACCAGCGCCGGAATGGTGCCCTTCAAGCCCTTCTTCATGGGCGAACAAACTCCCCCGTCGAAACGCCTGACCAGCAGCCAAAAAAGCTTTCGCACCAATGACATCGACGAGGTGGGAGACCACAAGCACCTGACCTTCTTTGAGATGCTGGGAAACTTCAGCATCGGCGACTACTTCAAAGAAGGAGCTGTTGGTTTCTGCTGGGAGTTGGTGACCGAGCTGTTCAAGCTGGCCCCGGAACGACTCTACGTAACCATCCATCTGGACGACGAAGAAGCGTTTGGTATCTGGCGAGACCAGATCGGTGTGCCGGTGGAACGCATCTACCGCTACGGCAACAAGGACAACTGGTGGGGACCGGCCGGAAACGAAGGACCCACCGGGCCGTGCTCCGAGGTCCACTACGACGGCGGGGCCGAAATCGGCTGCCACGGCGGAAGGATGATTGACCCAGAGGTCCTAACCGCCCAGTTCCGCAAGGAGATCGAGACCGGTGAAGAACTGGAGATCGACGGCTGCCACCCCAACTGCGATTGTGAACGCTACGTGGAGTTGTGGAACCTGGTGTTCATGCAGTACTTCCAGGACACATCCGGCGACCGCACTCCCCTGCCAGCCCCCAGCGTCGATACCGGCATGGGCCTGGAACGGGCGATGGTCATACTCCAGGGCAAACACAACATCTACGAGACCGACCTCTTTGTCCCCATCATCAACAAGGTCAGCCAACTAAGCGGCAAAGCCTACGGAACTGACACTGAAACCGACTATGCCATGCGAGTGGTGCTTGAACACGCCCGAGCCGCCGCATTCTTGATTGGCGACGGCGTCGTGCCAGGCAATGAGGGTCGCGGCTACGTGCTGCGTCGTGTCATCCGCCGCGCCATCCGCTACGGACGCCAACTAGGTCTCAATGAAGCGTTCCTGACCCAGGTGGTTGAAGAAGTGATCCCCCAATTCAGCACCACCTACAAAGAGCTTTCAGAGAGCCAGGATTTCATCCTCCGAGTGATAGGCCTCGAAGAAGAACGGTTTGCTGAGGCCATCCAAACGGGATTGCCCCTTTTGGAAGAAGGGTTCATCCCCCTGCGTAAGTTTCTCTTGGACAGCCCTAAACTTGGGAAGCTGGTTGCTGCTGATATCGACGCCGCATTGATGTTGGAAGAGATCGCTCAATCGGCCACCCACGGGACATTGGAAATCGTAGGGGACGCCCTGAAAGCAAACCTTCCAAACGGAAAGGAAGAACAGAAAAGATTCGTCAGTACCCTATCCGACGCAGAGACGTTCGTGCTCTACGACACCTACGGCTTCCCTCCGGAGCTGACGGCTGAGATTGCCAAAGAACACGGTCTGGAAGTGGACATGGACGGCTTTGAGGCCGAGATGAAAGCCCATGCCGAGATGTCCCGTTCGTCCGCCTCGTTCTCCGGCGGCATGGATATGCAGATCTCCTACACCGAACTAGGTGTTGGCTCCAGCGAGTTTGTTGGTTACAGCCTGACTGAGAATGACTCAAAGATCGTGGCCCTGCTTTCTGGAGGGATTTCAACTGACCACGCCACTCAGGGGCAGCAAGTAGAAGTCATCATCAGCCAGTCGCCCTTCTATGCAGAGGGAGGTGGACAGTTGGGTGACCGGGGTACCATTGCCGGGCCAAATGGCATCGTTGCAGTGGAAGACACCCAGAGTCCAGTGGCTGGCCTGATTGTCCAGCGAGGGACGGTATCCCAGGGTGACATATCGGTGGGAGATGTTGTAACGGCCCAGGTGGAACTGGCGCGCCGACTTGACTCATCCAGGAACCACAGCGGCACACACATCCTTCACGCGGCGCTACGGTCGGTGTTGGGAGTCCACGTCCGGCAGGCCGGGTCATTCGTGGCTCCGGAGCGGTTGCGTTTTGACTTCAGCCACGTGAGTGCCATGACCCGGGATGAACTGATGTCGGTTCAGTCCCTGGCCAACGAAAAAGTGCGCGGCAATCTAGAAGTCACATCTCGGGAGACCAGCTACAGCGAAGCTGTCCGCGACGGAGCCTTGGCCTTCTTTGGAGACCGCTACGGGGATGTTGTCCGCGTAGTCACCATGGCAAACGGGGACGCGTTCAGCGTCGAGGTATGCGGCGGCACCCACGTCGCTGCCACAGGACAGGTTGGCTCGTTAGTGGTGTTGGGTGAGTCCAGCATCGGCGGCGGGATGCGTCGTATCGAAGCAGTGACCGGCCGGGCCGCAGAAGAACTATTCGTCCAGCAGACCGACCGGTTGGAAGCCCTGTCCCATAAGCTGCAAACTCCGGTGGCTGACCTTGAAGCCCGACTGGACTCGTTCATCCAAGAGAACGAAGACCTGAAAAAGCAGCTTGAAGGTTTCCAGAAGACCTCGCTGCGGGGCGAAGCCGAAGAACTGCTCGGGAAGGTGCAGGACGTTGACGGCGTCAAAGTGGTGGCCGGTCAGACCTCTGCCAGCAGCGCCGATGGCATGCGGGAGATGGGCGACTTCCTGAAAGACAAACTCGGCAGCGTCGTGGTCGCCCTGGCCGCAGTTGTCGAGGGCAGTCCCATACTGATCACCATGGTCACCCCAGACTTGGTCGAAAGGGGACTCCACGCTGGCAACATCGCCCGCGATACCGCCAAGGTCATGGGTGGCGGCGGTGGTGGACGGCCCGAGATGGCCCAGGCCGGCGGCAAACAGCCGGAGAAAGTGAATGAGGCCATACAGGGAGTGCCAGCCCTAGTACGCCAGGGACTTTCTTAATCACACCATGGCCGACCAACCAAAGCTGATTGCCCTGGACCTTGGCGAGCGACGCATCGGTCTAGCAGTCAGCGGGCCTGGACGCATGGTCCTGCCAGCCGGACACATAATCCGCTCCAGACTCGCCCAGGACGTTCAGCAGGTGATTGCCGCCGCGACCGAGCGCAATGCCGACGGCATAGTGGTCGGCATCCCCCACAACCCGCAGGGACAGACAGACGCCGCAGCCAAGCTGGCACGGGGTTTCATCGGTGCCCTCCGAAAAGAGATTGGCGACGATTACCCATTGAGTATCTACGAGATGGACGAACGTTTCACCAGCGTTGAGGCCGAGGGTCTGCTGCGTGAGTCAGGGGTCGAACCGTCCCGGGATAGGGCCTCGGTGGATGAAACAGCAGCAGTTTTGATCTTGCAGCGGTACCTGGCTGCTCAGGCCTAAGAACTTAAGGGTTAAGACAGCCCCCACTCTAACTCTCCCCCTGCGAGAGGGAGAGGACCCGCATTATCCTGATCACAAATTGTTATAGATTACCAAGTCAGAGTCGCAAAATAATCCCTTCCCCCTCCCAGGGGGAAGGTTAGGATGGGGGTTGGTCGTCATCAGCCAACTCTCACCCCTGCAGATCCCCTGCTTCAAAAAATGACTGAGAATGTCATACAATGGCGTCCCGATAGGTACCAGCGCGAAACCCGCTATTTTCAACGACACCTCTGAAGGAGTCCCCCATGACCAACTCCAATGGCAAGGCTGAAGTGGTTATCAAGAATGCCAACCTGATGACCATGGACACCAGCAACCCAAGGGCAGAAGCAGTGGCCATGACCCACGGCAGGTTCTCCGGAGTTGGCAGCAACGAGGACGTGGAAGGTCTGGTTGGACCGGACACCAAGATGATTGACGTCGGCGGTAAGACGGTGCTGCCGGGGTTCATCGACGGCCATATCCACGTGTTGAGCAGCGGGGTTAAGCACGTGAACATGGCCGACTGCGATGTGCCGACGCTGGCCCAAGTCCAGGCCGGCCTGAAAGAACGTGCCGATAGGACCCCCGCCGGCGGGTGGGTGCAGGGCTTTAAGTTTGATGACACCAAGACCGACCGGACGGCTTCCAATGAAGGACGCCATCTCTATAAAGAAGACCTGGATGCCATCACTACCGACCACCCCATGATGGTGGCCCACCGGGCCGGACACGTCTTCTACATGAACAGCGCCGGACTGGAAGCTGGGGGATACAACGACGAATCGGAAGATCCTCCTGGCGGCAGGCTGGGACGGGACCCGGATACCGGAAAACTTAACGGGATAGTATACGAACGGGCCATTGACCATATCCGGTTTGGGCTCATTCCGGTGGACACAGATGAGATACGTCGCGAGGGTCTGCGGACCATCTGCAGCATGCTGAATCGGGTCGGTCTCACCAGCGTGCACGACGCCCGGGTGACCACTGAAGAGTTCCAGACCTATCAGGACGGCAAGGCCGACGATGAGCTGACACTCCGGATCTACGCTCTGATGTGGTATCCGCAGTTCCCCGCCCTGCGGGACGCCGGTATCAAGACCGGCCTCGGTGATGACATGCTCCGGATTGGTGGCATCAAGATGGTCGCCGACGGCGCAATTGCCACTCGGACAGCCTACTTGTCTGAGCCGTACGAAGGCTCCATGTGCGACCACGGGATCCTAGCCATGGAGGCTGCTGAGATCGAACAGCAGGTCATGGACATGCACAAGGCGGGTTTCCAGGTGTGCATCCATGCCAACGGCGACGCGACCATCGACATGGTGCTGACCGCTTACGAACGGGCGCAGAAGGCCCATCCGCGGTCGGATACCAGGCACCGCATCGAGCATTGCACACTGGTCAATCCCGAGTTGCTGGCCCGTATGAAGGCCATGGGAGTTATCGCCACACCGTTCTGCACCTACGTCTATCACCACGGTGAGAAGATGCGGTATTACGGAGAGCAGAGGCTGGAGTGGATGTTCGCCCAGCGGTCGTTCATTGATTCGGGTGTGATCTCCACCGGGGCGACCGACTACCCGCCGGGACCTTTTGAGCCATTGTTGGGCATCCAGAGTTGCGTGACCCGCACCGACAGCACCGGCAAAGAGTGGGGCATCAACCAGAAGATCTCTGTGGAAGAAGCCTTGCGTCTCTACACCCTGAACGGCGCTTATGCCTCATTTGAAGAGAACATCAAGGGTTCGGTGGAAGTCGGCAAGCTGGCTGACCTAGTGGTCCTTGGCAGCGACCCGACAAAGATCGACCCGCTGGGTATCAAAGACATTGAAATAATGCGGACGATTGTCGGGGGTAAGACCGTCTACGAGGGGTAAGGGGCCTAGAGATAAACCCGCTCGAAATCCTCTGAGATCATGGACATGCTGTCGACGTCCCAGTCGAATGACAGCACCACCGAACTCTCTGACGTGGCTTCTAATATTCGTTTGCCGTTCTGGGTGACCACGCTTTCGGCAAAGCTGTAATCGAGTTCACCCTGTTCGTTTCCAGAGCGGTTACAGACCATCACGGGCAGTCCCGTGTCGGCAGAGCGCGCTTCCCATTCGCCGTCCGGACCGCAGTGACCAGGGCCCCAGGACACCGGAGAGACCAGCAGTTGGGCGCCCTTGTCCTTGAACACCTGGGCGACCTCGTTCTTGTAGGCGTCGGCACAGATGAGGATGCCGGTCTTGATGCCGTCACAGACGATGGGGTGGATCTTCCAGCCGCTGGTTGACCAGGACTCGGCCCCGCCCAGCGCTTTTACCTTGCGGTGCTTGCCGATGATCTCCCCCTTGGAGTCGATGACGAAGACGGTGTTGTACATCTTGTCGGTGGCTGGGTCCCGTTCCGGGTGGGACAGAAAGACCGTCAGACCATGTTGTTTCACCAGGTCTAGGAAGCCGTCCATCCAAGGGTCCGGTTGGGGGAGTATCCAGTCGGTACCGATGGTCTTCATGAAGAGATAGCCAGGGATGCACAGTTCGGGTGTGACCACCCACTGGGCACCCTGCTCGGCGGCAACCTTGACGCCATGCTCAACCAACTTTCGATTGTGCTCGATCTCGTTGGTGACTGGGGCCAAGTGTAAGAAGGATATGCGAAGCGTTTTCATCTTCGCGGAATTATAGCATTCGTCGGGCCTGGCAGCCTTTGGCCTTGACGGGCCGTTGCTGTGACTTCAAAATAAACGGTACGGTCCTCCACAAGAGACCACCCCTCATATTGAAGCCCCGTAGTGTAGTGGTAACACGCCAGCCTTTGAAGCTGAAATCTCTGGTTCGAACCCAGGCGGGGCTGCCAATCTTTCTAGTTTGATCCCCTTTTTCTGGGAGCTTCCCACTCAACCCAGCTGTCGTTCACGTTGACCCTTTAGCGGCGGCGCGAGTATATTGACGGAAGTATTTAAACCTGATTTTCAGAGGTTTTGCACAGCGTGTTTGCTTTGATTTTGGCCGGTGGCAAAGGTGAAAGACTTAGGCCGCTGACCGATACCCTGCCCAAGCCCATGGTCCCAGTTTGCGGCAAGCCCATACTGGAACATCAGGTGAATTGGCTGAAGGCTGGTGGCGTGACCGACGTTGTGTTTCTTGGGGGCTATCGTTGGGAGGCCATCAAAGATCACTTTGGCGATGGCAGCGCCTTTGGCATAAACGCCCATTACAGCTTGGAAGACTCTCCGCTGGGTAGGGGCGGGGCCATCAAAGCCGGGTTTCCCCAGGTGCCGGACAGTGAAGAGACGGTGGCGGTGCTGAACGGAGATGTGATAACCGCCGAAACCCTGGCCAACCTGTCAGCTCATCATCAAGAAAGAAAAGCCTCCAACAGTTCCCACCTTGCCACGATCATGGTCGTCCCCATGGTCAGTCCCTACGGTCTGGTGGAGATGGACGACTCCGGTACCGTTACCGGGTTCCTTGAGAAGGTCGAGATGGACCACTGGATCAACGGCGGCATATACCTTTTTGAGCGTTCCATCGCCGAGGAGTTTCCCGACCTTGGTGACCATGAGACCGAGACCTTTCCCAGGCTGGCTGCTGCAGGCCAGTTGTCTGGAGTCAAATCCCGTGCTTTCTGGCGCAGCGTGGACTCCTTCAAGGACTTAAAAGAAGCCGAGGAACACGCCGGGAGTTGGTAGCTTAACCTGGTATCTAAGCAATTGAAGTGGCCGCCAGTGAACCGTAGTCGGTCATTATTCGTATAGGCGTTGTGAGCATAATGACCCAGAGCGAAGCGCCAAACGCAGGAACGACAACGATCGAAGATTTGCGAAAGGACTGGAAGGAACTGACCGACTTTGCCGACGAAGAGGATCTATAACCGCTGGTTTAGATCGCTACTCGTTCCAGATTCTAACGCCTAACTCCGGCACGTAAATCATCGAGGATCTCTTTCACTTCTTCGAAACGCACGTAGCGGATGTTACCGTCGAAGCTGGATGAGGTGATCAGCACTCCCAGATATTCCCCGAATTTGTTGAATACGCCACCGCCGCTCATTCCGTTGGTTGCTGCAGCGTCCACCTGGCCAACTGCATAGTCGCCAGGACGGATGCTCCACATGGCGCCGATACGACCAAAGGTGACCACCGGAGTGTTGGTGGATATCTCTGGAACAAACCCGATCAATGCGACCTCGAAGCCGATGTCGGCAACGGCCCTTTGGGAGAGGTTCTCAAACACCTGGTCTGAGACGGGCAGATCGACGGTCAGCCCTGGTGTGGGGTCATCCAGGGTGATCAAGGCCAGGTCACGGGCGACATCCAGACCCGTCACCGTGGCCCGCTGATAGATAGCACCTTCCACTGAGACGTCAACCCGGGAAGCGCCGATTACCACATGGGCGGCAGTGATGATCTCGGTCGGCGAAATCCGAACTCCAGAGCCCTGGGAAAAGGGCATGTTGATGAAAGTGACGGCATTTCTCATGTCCCCTATGAACTCGCTAAAATCCGGAAGCGGCTCTCCGGGCAGCCCTTCTGGCCCTCTGGGACCGACAAATCCTGGGAACCCTCTTGGACCGTCCTTTCCGGTCTGCCCCTGCTCCCCTTGGGGCCCCTTAGGTCCCTGCTCTCCGGCTGGCCCTGTTTCACCGATGGGACCCTGGCACGCCAATAGGATTACCATACTGAGGATGGCGAACAGCGCGAGAGTCCTTCTACAACGGGTTCGGTTGGCGTGATTGCCGTGAGGCGTTTTCAAGCTATACACTGGTTTCCGATGAATGATCGTCGTCGCAGACATCCTGTCGTGCCACGGCGTTTTTGTTTGGCATTTTCATATACGGTAATCTAACAACTTTCCGATGTACCAACTAGCTAACAGGCTGCCATTTTTCTACGGTTGGAGCATTCTTTTTGCCGCCGGTAGTTCCATGGTCGTACGGAACGCCGCTGCCAGTTTAACCCTGGCAGTGTTTATTTTCCCAATGTCAGAGGACCTTGGTTGGAGCCGTACTCTGATCGCTGGAGCCGCCAGTTTTGGCGGGTTGGTGGCCATGGTGGCGTCGCCGGTTACCGGTTGGGCCCTTGATCGCTATGGCGCTCGGGTGATCCTTACGGTCAGCGTAATCGCCCTGGGCATCTCCACGATGTCGTTGGCCTGGGCCACGGCTCCAATAGCATTTTACCTGGCTTACGGGGCCGGGCGCGTACTTTTTGCCAGCCCGTTGAACATCGGTTGTTCGGTGATTGTTTCCCGTTGGTTCGTCAAAAAGAGAGGACGCGCCACCGGTATCTTGTTCATGTCGCACTCTTTGGGCATGATCACCTTCCCCCTTTTGGCCGGACTCGTAATCAAATATCGTGGCTGGGAAGATGCCTGGATAGTGATGGGTGTGCTGGTCTTCGTGCTAGCTTTGGGGCCGGTCTCGATGCTGGTCCGACAAGACCCTGAGTCCATGGGGTTGCTGCCTGATGGGGACCAGCCTGGCCAGATAGAAGAAGGGCAAGATGATAAGCCCGCCACTGAAGAAGTTAGCTGGACGCTTCGGGAGGCGATGCGCACCCCCACCCTTTGGTTGTTGGCGCTGTCCACCGGTTTGCTGTACTTGCTGCAGTCCGGCACAAACATCCACCAAGCAGCGTTCTTCCTGGACCAGGGTCTTGGCGTTGGGGTATCCGCAGCGTCGATCAGCATGAACGCGGTGTTTACGGGGCTGGGCAGCTTATTCTGGGGTTGGGTGGTTGACCGCGTCCCGGTCCGCTACTCCTACGCGGGAGTCGCGCTGATGATGGCGGCGGCGTTGGCGCTGTTCACTATGGCCGATACCGTAATTGAGGCCCTGGTCGTGGCATCGATATTTGGCACTGCCGTGGGCGGCATCCTGGTCGTTCCAGTGGTCGCCTACGCCAACTACTTTGGCCGCAGTTCGCTGAGCACCATTCGCGGGGTGACCGAGCCGTTTGTCTCGTTGGGACAGGCCATCGGAGGATTATTCTCGGGCATCATCTTCGACGTCACCGGCAGCTACAAGCTCGCCTTCGTAGTCCTGGCCATAGTCGGCTTCGCAACCATAGCCCTGCTGCTAGCTACCAGGGCACCAACCAAACCGCCAGTGCCGGTGGAAGCGGAGAGGGCGCCATGAAGCGGTGTTGGAATAGGCTGCCTATTCCAAAGTATAATGGGTTCTACTGAACACCATTTGGTTAGGTATGGAGACTATAAATGTCCACAGCCAAGGACGACCTCACTCGTATCGTGCAAGCGCAGCCTGAAGACAGTTCACCGGAAGAGATAATCCGTGAATTAGCGTTTCACGTGATGGTTGAACGAGGCCTAGTCGATGTGGATGCCAAGCGTACTATTTCGAATGAAGAGATGTCCCAGCGCATCCGTTCATGGCAGAAATAAGGTGGACTGAAGAATCTGTTCGTTGGCTGGAAGACATATACGAATATGTCTCGGCTGACAATCCCTCCGCCGCCTCTCGGATACTTCAAGGGATTCTTGATCGAGTGCAAGATGCGCTCAATTTCCCAGAGATTGAGTATCGATATTCCCCGTCAACACGAAACGTCCGAATCTTACTTTACGGGCATTACCGCATCGCATACGTGGCCCATGACGACGGGAACATCTCCGTACTAGGCGTTTTCCATTCTGCGCTTGACATTACTCGCTATCAATTCTGAGCTGTAATGGTTCACAAGGCCCAGCATGTCTGCAAGCAAGGCATTCAGGCCGCCCTACTTGAACTCCGGCAAGACCTCGGCTGCTATGGTCTCCATCAGGCGTTTTAGGGCGTTGACGTCTCCCGAGTTTAAGGCCAGCACCATGTGTTCAACCCCGGCGTCCTGATAGGCCTTGATGTTGGCTACCATCATGGCTGGGTCGTTCCCTGGCAGAGTGCTTCTGCTGGCGGCGCGGTCGCTGGAGGGCTTGCCATGAACTTCCACCTCGGCTCTGGTTGACCAGGTCATTTGGGAAGCATCCCGACCTGCGGCAGTTGCGGCCTCGATGATCTCTTGCTTAGTCAGGGCGTAACCCTCTGGTGAAATGCCAGTGGGATGCCAACCATCGCCACGCAGGGCCGTCCGTTTGAGGGCACCAGGACTTGAACCGCCAACCCAGACGGGGATGCTGGTTTGAGCCGGTTTGGGAGAGAAATAGAGGTCAGAGAAATCCCAACGCTTGCTCTGGTACTTCGGCAGATGATTGGACCAGAGTTCTTTCATGATGTCGATGCACTCGTTGGTGAGAGAGCCCCGCTCTCGCATGGAGATTCCCAGAGCGTCAAACTCCTCGGTCATTGCGCCCACACCGACACCCAGTACGACACGGCCTCCGGAAATTTGGTCCAAGGTGGCCGAGTATTTGGCCAGTTCCACCGGATTGTGATACGGGAGTACCAGCACTGAGGTACCCAGCGTCACCTTGGATGTGGTGGCTGCCAGATAAGAGAGGGTGGACATGGGATGGTAGTAAGGCTTGTCTGCCAGACGCTCACGGATGTATCCCGTGTT
>PCAH01000050.1 GCA_002730485.1 Dehalococcoidia bacterium | reverse complement strand
TCGCGCGCTCTACGACGGTCCTAAGCTCAGTGATCTGTATGACTTTGGTGGCGTGAGTGCCCAGATGCACTCGTTTGGCTTCACCCCATTCCTGATCCTGGGTCCGACTTTCATCGGGAACCGCTTCGGTCTGGACCAGATCAGTGGCGGCGCGCAGGCTTCCTGGGGACAGTTGCTCGGCAATGACGCGCTGACCGCGTGGGCAACAGTCGGTAAGAACTTCCGACGAGGTGTTGATCTCAACTCTGAGTTCGCCGCATTCTACCAGACAAGCCTGTCATCGGTCCAGAACGAGAATGGTGCACTCTCACCGAGTCTCGTTCTCGGTGGCAGCCGGTCCACGATCAACAGCCTCGTTGATCTGGGTACACTCGTCACACAGAAGGACACGTTACAGCAAACGATTCAAGTGACGATTGATTCACAGGTCGTCCTCGTACCGGATGTAACCATCCTCGAAAACCTGACCCTGGTTGAGGAAGACGAGTTCAAGGATGTCTTCACGGACTTCCTGGTCGGAACACAGTTCAGTCTTGGACGCAACCAGCGATTCAGCGCATTCTACAGCTACAGAAGCTATAATGAAAATCTGAGCGGGATCCAGACCGTCATCGACAGCACACGATTCTTCCAGACGGTTGATGGGTCCTTTACGAACATCACAGAACAGATCGGGATCGAGACTCCCGACGAAACTGTGGTGCTGGACGATTTCTTCTACCAGGACCTGCGCTTCTTCAAGAGCCACGAGCTCTCACTCGGGTGGAGTTACGCAAACTTCAAACCGACCTTTGATCAGTTCCTGAACCCCACCGGTGGACGCGCGGTCTCGCTGAGCTACCGGCGAATCAACTCAACCGTTACAGACTCCCTATCACTCACCATCGATCTGAATCAGGACAACATTCCAGATCCCACCGTGGACGAAGTCTCGCCCGCGCTGTTCAGGGCTGATAACCAGAAGCTGGGGATCAACGAGTATATCTTCTCGTGGAACGAGTTCCTCGATTTTCCAGGTCGGAGCACACTGTCCTTCCAGGGCTTCGTTGGCTACAAGGACAAGGTGATCAAAGATTCGGTGCAGGGAGGCGGCACATTCGAAGGGGCGTTCTACTACCCGCTTCGATATTACCTCGGTGGCATCGGCACACTCAGAGGATATCCCTACTTCTCGATCTCCGGTGGGAAGGTTGTCTTTGGGCGAGCCAACTTCACCTTCCCGATATTCAATCGCGGAGGCAAGGAACTGGCGCCATTCATGTTCGATAAACTCTACGGCAGCTTCTTCGTCGAGACGGGTGCAACGGGCAATGCCCCGCGTCTTGCCGACATCAACTTCAGCACCAAGCCTTTCCTGACTGATTGGGGCTTCGAGTTGAGGATGCAGATGTTCGCGAACTATCAGGTTCCGATGTTCGGGTTCTTCCAGATCGCCTTCCCCACGGAGAAGACGATCACAGACCGGAGCAACCCGACGGAAACCATCGATGTCGACAAGTTCCGGATCTATTTCGGCCTGACAATCTAGCAACAGACCGGCCACACAACGAAGGGGGTCGCGGACATTCTGTCCCGGCCCCCTTCGTTGTGTCCGCAAAAGACTAACAGATCTCTCACAAAGGCCCGATATTCGGGCAGACGCCGTGACAACTCCCATCCGCATCGGAATGAGGAGGCATCGATGAGAAAACCATCACTGCCAGTACTCGTCCTTTCGGCAATGACCGCCATGCAGGCCTGTGGGGATCCGGATCTCTCGGATACGAAGCCCGACAGAACCCGAGACGCTGACGGCATTGTCAAGCTCTACAGGAACCACGAGCAGGGGGATTGGATGCTCAAAGGCAAGGTGATCCTCGTCAGAAACGCCGTTGTCCTCGATGTCCCGAAGAGCGGCTCGGCATTCACCTTGGCTGGACAGACCACGTTGTCACCCATTCCGATCACCTTACGCTTCCACGTATCAGAGAAACAGATGAGCCGGCTGACGCCAGGTGATCTCATCGCCTTCAAAGGGATCTGCACCGGTATGACCGAGTCGATCCAGTTCCGCTCCGGCGTGCTGATGAGTGTCTCCAAGCCGCTTTCCCTTCCCTAATTCATTGCCCACATCTGAATCAGTTGTTACCTTCTGGTTTTGTACGAGCTTACGTCCTGAGACCCTTGGAGTAGACGTTTGGTTCTAGCCATCCTGAGCGCCCTTCGGCCAAAACAGTGGATCAAGAACGGCTTTGTCCTGGCGGCTCTCGTCTTCTCGAGACATCTCTTCGACGCCGCCTATGTTTGGCGATCGATCAGCGCAGCGATCACCTTCTGTCTGCTCTCCAGCGCCGTCTACCTGATCAACGACATCTTTGATCGAGAGACCGACCGGCTGCATCCCCAGAAGCGGAAACGACCTATTGCGTCGGGACGAGTGCCCGTCGCAGTTGCCATAGCAATTGCTGCCGTCCTGGTGATCACGTCCCTAGTATCGGCCTTCAACCTCGACACACGCTTCGGCACAGTCAGCGCCATCTACCTGGCGCAAAACCTGGCGTATTCGATCGCGCTCAAGCACGTCGTAATTCTGGATGTGATGGTCATCGCGTCCGGCTTTCTGCTTCGCGCGATCGGCGGCGCCTATGCGATCGATGTAACGATATCCTCCTGGTTCATCCTTTGCACCATGCTCCTCTCTCTCTTCCTCGGTTTCGTAAAGCGGAGGCAGGAGATCGCCCTCCTGGAGGATAACGCCGGGAACCATCGCAGGATATTGGACGAATACGACAGAACATTCTTGGACCAAGCGATCTCGATCTCAACGGCCGGTTCGCTCGTGACCTACGCACTCTACACCACGTCACCGGAAGTCGCAGCAAAGCTCGGTACGCCTCATCTGAATCTAACCGTTCCCTTCGTTATTTACGGTTTGCTGAGATACCTCCATATCGTCTATAAACAAGGAACAGGCGGCAACACGGCATCGACCGTGCTGGGTGACAGGCCTCTTCTGATAAACATTCTCCTGTGGCTGCTCACGCTTGTAGCGATCTTGTATCTCGGTTCTGCCGAGGGAGCGCCGATCCATGAGTAAGGTGGCAATCCTGCGCACCACACCCGGTTCTATCCTGGAGGACTATCACCGCCTCCTCAACCTGGCGGGGTATCAGGATACCGTGGATTCGGCGGTGGACACCGCCCTCAAAGTCAACATCTCCTGGCACTTCTTCTTCCCGGGAAGCTCGACCACACCGTGGCAGATGGATGGAGTCATCCGCGCGATGGTTCGAGACGGATACAGTAAGGACCTGGTCCACGCCTGCCACAACCGTACGGTGGTCATCGATGCCCACCTTGGAGAGCGCGAGAACAAGCAACTGAATGTTGCTAAGGATCACGATATCCGGAACGTCCATCTATACGAGGGCGAGGAGTGGGTTCACATTCGGGACGCCGTCGGGGATCTCTGCAACGACTTCCTCTGCCTTAATGATGTCTACAAGGATGGTTTCTCTATCCCTAAGCGATTCATCGGGGAGAACATCATTCATTTGCCGACGGTCAAGACCCACGTATTCACGACCACGACCGGCGCGATGAAGAATGCCTTCGGCGGTCTGCTGAACGAACGCCGTCACTGGACACATCCTGTGATTCACGAGACCCTCGTCGATCTTCTCATGATCCAGAAGAGCATCCACAAGGGCGTGTTTGCCGTGATGGATGGAACTTTCGCCGGCGACGGACCCGGTCCTCGATGCATGATCCCCTACGCCAAAAATGTGATCCTGGCGAGCTCTGATCAGGTCGCGATCGATGCGGTAGCAGCGCAGCTGATGGGGTTCGACCCCCTCTCGATCAAATTCATTCGGCTCGCCCACGAGCACGAACTGGGGTGCGGTGATGTGTCTGAAATCGAAGTCGTCGGAGATGTTGACGCAGCACAGGAGGATTGGGGATTTGTCGGCCCTTTCAAGGAAATGACCTTCGCCTCGAAGATGCAGCACAAGATCTACTGGGGGCCGCTCAAGGCACCGATCGAGTGGTCACTGAAGACGATCCTCGCTCCCTGGGCCTACCTGGCAAGCGTCCTCTACCACGATTCATTCTGGTATCCGATAAAGGCCAAACAGAAGATGAAGGAGGTTCTACGAAGTGAGTGGGGCCGGCTGTTCCGGAACTGGGAGAACCTGGAATCGGATGACCGAGGCTACCCCGATGTCGGCGAGGACGGCGCGATCGTCCACAAATCGGGGTGGAAGGCCTTCTGGCGATCCTTCGGTGTCCTGGGAACAACACTCACCGAGGCCCCCGAATTCATCAAACGCAAGACAGGCGTCTCAACTCAACCGAAGTGATACTTGAATTTCTGACTCTGAAACCTGGCCCCCTCTCAATGTCATTACTTGAAATCGATAATCTGCAGGTTCGCTTCAACACGATCGATGGGATCGTACCGGCCGTACTCGGCGTGGATCTCAAGGTCGAGCGCGGTGAGACGGTCGGTCTCGTCGGTGAGAGCGGTTCCGGCAAGAGCGTTACTGCGATGAGTACCATGCGCCTGCTCGCGGAGCCGCCCGCCAACATCTCCGGCTCGATTCGGTTCGAGCGCCGCTCCGGTGACGTCATCGACATCGCGTCCATGCCGCACGGTAGTTCGACCTTACAGGATCTTCGCGGCAACGAAATCGCGATGATCTTCCAGGAACCGATGCGTGCACTGTCACCTGTCTTCACGGTCGGGCACCAGGTGGCGGAAGCAATCTGGCTTCATCGCGAGATAACGAAAGAAGAAGCACTCAAAGAAGCGATCGTCATGCTGGATCGTGTCGGGATCCCAGATCCGACGCGGCGAGCCTCCGAATATCCGCATCAGTTGTCCGGTGGGCAACGTCAGCGCGTGATGATCGCGATGGCGCTCTCTTGCAGACCTTCTCTCCTGATCGCCGACGAGCCGACCACGGCACTGGATGTGACGATCCAGGCTCAGATTCTGGACCTGTTGAAGGAGCTCCAAGACGAATTCGACCTTGCCGTCCTCCTGATTACACACGATCTCGGGATCGTCGCGGGAACGTGTTCTCGAGTCTGCGTAATGTATATGGGGGAGATCGTGGAGGAAGGCAGTGTGTTCGACATCTTCGAACAACCAACCCATCCTTACAGTAAAGGCCTGCTGAAGAGCGTACCTGTCCCTGGAGAAGCACACAAGGAACGTCTGCCGGCAATCCGCGGCACGGTGCCCGATCCCAAGGAGCTCCCGGCGGGATGCGCCTTCGGGCCACGATGCGACCTGTTCGAGCCCGGGACCTGTGATGTGTCCGGTCGCGTCGATTTTGTTGACACCGGAGACCGTCAGCGAGCACGCTGCTACCGAAGCGATGCCCGACCCCAGACAATCGGTTCAGCCCAAGCAGACAATACCTAGACGACCTCGACAACGAAACAGCGAGCCCCTCTTGCCAGATCTCATCCTCAAAGTCCGAAACCTCAAGAAGTACTTCCCGATCCGGGCAGGTTTCATCCGAAAGGTCGTTGGCCACGTCAAATCGGTTGACGGGATCGACCTGGATGTTGAGCGTGGGGAAACCCTCGCACTGGCCGGCGAGAGTGGCTGCGGTAAGACGACCGCACTCAGAACGATCATTCGGGCGCACGAACCGACGGATGGCTCGGTTCTCTACAATGATGGAGATCGGGAAGTCGATTTCTTCGCAGCCAAAGATGACGCCCTGATCGAGTATCGGAAAGAGATTCAGTATGTCTTTCAGGATCCCTACGGTTCCCTCGATCCGAGGATGACCGTCCGGGACATCGTAGCCGAACCGCTCGTCATTCACGGAGTCACCAAGGGACGGGAGCTCAGCGAACAGGTCGCCGATCTGATGGAACGGGTCGGTTTGAACCCGGCACACCTGAACAGGTATCCGCACGCCTTCAGTGGCGGTCAGCGGCAACGGATTGGAATTGCCCGTGCACTGGCGTTACGTCCGAAACTGATGATGCTCGATGAACCCGTATCAGCTCTGGACGTATCGGTCCGAGCCCAGGTCCTGAACCTGCTGATGGATCTACAGGAAGAGTATGGGCTGACCTATCTGGTCGTCGCTCACGATCTGGCGATCCTGGAGCGAACCTGTGACCGCATCGCGGTCATGTTTCTTGGGCAAATCATGGAACTTGCGGAAAGCCAGAAGTTGTTCTCGGATTCACGACACCCCTACACCAAGGCTCTCCTGTCGGCAATCCCAATCCCCGATCCCCGTGCGGAGCGGAATCACGAAATCCTGCAGGGAGACGTACCGGATCCGGCAGAATCTCCTGCAGGGTGCAAGTTCAGTGGCCGATGTCCCCTGACCGAACAACGCTGCATACACGAAGAACCCGAACTACGTCAGCTCAGCGAGGGCCACTATGTCCGCTGCCATCTTGTGGAGTGACAGCCACCAGACCACGCTAGACGACCTGCTGTGCGCAGCACTCCCCGATGTCCTTCCGAACCATCCTCGAGTCGCATCGATCACGCCCGTCGCCACACCTGGCGGTTACCACGCGAGTGTTCGGCGCATCACTTTGTCGACCGGCGAGTCTGTTTTCGCCAAGCGACACCTCTTCGCCAGAATGGCCCTGAATCAATCCTACGATCTGTTGGCCGTGGAGGAAGAGGTGACCCGCCTGCTGGCCCGCGAGAAATGTCACGTGCCTCAAGTCCTCGGAGTCATCGTTGAAGCTGGGGTCGTAATCCTACGTGATGTCGGTCGCCGAACCCTCGATGATGCCATCCAGCAGGATCCTCCCGTGAAATGCACGCGGCTCGCAACCGAGGCAGTAGATGCCTTCGCGCACATCCAGAAGATCCTTGCCACCCATCCTGACACAGATCGACTGGTTGCACCAGGCTGCGAGCCCGACAGCGTTCGCCAGAGCTTTCTGGATGTGCGTTCGGTCCTTGAGCACGAAAACCTCCGCGCCCTGGTCTGCATTGACGATGGTCTCTCCGGCATCGTCAATGATCTTGGCGAACTGGTAGAATCTCTGGCTGAACTGCCGACCCTCATCGGCCCCACGGATTACAACGCGCGCAACATCGTAATCAGCGACACGGGATCCCCCTTCTTCCTGGAGTGGTCGAAGATCGGTCACGATTGGCCGGAGCGCCGGTTGGTTCAGTATTTGACCAGCCTGGGTACGGGGCAGCCTGGAGCAAGCCATAAGTCGCTGATCGATCAGTGGCTTATCAAGCAGTATTCAGAGGCTGCGGTGTGGACAGAGCCGAAAATGGCGGCGTTCGCGCTCGATGGTCACCATCTTGTCTTCACAGTACTGGCGGCTCTACGCAGCCTCGCAAGTGACTTCAGTCTCTCCACGGAGTTTAAGAGGGGTCTGACTACACCACTGTCCGCCAACCCTCAGATCACCCGACTCCGGAAGGCTCTGGGCTGATCTTTTGATTCTGGTCTAGCCGACGTGGGGATGAGGTTGTCGGGTTGACACACCCGCTTCCTCACGCGTAGCTTCTTCCTCGATCTACACATCCAATCAGTTCACAACACGAGGTTCCCATGCCAGGCCCTGTAACTCTCAAGCACGATCCGCAGGCAGATGCGTTCCCCTGGGGAGCGATCCAATGGCTTCACAATGGTAAGACGACCGATGGAGCCGAGCAGACCTTCGGACTCGTCTACATAAATCCGGGCGAACAGAACCCGCCTCACTACCACCCGAACTGTGAGGAAATCCTGTATGTCCTCAGTGGACAATGCACGCACACATACGGTGATGATGAGTATGGACTCGGCCCCGGAGACTCGATTCTCGTGCCGCAGGGGGTCATCCACCACGCCATCAACAAAGGCTGGGAACCAATTCGCGCGATCATCTCTTTTTCTTCTGGAGATCGACAGACGGTATTCCTTGAGGACTGATTTCGAATCCCTTGCGCACCTGCAGAATGTGGACGCAAACCAGTGAATACGCTCCCTACAGGTAAGTTGCCCCTCGGGCTTCTCGATGATCTACTCGACAGATACTCGGGATCCGACGACCCGCGTGTCGTCGTGGGGCCACGATTGGGCGAGGACGCAGCCGTAATTGATTTTGGAGAGACGCTCCTCGTCGCCAAGACGGATCCGATCACCTTCGCAACTGACGAGATCGGATACTACGCCATCCACGTGAGCGCAAACGATATCGCGACGATGGGCGCCACGCCTCGCTGGTATCTCCCCACGGTCCTGTTACCGGAGGGCACCGATGCCGACACCGTAACCACCGTGTTCCAGTCAATTCACGGGGCCGCTGCAGCGATGAAGATCACCATCTGCGGCGGACATACCGAAATCACCTCTGGTGTGGATCGGCCGATCATATCGGGTCAAATGCTGGGAGAGGTAGGCCGGGATGACCTGGTCACATCTGACGGGCTCCTGGTGGGTGACCGGATCCTCCTTACCAAAGGGATGGGCATAGAAGGTACGGCGATTCTGGCTCGCGAACTTGCTGATGAGTTGGATGGGTATGGAGTCTCGCAAGCAATCGTGAGCCGGGCTGCCGGATTCCTGAAGACACCTGGCATAAGCGTCCTGCCCGAAGCTCGAATCGCGTGCGAAGTCGGCAAACCACACGCGATGCACGATCCCACCGAGGG
>PCAH01000049.1 GCA_002730485.1 Dehalococcoidia bacterium | reverse complement strand
TGCAGAAGAGATGATGGCCAGAAACGCCAATAACCTCGCAAGGATAATCGGGCTCCCAGAAGACGACATAGTGAAGACGGTTGAGAAGTGGTTTGGGACCTTCAGTGCAGAGGAGGCCGGTGTCGCCTTCACCAACATAATAAACGCTGGAAACCTAATGATGCGGTGGCAAATGGAAGATATAGCCAAACTTGCCGCAGCAGCAAGGCAATCTGGGAGTGTTACAGACCTCGCGTTGCTACAGAGAGCGTACATAAACGCCGAGGTTTGGATGAGGCACGTAGACGCTGTGGCTACCGACTGGGGCAGGGCAGGTGAAGCATTGCAAGGGAGATTCTTCCCGAAAGCGTCCGCCTTACCAAGTAGGAAAACACTAATGGACCCAAAGAGGGCGGCAGCGTTTCTTAAGGGTTCTGGCTTAGACGTAGCCGCGAATGGAGAGGAACTGATTGCACTTGTTGAAGAGGCGGTGAAGGCCCACGGTGGAACCAGAGGCCGAAGGGTGGTAAATGACGTATTGCCGAGAGTGATCCGTGAATCAAACAGGACAATTGGCAGCAGAGCAACGTCCATGTTCATGGAGACTTACATCAATGCGTTGTTGTCGTCACCAGCAACTTCAGGATTCACGGGCATTACCACGGTGTCTCCGGCACTCGTGACAATTATCGAGGGAGCGCAACACTTCGCGGGCGGCCTGCTCCCGCAGGCACTTGGCGGGCCACAGGGCTACGGGCAATCCATCGAGGCTGTATATAACTTCTTCCGGTGGTTCCGAAACGCAGGCCACGGCCTTAGGCAGATGCTAAGAACGTACATGAACGAGGGGAGCATCTTCCTTCCGAACCACGAAGTTATCGACGCGCCACGAGCCCAAGGGAAGGCCATAAGTTACGGCCAGGGCAGGGCTCCCTCTTTCGAGAGACGAGTGCCCATTCTTCAGCCCGGTCGAAGTCGTGAGACTGGTGGCAACTGGCTGGGACAGCAGGGGTTCATGGTTCCCGATACAGCCGCTGGAGACAGTAGAGTCTTGTGGTACTTGGTCAACTCCAGTGGCCGAGGCGTCCGGCTTCCGGGCAACCTGATCTCTACAGCGGATGAATTGTATCGCGTGGCAAATGGGCGTACTGCCTTGGAAGCGGATCTTTACGCGAAAGAAATGCATCAAGCACTAACAAATGAGGGACTAGCAGACGCCAATTGGTTGAAGAAGTCGGCTGCCGTGGTGAGACTACATAAGGATGTGGCCCAAAGGGCGAAAGCCGGCGTGGAACGCCATATAAGCAATGGCCGGCTCCGTACCCGTACGGTCCTCTTAGAAGAAGCACAGCAACTTCCAGAGGTCATAAAGTTGCGTGAGTCTGGTCTGTCCGCCGACCAACTTAAAGCCATGAAGATTGTCAAAGAGTATATGACAAAGAATTGGAAAGGATACACCGACGAGGCAACAGGTACGTTTGTTCCCGGCCTTGAGTCTGGTGTTGATGTCGCAACCGCAGGTGCAACGACCGCGACGTTTACAGGCCCCGTAACAAGCGGTCTAGGAAAGTGGTTCCAGACTGGCCTCAACAGGTTCCCCGTGTTGAGAATCTTGGTTCCGTTCTACAGAACACCCGCGAAGTTGTTTGAACGGTTCGGCGGGTACTTGCCTTCGAGCATGGCCATAGAAGGCGTAAACCGTTCATGGGGCGCCGCAAGAGGACACGGGTGGACCATACAGCCCGATAGTGCTATTGCACAGATTCACAGAGTAAACATGGCCCGACTGGCCAGTGGTGACGCGAGGCAAATTGCTATCGTTCGTGGCCAACAGGCGATGGGAATCGCAATGTTTGCAACGGGGTATGACTTAGCCGCTTCGGGAACAATCACGGGTGGTGGGCCAGCAAACCGAGACACGAGAGAACTTTGGAGGCAGACCGGGTGGAGGCCGTACTCCGTACGAATTGGAGATACGTATTACTCATATAAGAAGGGTGACCCTTGGGCTATTGCATTGGGGACTATGGCTGACACCTATGAGTACATATCGGCAGGAGAGGGAGGCAGTGAGTTAGAAGAGGAACGCATGGGGATGGTTACAGCAGTCATGTACGCCATCGTCGGGAATATGCAAGACAAGAACATGATGCAGGGACTTGATAATCTGTTGCAGTTGTCAAGGGCAAGGGTAGAGACGGGTGGCAGTCTCGACAGCGTACTCATTAGTATGTTTACGCCAACAACACCTATTGCCAATATCGACATTACCTTGGCGAGACAAACACTCCGAGCCTCGCACCCAGCATTATACGAAGCAAGAACCATGTTGGACTCACTCAGGACGCAAACGTGGATTGGCATGGTCACTGGACCGGGCGAAGCACCAATAATGAGGAACATCCTTGGCGAGCCACTTACCCTAGAGTCAATGGGAGAAGTCGACGGGACCTCTTGGCTCAATATGTTCCTTCCGGGGGCGATCTCAGAGAGGACCGGAGACTTGGTTATGGAGGGTCTTGTTGATATTGACTACCCTGGTGATCACCCAAGTATGGTAAAGGAAAACGTACGGATGCTCCAATATATTGGTGCAGGGGAATCGGCTACGCCTGTCGAGAGCGAATGGACCGGGCTCCCCACTATCCTTTCTGCCCCAGACCCGGACTGGGTCGACGACGAAGGTTTGCAGCCATACGATTATTGGAAGAGAGAAATTGGCAGGGTGAAGTTAGAGGGCGTGTCGGGCCGGAAGGTAACACTGCGGGAGTCCCTGTTAGAACTCTTTGGTGGCGAGTCTGGAGGGGCCAAAGACTATGCAGCCCTCAACGAGGACACCCCTGGCAACAGGAAAGTGAAGCGAGAGGTAGTCTCGGAAATAATCAATGCATACCGCGCGGTAGCGTACATAAACACAAAGAACAACATGAACGATGATGGATCGCTTGCGTACGCAGCGTGGCTCGTTCAGATCGACGCTGCCCGAGAAATGATGACGCCAACAGTAGACCGGTCTGCCGCCGGATCGGGAGAGTTGGCCGAGCAGAGGCGGAGAGACGCCCGAGATCCGCGACACACAACTCAAGGCGTCGGGACAAGAGACAGAAACGATATTGAAGATGTCGTTGAGCAAGCCGGGGAAAGACCATGAGTCAGAAGCGACAACAACAGATAAGTGACCTCTTCGATTCTTACCTGCTATCGCTCCTCAGGGATGGCAGGCAGGTTATAGGAGAGGATGGATCAAAACAGACAATCCCACTAACGGCCGCCGACCTGAACATTGTTCGCCAGAGGTTGAGAGATTGTGGGATGACCGCGATGGTTTCCGAAGAGAATCCAATCGGAAGCATTGTTCGTGAGATGAAAGCCAGGGGGGTAAAATGCAAACCGGAACTACCAAGAATGTCTGGAGCCGATGATGCAGCAACAAGGGCCGGATGAATATCCAATCATCCTTATAGATTGGGTAGATGCTTGTGAGCCGGAAATCAACAGTGACCTATCCGTCGAAGACGCGCCAGAACCACAGCAGGTGCGAATGTCCGGGTTCCTAATCTCAAATGAAGAATGCAGTGTCTCAATTGCTTCCGCCATGAAGCACGATCAAGGAGATACCACATTCGATTACCTCATAACAATCCCAAGATGTTGTGTGAAGAGAATCTTGGTACTGGAGAAGGGTGGGCTGTTCGCTAGTCCAACTTGTGGCAACTGTGAAACGTAGGCAGCCAAAGTTGCCGTGGTCAACCGCCCATGTTAGTAGGAACGTGGCGAGGGTGGACATACCGGTGACGAAGACTGAGGGGTGGGAGCAATGGTTCCTACTGTCGTCAGACAGACACCACGACAACGCTCACACGAAACACGAACTTGAAATAAGACACCTCGACCAGGCGATGGAAAGATCCGCTGGCATCATTGACGCGGGTGACCTTCATTGCGCAATGCAAGGAAAGTGGGACAAGAGGTCTGACCTCACGCAGTGCAGGCCCGAACAACAGAACGGAAGATATATAGACTCACTCGTTGACTCGGCTGTTGAGTTCTACAGGCCGTTCGCAAACAACTGGATTCTCATGGGTCGGGGGAATCACGAACAATCAATCCTCAAACGCCACGAGACAGACCTTTGCGAAAGAACCGTACAGGCAATAAACACACTCACGGGGTCCTCAATCCAAGCGGGTGGGTACGGTGGGTGGGTGATATTCTCTATCAAGCGTCATGGCAGTGTCCGACACTTCCGGTTGAA
Organism: Dehalococcoidia bacterium; assembly: GCA_002730485.1. The sequence continues at coordinate 3,948 of PCAH01000049.1, read as the reverse complement.
ATACTTTCACGGCGCCGGGGGCGGGGGGCCGGTCACTCGCGGCGTGATACAGACAAACAGAATGGCGACCTATCTTCCAGACGCGGACATTGTCCTAACTGGGCACACCCACGACCAGTGGCTCGTTCCCATTGCCAGGGAGCGACTCAGCAGGAGGGGTGAGGTTTACGTAGATGAACAAGTTCATTGCCGTTCCGCAACATACAAAGACGAGTACGGTGACGGGCATAGTGGTTGGCACATCGAGCGGTTTGGACCCCCCAAGCCACTCGGGGGGTGGTGGCTACGATTCTATTGCCGTGACGGAAGAAACGACTTCAGGTTTGAACTACATAGGACGGACTAATGGAGAACAAACAAGACGTTGAACGCTACATCGAGAGGCTCGTTCACGACTTTCCGTTCTTCTTGACTGAATTGTGGCGGGAGGTGAACCTTCCTGACGTCGCAAGGCATCAAATTGACATGGCGGAGTGGCTCCAGCATGGCGAACGCCGGCGAGGAGTCAAGGCATTCCGGGGCGCGTCAAAGACGTGGGTAACCATCGCCTATTGCTTGTGGCGTCTGTTTACCGATAACAATGACAGAATCATGCTCGTGTCTAAGAGTGAGTCCCACTCGAAGTCTTCTTTATACATGGCAAGACAGTGGATCAAGCAGGTCCCATTCTTGCAACACCTAAGTCCAGACAAGAAGGCCGGGCAACGTGATTCAGCAACGATGTTTGACATCGGCCCGGCTCCTGACGACCGTACGCCTTCTTTTAGTGCGTACGGCGTCCAGGGGCAGATAACGGGCGCCAGAAGTTCGTGCATCGTTTCCGATGACGTTGAGACGATGGAGAACACACTCACCCTAGACATGCGGAACCGCTTGCGTGAGCAGGTGAAGGAGTTTGAGAATGTCTTGATCCCTGGCGGAGACATCCTGATCTTAGGAACTCCTCACCACGAAGAGACGCTTCTTGACAAGTTGGCCAATGAGGCGGGGTATGCATTCCGGGCTTGGCCGGCCAGGGTCCCCAAGGACGACGAGGTCATTGACCATATCTCCCCCATGTACGACGACCTCATCAAAGAGGGGTGGGAGAAGGGTTCGTCTGCTTGGCCAGAGCGGTTCGACGATCAGGAACTCAAGGAACGAGAGATGAGCGAGGGGCGAAGCACCTTCGCAATGCAGTACATGCTGCAAAGCCACCTCGGGGACGACGTTCGCTACCCACTCCGCCTGAAAGACCTCATCGTGTTCCCGTGTAGCCGAGACAAGGCCCCTGTCACCATTGCGTGGGGCATGCGCAGCGACCATGGGAAATCGACGAGGTGTGAAGACATTCCGAGTCTAGGGTTTGGTGTTGATGGGTTCTATGCCCCGATCATGTTTGATGAGAGGTGGACCCCTTACATTGGAACCAAAATGGCCATCGACCCCGCCGGTCGTGGCGCCGATAAGACCGCGTACGCCGTAGTTAGTTACTTGAACGGTTACTTATGGGTCAAAGCGGTCGGCGGGTTCGATGGTGGTTACTCAGACGCTGTCTTAGAGGGATTGTCCCACCAAGCAAGGGTCCACGGGGCGACCGACATCGTTCTAGAGTCGAACTTTGGACAGGGTATGTTTGGCCGCCTCCTAGAGCCGGTCCTACAGAAGTTCTTCGTGGAGCCGGGGAGCGAGGAATACCCAAACGGGTGGAAGGCGTCAGTATCCGAGACAAGGGCGAAGGGTCAGAAGGAAATACGCCTAATATCTGCCTGTGAGGCGCCTATGAACCAACATAGGGTCATCTTTCACCCAGACGTCGCTAATAACCTAGACCTACAACGCCAAATGACCCGGATCACCCGGATGAGGAACTGCCTCCAGCATGACGATGAACTAGATGCCCTCGCCATGGCCATCGAAGCATGGACCGACTATATGGACACAGACCCGTCTAAGCACGCATCGACTGCCCACGAAAGGTACATTGAGGAGCAACTGCAAGAGCAGTATGCGTCTTGTGGTAAACGGGTCAAGCAGGCCCGGTGGTTCACCCACCATGGGCCGCGATGAGCACCTCAGCACAAACCAAGAGGAGAAATGAATGCCTAAGAAGTCAAAGGGCAAAGAAGGCCGCGCCGCTGGGCTGCGAGGGGCGAGGCTCCGGGCCTACTGCCTTGGTAACCTAGACATCAAGAAGAAGCCCAAGGCCAAGAAGCGAAAGAGCAAATAATGCCTAAGAAGATATACGCGAGCGTGGGGTACACCATGTTTGACAAGATCAGGAGTGACGTAAACTACTCAATCAACGCGGCTGTCCAAACCAACTCGGGGCCACCAGCACGCCTTAACCGAACATGCGTGGTCACGGACGTAGGGTCTGACCCACTACCGAGGGGATGCGACTTCTACAACTCCAAACTCTCCATCGCCCAGAAAAAGGGCATGTTTGCGAGCGACTACGACAACGACACAACGGATGGGTCCTTGGACTTTGAGGTGTTCCTAGTGAGTGGGGACGCCGTCGTGGAGGGAGAGGCGACGTGGGACAATAGATCCACGTTACAGGCGTGGGCTACCGGAGGAGGGGACTACTTCACAAGAGACAGGGGCCATAAGGACCTCGACCCCGGTGGGGGGACATCGTACGCTGACGGCTTCTTTCTCGATATGCGAGTCGGCCGACTTATGAACCTGAGCCTGCGTGAGGGACAACGGAGGGCAGACTTCATCTGTAGGTTCAGGTACGAGGGGTCCACGTATGGCAACAAGATGGTGGGCTACACAGACAACGAGTCGATCTCCACCAAACATCCATACCTTACGATCTACTACCGTAAGTCCGTGATGCGATCACGGCGATCACGATTGGCTCGATAACAGGAGATAGTAAATGCCAACACTTCTAGCAGACACCCTCGGGAACATCTGGTTTGGACTCATGCTCGTTGGAGCAGTGGGCTGGGCCGCTGTCGTCGGACACATGATGGGGTTCTGGGACCTGCCTAAGATGCGGAAATGAAGACCAAGGCTGAGGGCGGGGGACCGGAACCACCCCGCTCTCAGTCTCTATGACATGCTCAAAGTGACAACATCTGTTGCCACAATAGTTGCTGAGAGAATTTACGAGGGGCTGTCGTTAGAGGCGGCTTATCCTTTTTTCCCCCGGGGGGGGGCGTTCTGCAATTCTGCCGCCGAGACGGCCAGAGGAGGCCCGTAGCGGCATCCGTCTGTACAGGATGATCCACGCCCCGCCCCGACGCAGGCTTGACTAGAAATGGTCTGCGGGGCTGATCGCAAGGCACAGCCTCCGTTGTGCTTCAACAGTCAGATCTTCGCTTTTGGTCGCGGGGCTGTGTTTGTCAAAACCGAAGCGAACCAAACATACGGAACCGATGCCGCCGTCGCGGCCATGACAATACTTCGCCGCATCCGTCTGCGTTGGAGTGTTCCGCTCTGCCTTTTTGAGCATGTCACAGTGAGTAGAGCCGAACCGAGCCGAGCCGAGCCGGCAGCGTGACCATGACCCCTAGGCGCATTGGCATAGCCGGCCCGAAATGACAACGTGGGGCGCGGTCCAGGGCAGCCAGGGCAGCCAGGCCAGGGCAGCCAGGCCAGGCCAGGGCGGCAACAATAGTTGCCACTACGCAAAGAGAACGCCCCGCCGGCGAGGCGAGGCGCGAAAGGCGGGGGCGTTCTCAAGATCAGATATCAGCGTCGAGGCTTATCAAGGAACAGAACGATCATGATCGAGGCGATGATCGCCGCCATGATCGCCGCTACTAGCCAACGCATTATCATTGGCCATGCCGCCACCAAGAAGGCTCAGCGTCACGGGGGCCGTCAAGAGCGGCCCGCTCTACTTCGGCATCGGCCCGCTCCGATTCGGCATCGATCCGCTCCGATTCGGCATCGATCCAATCCTGCGTGATAGTGGGAGCCGCCCTTTTTGATGCTTTGTAGGACTGCCAG
>PCAH01000048.1 GCA_002730485.1 Dehalococcoidia bacterium | reverse complement strand
TTTTTGACCTGGGCGGCGGTACCTTTGACATCACCATCCTTCAGATGGGCGACGGTGTATTCGAAGTCAAATCCACCAACGGAGACACCTTCCTGGGTGGTGACGACTTTGACCAGACGATCCTTGAATGGATGATCGATGAATTCAAACAGGAAACAGGCATCGACCTGGCATCTGACCGGATGGCCCTCCAACGCTTGAGGGACGCCGCCGAACGGGCCAAGGTAGAGCTTTCCAGCGTCTTGGAAACCGAGATCAACCTGCCGTTTATCACTGCCGACGCCAGCGGCCCCCAGCACATGGTGAAGACACTCAGCCGGGCTAAGCTGGACCAGCTGGTGGCTACCCTGGTCGACCGAACAGAAGGCCCATGTCGACAGGCCCTGACGGACTCAGGTCTATCTGCTGATGCCATTGACGAGGTAATCATGGTGGGCGGCATGAGCCGGATGCCCGCCATCCAGGAGAAGGTCAAACAGGTATTTGGCAAAGAACCCAACCGGAATGTAAATCCGGACGAAGCCGTGGCAATGGGCGCCGCCATTCAGGCGGGCGTTCTGGCCGGTGATGTCGATGACATCGTCCTACTGGACGTTACCCCTCTGACACTGGGATTGGAGACGTTGGGCAGCGTGATGACCACGCTGATCTCCAGAAACACAACGATCCCAACCAAGAAGAACGAGACGTTCACCACGGCAGCGGAGAACCAGACCACCGTTGACATCCATGTGCTCCAGGGCGAGCGCTCCATGGCCGCCGACAACAAATCCATCGGCAGGTTCATGCTGGACGGACTGCTGCCCGCGCCCCGCGGTGTCCCCCAGATCGAAGTCACTTTCGACATCGACGCCAATGGAATCCTGAGTGTATCTGCCCAGGACAAAGGAACCGGCAAGGAACAGAAGATCGTTATCCAGTCGGGCTCCGGTCTTGAGAAAGAAGACATTGAGCGGATGGTCGATGAAGCAGCCCAGAACGAGGAAGCCGACCAGGTGCGACGCGCCGAGGTTGAGACCCGTAACCAGGCCGACTCTCTGGTCTTCAGCAGCGAGAAGCTGCTGGCCGACAACGCCGACAAAGTGCCCGAAGAACTAAAGACCGAGGTCCAAGGAAAGATCGACGCGGTGAAGGCGGCAATCGCCTCCAACAACACCGTGGATATGCAAACCGCAACTACTGAGCTGAATGCCGCCTTGCAAAAGATGGGCGAAGTGGTATATAGCCAGGGTGCCGGTACCGAAGATGGAGGGCAGGGCCCCGGTGATGGCTCGGCAACGGGCGGTCAAGAAGGCGATCCTGCCAGCTCCGATGATGACGAAGGCACAGTTGAAGGGGAATTCCGCGAGGTCTAAATCGGGGCCTGGATACGAGTCCAGCAAGGCGGTTTGACCGTAGTATCCAAGCTGACAGAGAATCTAGGTAGGAAACAGGTTAGAAACTGGCCTGAATTCTCTCGTACATAACAAAACAAACTAGGTATTATGTTTTTTAAGGAAAACTGTCTGCTATAATCAACTTAGCAGCGGGAAGCTCCTTAAAGAACTTATAGACTCCCCAATTTGGACCGACCTCTGACCATTCGAAGGTTTTGGCCGATGGAGGCAGCATGAGCGGACAACAAGATCAAGCAGACCCGGAAGTCCTGGGCAACGGCAACGTCGAAGAGGTGATGCCGAACCTTAATACAGACATGGATACACCAATAGCGGACAATGATTGGCGCGTGTCTGGTATCGACAAGGATTTAACGCCACTGCAGTATCATTATCTGAGCCTGCTCCAGCGTTTGGTTACCCTTAAGAACACCTATCAGACCGACGCCGACTACGAGGCGTGGATGATGGGCGCTCTAAACCAGGCAGTCTACTCTACATTGCGCGACTGTATTGAAGCCAACGTGGGTGACGAAGCCAAAGAACTGCTTAATCGCGAGCAACACGTAAACTAGACTGTCTCAGCTTTACCGATGTAAATAAGAACGGGGGCTTAGGCCCCCGTTTTTTTGCCAACAATCATTGGCGTTATGTTAATCCGTGCAGCGGGAAGACTTGCTGGCGTATAGCCCCAACAGTGTCTTCCAGATGCCTCCGGATATCTACTTTTAATTCCTCGGGCACCTCTGGGCTGGTTTCATCCCGCAGGCGTCCTGCCTCGTGCTCTTGAACAAAGCCTGGCGGCAATATGTTTGGCCACTCAACGTCTAGCATCACGCCATAAGCCAGCGTCCATGCACGGGCCACCGCATTCACGTCATACCCTCCGCCCCCCAACGCCAACAACGGCAATCCCAAACCAGCCAGCTGTCGCACCGCTTCGATGTAGCCTTCTGTGGTCACCTGCAGGTGGGTCAATGGATCACTGTGGTAGCTGTCGATTCCCAACTGTGCCACCAGAACGTCGGGTGCATATGCCCGTATCAGAGGCGGCACGACCTGACCGAATCCCTCAACGTAGTCATCGTCGCCGGTATAGGGGAACAACGGCAGGTTTACCGAGTACCCCCTTCCGGCACCCTCGCCCAATTCAGCCACCGCCCCGGTCCCCGGGAAAAGATACTGACCCGACTCATGCACCGATATCGTTAGCACACGGTCATCGGAGTAGAAAGCCTCTTGAACACCGTCTCCGTGGTGGGCATCGATATCCACGTAAGCCACACGCATCCCGCGGTTCAAGAAATAGTGGATCGCCAACGCCGGATCGTTAAACACACAAAATCCAGAGGCGTGCCCCGCCGCCGCGTGATGCAAACCGCCGGATATATTGAACGCCGCGCCTACCTCGCCGCTCGCCACCATCTCAGCCGCCAGCAACGTCCCTCCAGTACTCAACGCCGCCGCCTCAAACATATTCGGATACACCGGATTATCACCCGCGCCGCTGAAGCCGAACCGGGCACCATCCACCGTGGTCGATCCCGAACCAAGCGCCTTAACAGCGTCGATGTATTCCTGCGTGTGCAGCCAACTCAATTCGCCGTCAGTGGCCGCACGAGGGTCCAACAACACTGCTCCGGGATGGTCGAATGCGCCATATTCCCTCAGCAGGTCATAGGTATAGCGCAGACGTATCGGCCGCATGGGATGATCCGAACGCAGCTCATGTTGGGAGAGAGCATCTTCATAGATAAAAGCGGCACGGCGCATGGTATTAGCCTCGTTTGCTTAGATCAGTATTGAGTTTTGATATGTCCACCCGAGTCTATTCAACGCGATGTTGGTGGTCAAGGCAGGCCTAAAATAATGAAAATCCGCATTCGCCGCTACAAGGGGAATTCCCGCATGTTGCGTATTATTAACTGGGGCAATAGTCTGCCCCAACTGGTTGCGTTTGTCCCGGAATAGTTCATTTTTTAATTTTGGACAGCAACCAATGATTTAGGAGCAAGCAAAATGGTCAACGGAAACGGAATCGACGATGGTTTCCAAGAACGCCTAAGGCAGGCAGAATCCGCGGAACGGGAGATGCAGCGCCTGCAACCCCTGGCTGCGGAAGCGCCCCAGCTACGGCTGCAGCAAGCCAAGGCCCAGAAAGAAGAAGAACGTATGCGGGCCAAGGAAGACGCACTCTCCAAAGCCCGATTCTCAGCCCAATCGGCATCAGATAAGCAGAACCGGGTGCCAGAACTCTTAGGTCAGGCTGCCCGCGCCGTCATTGAACTCTACACTCTGCTCAAAGACGTTGACAGCTCACGCCGTCAGGCCATGGAAGCGCTGGCCATCGCCGACCGGGTCGACTATGACATCGAATTGGAAGAGGGTGAAGAACACGAACGATCCCTAGACCGGGACACTCGTGGGCTCGCCTACGCCCTAGCCGCTCGCCACGGTGACGGCAAGGTCAGGCAATTGCTGGAGGAGCTCGATCCTGAGTTCTCCATGCTGCGGGGCTGCAACCTGGACGAACCCCTCTACCGCGACGTGGCAAACTTCGTGGTCCGCCACGCTGTGCCCAGGGAAGCCGCACCCCAAGCAATGATGGTCAACGGTCCCGATTCGGCACCGATATCCGAGTCTGAACCTGCCCCCACGGAAGCTTCAGACTCGGATATCTAGTCCTCTCTGATCACGCCGTAGCTCACCGAATCAATCCCCAACCGGAATATCCTGAAAGGGAGGCTTTGATATGGCTTCTTTTGACCAATACTCAGACAAGTACCAGAGCATCCGCATGGAGCGCCGAAACGGCATCGTGCAGATGACCTTCCACACCGACAATGGCCCGTTGCACTGGGGCGGCGTGCCCCACACGGAGTTCTCCCAGGTGTTCGTCGATGTTGGTAGCGACCCGGAAAACCGGATCATCATCATGACCGGCACCGGTGACATTTTCACTGGCCCGCCCGGGACCGCCACTGGCACGCCCAAACGCGCACCCAAGGAATGGGACCAGACCTACTGGGAAGGAAAACGCATCCTGACCAGCCTGCTGGACATCGAAGTCCCCATGATCAGCGCCATCAACGGCCCGGCTCTGAGACACTCGGAGATACCCCTGCTCTGCGACATCGTACTGGCATCAGACACCGCCGCGTTCCAGGACTCCGGCCACTTCATGAGCGGCCTGGTCCCAGGCGACGGCATGCACATCGTCTACCCTTTGCTGCTGGGCCTGAACCGTGGGCGATATTTCCTGCTCACCGGCCAGAAGATCGAGGCCGAGGAGGCCAAGACTCTGGGGCTGGTCAATGAGGTCATGCCACAAGCCGACCTGCTGGCTAGGGCTTGGGAATTGGCCGAGCAGATGGCCAAGCAATCAGACATTGTCCTGCGTTACAGCAGAGTGGCCATGACCCTGGTAGTGAAACGTCAGATACAGGACCTGTTGGGCTATGGATTGGCGCTGGAAGGACTCGGATCAGCCGATACCATGTTGAACCAGGGCTAAACCAGAAAACAGCACACCCTGTTATGTCTGATGGGAATCCGGCACGGCGACACGAAAGGGCTTGTATAACCGAGCCTAATCTGGGAAGATGTGGCTATGCGAATAGGTGCTTTTGAACTTAACGAACCGCTCCCGGAGCTAAGAGATCCCCACGTTTTTGCCATGGTTCGCCCCTGGGTGGATGTTGGCAGTGTGGGCACCCTCACCCTGAACCGCCTGGAACGTTTCATGGATTCCAAAGAACTGGGCAGGCTTGATCGACCGGGCACCTTCTTCGACTTCACCCGCTACCGTCCCGATATGCGGCTGGTGGACGGCAAACGTGAGGTCAAAATACCCAACAGTATCATTCGCTACGCCATCACCGACGAAGGCCCCGACTACCTGTTCCTGCACCTCATGGAGCCCCACTCCAACGGCGAGGACTACACCGACTCCATCTTGGAGGTGGTGAACCACTTCAACGTGAAGCGGTACTGCCGTCTGGGTGCCATGTATGACGCCGTCCCCCACACTCGCCCTCTGTTGGTCACGGGCAGCTTGGGTGACGTCCCGCAGAACCGGCCTGTGGCCAATTTCAAGGTCCGCCAGAGCACCTACCAAGGTCCCACCACGATCATGAACCTGCTCTCGGAAGGGATCGAAAAGGCAGACATCGAGTCCATCAACTTCATGGTGCACCTTCCCCAATACGTACAGTTGGAAGAGGACTACGCTGGCACTTCCCGCATGATCGAGGTCTTGTCTTCGGTCTACAACAACATCCCAGCAGACCTGGCACCCGTACGGCGGGGACAGCGTCAGTACCGTGAGTTGAATTCCACTCTGGACCGGAACACCGAGCTCAAGACACTGATCCAGCAGATGGAAGCCTACTACGACGCCCAACTGGACTCGGAAGATGCGGCGGCTGCTGAAGCTTCATCATCGTCTTCTTCCTCCACCGGCGAGCCAACCTCTGAGACCACGTTGTCACCAGAGATTGAAAGGTTCCTCAGCGAACTGGGCGGACGCCTCGATACAGACCCCGAAGAGTAGCGGCACAGCCGCGTCCTGCTCTTAGTTCCCTTCTAGAACGCCATCTTAGAGACCCACCCCTTCTTTTTCGCTTGCTATAATTGCGCGTGTCCGCGAACCCAACTTCAACACGTTTTCCGTGAAGGTGTCTCCCAGATGGAACTCAAGGTTTTTATTGAAGGCTGCTTTGAGCAGCAATACAACTGCATGCTTCGGGCGGTGGAAGGGCTGACTCCCGAGGAGATGGCCTGGACTCCCAACGACCAGTGCTCGTCCATCGCGTTCTTGGTTTGGCACTACGGCCGCACTCTGGACCGCTGGCTGCACACTCGGCTGAAGGGCGACGCCCAACTCTGGGAGAGTACCAACTGGGCCGAAAGACTGGGACGAGCGCCAGCCAAGGGTGACGACACCGGATACGGCTTCACGGCCGAAGACCTGCAAGCCTTCAGCATGTCCGATACCGCCGCACTGCTTGAATATGTGGCAGCCATCCGGAAAGAGAGCTCCGAGTATTTCGCGTCACTGAGCGAGTCCGACTTCGACAGCTTGGAAGTGACCAACCCCCGGGGCGGCACCATCACCCTGTCCGTCATGTGCCAGCAGCTCATCTGGGAGTTCAACCAGCACGGCGGCCAGATCGGTTACATGCGGGGAGAGCAGCGAGGACTGGAAGACACTGGGTATTCGGGCGGGCTGCTGGAATCCCACGCGGAAAAAGCCTAGTAACTGAAATCAGGGCTGAAACGGAGCCACCACATAGCTGATGAGCCTTGCTGGCAAAGTGCCCCTATGCTATCCTTTTGAAGTTCTCCCAGGCGTGATTTTCGCCAATTCTACGAGTAATTCGGTGACATGACTCAACCATCAGGTACCCATAAAGGCGTTATTTTTTCCGGCATGCGGCCCACTGGACTACTCCATCTTGGCAATTACATGGGGGCCCTGCAAAACTGGGTCACCCTGCAAGAAGACTACAACTGCATCTACTGCGCCGTGGATATCCACGCCCTGACCACCGTGGAATCCAGCGAAGACATCCGATCCATCAAGCCCAATATCGAAGACATGGTTTTGGACTGGCTGGCCGCCGGGATCGACCCGGAAAAGAGCACGGTATTTGTTCAATCCCACGTGCCCGAGGTAATGTCCCTTCACACCCTGCTCAGCATGGTCACCCCCCTTGGCTGGCTGACCCGCGTACCCACCTTCAAGGACAAGGTACGCCAGATGCATGAGACCGAGGAGACGGTGAATTACGGGCTGGTTGGATATCCGGTGCTGCAGACAGCGGACATCATCCTATACAAGGCTGACACGGTGCCCGTGGGCCAGGACCAGGTCCCCCACATCGAACTCTCCAGGGAGATCGTGCGCCGGTTCAACAATATGTTCGGCGAGACCTTCCCTGAGCCCCAGGCCAAACTCACTGAAGCGCCTTTGATCCTGGGACTGGACGGCCAGAACAAGATGTCTAAGACCCTGGACAACCACCTAGACCTGGCAGCCACACCGGAAGAGACCACCAAGCGGCTTTTGACTGCGTTCACCGACCCCCAACGGGTACGGCGGGACGACCCGGGACGGCCAGAGGTCTGCAATATCTACTCGCTGCACAAGATCTTCAGCGGCGCTGATGCCGTCAATACCGTCTACGAAGAATGCACGACCGCGACCCGAGGCTGTGTCGATTGCAAACGGCACATAGCTGACAACCTCAATGACTATCTGAAGGAACTGCGTGAGCGACGGGAGGAGATCAAAGCCAAACCCGGCTACGTCCAAGAGATACTCCATGAGGGCGGCAAGAAGACCCGTGCCATCGCCGTGGAAACCCTGGCTGAGGTCTACGACAAGATGGGGCTCAGCTAGCGAATAGTGCGGCCCTCAGCGTCCAGGTTTTTCGGAATTAACCTAACTGGTGGGATTTTTATGCCTGATGATTTGATGCCGGTGTCCAAGAATGGACGCACCGCTATGGACGTAGCCCTGGAAGCCGCCCGCGCCGCCGGGACCATCCTTAGAGACAAGTTTCATTCGGAGCATGAAGTCCATTTCAAGGGCCGCTCCGACATCGTCACCGACGTCGACCTGGCCGCCGAGAAGACGATCCTGGAACTGCTAACCGGAGAATTTCCGGAGTTCAGCATCCTGGCTGAGGAATCCAAACCGGTCGATGGTGATTCACCCTACAAATGGGTGGTCGATCCCCTGGATGGCACCCGCAACTACGCCCACGGCATCCCCCATTTCTGCACCATCATCGCCCTGGCAAAGGACGACCACATAGTCGCCGGGCTGACCTATGATCCGGTGCGCGAGGAGATGTTCACCGCCATCGAAGGTCAGGGTGCGTTCCTGAACGACACCCAGATTCACGCCTCGGAGACCACCGAACTCAGCCGCAGTTTGCTCTGCTGTGACCTTGGCTACGTGGATGAGAAAGCCGGGTTGGCCATGGACATGATCCGGTCACTGTGGCCGGGCATGTACAGCGTACGTTTCATGGGTTCATCGGGCCTGGGTCTAGCCTATGCCGCGGCCGGTCGTATCGACCTTTACTTCCACCATTCCCTGGCGCCCTGGGACGTCGCCAGCGGTCTGGTACTGGCCCAGGAAGCAGGAGCAAAGGTCGTTGACCGACAAGGCGGCCCCGGCGCTCTCTTCACCCCCAGCGTCATAGTCTCCAGCCCCACTCTGGTGGACGAATTCCTAAAAACCACCGACGGCCAACCCTGGAGAACGGCTGGGTAGGCATTCCCTACAACCCCAGTAACCCGGCTTGCCTTTGCCATCGCCGCCACGGAACATAGTAGGAACTCCATTGGGATTTCCGGGCTGACAGTCATGTTTCCATCAACGAATTTTAAATGGGCCGGCCTTGCGGTTGCGGCGCTGGTCATCGCACTGACTATCGCCTGCGGTGGCGGCAGTGACGATGCCAAGACGCCGGATTGGGCTATAGACGCCGTACCTGCTCCGCGTCACTTGCTGATGCGGATCGCGTTCTTCGAAGACCAGCCGATCCCTCGCGAAGAGTTCGAGTCGAAAGATATCGAACCCAATATCTACGGTCCGGGAGCCATGGAACCTGGGCAGTCGTTCCGGTATGCCATCGGCGCTTTTCAATGCTGCGTGGTAATGCGTCCGGTGGATATCCCTGTGACCTGGTCGGTGGGGCCCCAGGCACGGCACGGATAGACGAAGAGACCAGCTTTTTGGCCATCGACAAATCGGCGGCTCACGATTCAAAGGGCAGTATCACGGCAGTGGTTGAAGGATTGGACGAGCCGGTAACGCGGGAAGTGACTGTATTCACTCCGGAGCAAAACCCTCTCATCGGCCGGTGGCGCGAGGACCTCGAGTTGGTCGGGGTCAAGGAGCTTCTATTCCAGTCCGATGGCCAGTATTTCGCCACCTGGTTCATGCTCGAATCATACGTGGATTTGGGTGGGGATTACACAGTAACTCCGAGCACTGGGGAGATCGAGTTGACCGAAAATTGGGAACTTAAAGACTCCCAAGAGTTTCAAGGTACCGGCAGCTTTGAGATTGACGAACAAGGCAGACTGTTGCTCTCAGGCATCTGCCCAACAAAACCAGACCCCGATAACCCCGACTGCCTCCGCCGATTCACCCGCGCCAAATAGTTCTTTTAAAGACCTCTAACGGCGCGTGCCAGGCCCCTGGTTCCCCACCACAACCCCCGATTCCAGTAGTTCATCAACCTCGGGCTGGCTGAAGCCGTTTTCCAGCAGGACCTCGGCGCTGTGCTCGCCAAGCATGGGGGCGCGGGTGCGTATCTGTCCCGGGGTGTTGGATAGTTTCACCGGCACGCCGATGTTGTGGATGGTCCCCAGTTCCGGGTCTTCCAGGTCCACCAGCATCTGGCGGGCCAACACCTGCGGGTCTTTGTACATCTGGTCAATGTTGTAGATCGGCCCAGCTACCACACCCGCTTCCTCCAGCATCTTCAGCCAATTGCTGGTGGTGTCGGTGACAAACGTCTCTTCCAACAGTGCTGCGAGTTCGTCTTGACGGGCCTTCCGGTCGCCCGGTAGTTTGAACCGGTCATCGTCTATCAGGGCCTCCTGGCCGATGGCGCGGCATAGCTGCTCCCAGGTTGGCTGGGTGGCGGCACCGATATTCAGATAGCCGTCAGAGGTTCGCAGTGCCTGGTAGGGCGCCGAGACCCGGTGGGCGGAGCCCAGGGGACCTGGTATCTCGCCCTCAGCGAAGTAGACCGACGATTCCCACACCGTATAGGCCACACCGGCCTCCATCAGAGATGTATCCACCTGCTGGCCCTGGCCGGTCTTCAGCGCATGGATGTAGGCGCAGAGCACCCCGTTGGCGGCCAGAAGACCAGCGGAGATATCGGTGATGGGCACGCCCACCTTTGCTGGCGGCATCTCCGGGTGACCGGTGATGCTCATCAGCCCGCTTACTCCCTGGGCCACCAGGTCGAACCCGCCCTTCTTGGCATCAGGGCCGGTATTGCCGAATCCGGACACAGAGCAGTAGACCAGGCTGGGCTTGATGGCAGCTAGCGTTTCGTAACCAAGACCCAAACGCTCCATGACGCCAGGCCTGAAATTCTCCACGACCGCGTCGGCATCTTTCACCAGACGCTTGAACACCGCCTGCCCGCTTTCGTTCCGGAGGTCCAAAACTAAGCTGCGCTTATTGCGGTTCAGGGCCAGGAACCCTGCCGACCAATCCTTGATGAATGGAGGACCCATCCGCCGGTTGTCGTCGCCGCCGTTGGGCTTCTCGACCTTGATCACGTCGGCCCCCATGTCTGCCAGCGACATCGTGCAGAAGGGTCCGGCCATGATCTGAGTCAAGTCCAGCACCACCATCCCGGAAAGGGCTGAATTGGTCGTCACCTGTTCACCTTTGGTTATTGGTTTTCCTGGCCAGTTTACCGGCCTGATACAGTCGTTTTATCGGATGGACGTTGGAGGTTCAACCACGGTCATTATGTCCGGGTTGTTTTCCCCTTCAACCATGATCTGCACCGCCTGACCCTTCTCCGTGGCCCTAATCAGCTTGTGGTTAACCAGCAGGTAAAGGCCAGGGTACTTGAAGGTATATTCGGCCACCGTAACGCTCCCTGCCGGAACCGCAGTGGTCTCGACTCCGTACTCTTTATCGGAATCCGGATGGACCGACCCGGACACGTAGACCTTATCAAAATGGCCGCCGATGATGTGGATCCAAGATTCATCGTTGGCCTGTCCGTAGTAGAAGCGGACCTTCTCCCCAACGTTCACCTTGAGGGCGTTCTCACCAGCCAGAGCGCCGACTTTGCCGTTGGTCACGACGTATGACGGGTTCTCGGCGGTGACCCTCTCCTGGGAATAGACGTGAGCCTTGGGGTCATCCGCAGAAGGCTCCGTGTAGAAATCCCCTTCCATCAGATAGAACTCTTTGTCCACGTCTGGAAGCCCGCCCTCGGGCAGTACGATGATCGAACCATACATTCCAGAAGCCACGTGCATCACGACCGGCGCGATGGCACAGTGGTAGACGAAGGCACCTTCCTTCAAAGCCTGGAAGCGGAAAGTGGTCTGCTGGCCCGGCCCAACTATGGAGGCTGCCCCACCGCCTAGCGCTCCGGTGGCGGCGTGGAAGTCGACGTTGTGGGCAAATGTATTTCCAGCCAGGTTCTTGAGGGTAACTTCCACCCAGTCGCCGAGGCATACCACGATGGCCGGACCGGGCACCAACCCGTTAAAGGTCAGGAATGGGAAGGTGATTCCAGGCGTAATCTCGGCCACAGCCTCGGAAGTTTCCAACGTGACGCGAACGTTTCTGGGCTCGCCGTTGCAGTCCGGAATCTCCGGCAGTGCCGGGGCCGGAACCAGCTTCAAGTCGACATTTTGGGGTTTCACATCGTCAAACGAACGGGGCTCATACGCCGGGTCCGGCTCGCTGCTACCTCCGGTGGAGCCCAGAGAGTTGTCGGTATCCGAGCCACAAGCCATGGTCAAAATCAGGATTATCCCAGCAATCAAGATTGTTAGTCGTTTTTATCCAACTTCTGCTATTCCTCCAAAGAGCTAATCTCTCAATTCGTAGCCGATTCCTATCGGATCCAAGGAGCAAACCAAAGAAAAATAGGGCGTGAATTTCTAATGCCTTCTCAGTGAATCCATTGTTTGTGAAAGACATTTCAAGTATACAAGACAGCAACCTACGAACGTGATTACTATACACCAGTTAATGGGGCTTCACTTGGTCAAACCAGCGGAAAAAGGGAAGGTCAGGGTAAAACAAGACGCTGATTATATCTTCCATGAACTGACACGCAGCATCTGCCCTGAATGCAAAACAGTGATCGATGCTCAAATTCTCATACAAGATAACAAGGTCTTGATGCGCAAACGTTGCCCGACCCATGGGTGGTTTGTGGGCATCACCAGTTCCGACGCGCAGATGTATGTGGACTCGGTAAAGTTCAACAAGCCTGGCACTCTCCCCTTGGAAACCAGCACCGAGGTCAAAGACGGGTGCCCGCTGGATTGCGGTCTCTGTCCCGAGCACAAACAGCACATGTGCCTGGCGTTGATCGAGGTCAATTCGGCCTGCAACCTGAACTGCCCCATCTGTTTCGCCAACGCTGGCGTTGGCTTCAGCCTGACCATGGATCAAGTTGAGTTCATGTTGGACCGGTTTGTTGAGACAGAAGGGGACCCCGAAGTGATCCAGTTCAGCGGCGGCGAACCGACCATACATCCCGACCTGATGGACATGACCCAGGCGGCCAAGGACCGGGGCGTCCGCCAGGTGATGGTCAACACCAACGGGGTGCGCATCGCCCGCGACGACAAATTCCTGGACGATCTCGCCAAGCAGAACCCGGTAATCTATTTCCAGTTTGACGGCCTACGTCCAGAGACCTACGTGACCATCCGCGGGGAAGACCTGCTGGAACTGAAACTCAAAGCCCTGGATAGGCTGGCAGAGAAGGGTATCGACGCCGTGTTGGTGGCCGCCATCGAACAGGGCGTTAACACCGATGAGGTTGGCGCCATCCTGAAGTTTGGGTTGGAACATCCGGCGGTGCGCGGTGCGGTCTTCCAGCCGGTGACCCACGTGGGACGCCATTTAGAATTTGACCCAATGGAACGGGTGACGATTCCAGACGTGATACATGGCATAGTTGACCAGAGCGACGGAAGGTTCGTGATGGAAGACTTCGTGCCCGTCCCATGCTGCTTCCCCACCTGTTAGGTCAACTCGTACGTGTTCGTGGACGGAGAGCAAGTCGTGCCTCTGCCCAGGATGCTAGACATCGACCAATACCTGGATTACATCACCAACCGGGCGCTGCCTAAACCGACAAACTCGGAAGATGTCCAAAAAGCGCTGGAGAGCCTCTGGTCTGCCTCGGCCGTGGCTGGCGCGGAGCAGACCGCAGACCAGTTCCAATGCGCCTGTGGACCGGGCCTGGAATTAGGGTACGACATGGCCCACCTGAAGGACCACATCTTCCAGATAGCCATCAAAGACTTCCTGGATCCGTACACGTTCAAAGTAAAGCAAGTCATGAAATGCTGCGTGGGGATACTTGTTCCAGACGGCCGGATCATACCCTTCTGCACCTATAACTCGGTGGGGTATCGCGAGGAGATCAGGGAGCAACTGGCCGGGGAAAGGGTCCTAGAGATTGCCAGGAAAAAGATTCTGGCAGCATCCGAACACAACGGTAAATCGTAGTAAAGATAGATCATAGAGACCAAGATAAAGTTTGCAAACTGAAGCTGAAGCCAAGGCCTGTTGCGCCGATCTTTACCAGTCGGACGTGGCCAAGCTGATCATGGGCGACACCCTCCACCCGGGCGGCCTTGGGCTGACCAATAAGCTTGGGCGTCTTATGGGTCTGAAACACGGAGACTTGGTGGCCGACCTGGCCAGCACCCGAGGCCATAGCGCCCAGGCCTTGAGCCGGGTGTTCCACTGCAGTGTTTTGGGAATCGAGTTCGGCGCGGAGGCCGTCCATGATGCTCACCTGGCTGCCACCAAATCCAGCGATGTCAGCTTCGTCAGGGGCGATGCCGAAAAGCTTCCTCTCAGGAGGGGGGCATTCGACGCTGCCGTCTGTGAGTGTTCAGTCAGTTTGTTCATCAACAAAGCCCAGGCCATTTCAGAGACAGCCCGTCTGCTAAAGCCAGGCGGCCGGTTCGGTTTGAGTGATGTCACCATCGAACCAGGAGCTTTGCCCGAAGAATTACGCGGCGAGTTGGGTCAGGTGCTGTGCATGACCAGCGCCCTGACTGCCGATGGTTATGTGGACTTGCTTGAAGAGGGTGGGTTCACCGTCTCCGACCGTGTGGACGCGTCCTCAGAGATACTCAAGATATTGGACGAAGCGAAGGGGAAATTGGCCGCATTCCTAGCTTTCCAGCGCATGAGCGGCGCTCCAAATGGCGATGGGCCATTGGAGCGTTCACCTGAGTTAGTGGCCAAGGTCAGATCCATGGTATTAGACGGGGAGCTAGGCTACTGGCTCTTCGTCGGTGAGAAGGATTCCTAAGATTGAGGTCCAGATTGCCAGGCTACCTATCCCCAACCAACTTATGGGTATATGATTGACGTGGAGACCCCGGAAATGCCTGCAGCCTTCTTAAGAACCTCTTAGGAACCCACGGTTCCTACACAGCAAAAGTATCAGCGCTTTATACCAAAGGCCGTTTACCCAACATGTTTGAAGACCTACCTCTAATAATACGAAATATGGTGCTTGCCGTGGCCGCAGGGTACATGCTGGGCGCTCTACCGTTCGCCCATATCGCCTCCAGGATTCGCGGCATCGACGTGTTCACGACCGGCAGCACTCTGGCTGGCACCGCTAACGTGTTCTTCAACGTGGGTCACCGGACCGGAGCGCTCGTCTTGGTTGGAGATATATCCAAGGGAGCAGCTGCGGTCTTCACTGCCTGGGCTTTGGGAGTGTCGCCAGCATTGATACTGGTGGCCGGCGGAGCTGCGGTGGTTGGTCATTGGAAGTCGATCTTCACCCGATTCCGAGGTGGTGACGGCATGGCGCCTCTGATCGGCGTAACTCTGGCATTGATGCCGGCGTTGGCGGTCTTGGGTGGTGTCGTTGGCCTGGCCACGTTGGTGCTGATGCGGCATTCGCCGTTACGTTCCACCTGGGGAATCTCAGTCAGTTTCCTGGTGATGTTGGCCATCAGCCAGTACTATCAGATTGAAAGAGATTTGGTCACAGGGTTGGTGATTCTAGCCTCAATGGTCCTGCTGCGGAGCATGTTCACTCGCCGGAGAAGGCTTTACATCGCGTCGCACCCGGTCTATCGAGACATAGACGATGAAGATACCCTGGACGACGAAGACGTGATTGACGTGGACCCGGACGCGGACCTGGGACACGCGAACACCCGCCCCAGGTAATATCCTTTAGCAAATCCCGATCAGACGATCTACCAGGCTAGCTTTCCTCTTGCAGGCCGTCTTCCTGCTCCATATCCCGGCGCAGGTTCTTCATTTCCAAGGCCCAGCCAAGGTGTTCGTCATGAGCGGCGTCCTCTGCCAATTGGGGAGCGATTTCCAACACCCGGTCCAAATGCTTCAAACAGGCCGCGACATCTCCGTTCCTCGAGTGAATTCGGGCGGCGTTGTAATGGGCAGAAGCCAGCTCTGCGTCTGACTCCAATGACTGGTTGTAAGCTGCCAAAGCCCCGTCCAGATCACCCATCACCTCCAGGACCGCACCTCTATTGCTGTGAGCCTCGGCAAAATACGGTCGCAGCTCCAGTGCCTTATCAAAGTCTCTGATGGCCTCGTCATAATCCTTCAGCGCATCGTAGGCCAGGCCCCGATTGTTGAACGCCTCTGCGTCATCAGGGGTCAGTTTGATAACCTGGGAATAGTCGGTCAGAGCGTCATGCAGGTTGCCCAGGTAGTAGTTGGTCCTGGCCCGGTTAAACAGAGCGAAGGAATTCTCCGGGTTAAGGTCCGTTGCCCGTGTGTAAGAGTTGATCGCCTCAGCGTGCAAACCCAGTTCGTCCAGCGAAGCGCCGCGGTTCAGGTAGCAGTTGGATATCTCAGGTGCGATGGCGATGACCTTATCGAACTGGGCCACCGCTTCCTGGTGACGTGCCGCCTGGGCCAACAAGATGCCCCGGTTGTACATCGCATGCACGTAATCCGGGGCCAGTTCTATCGCCCGAGTATAATCGGCCAGGGCCTGATCCATGTTCCCAAGATCGTCGTTGCCGTTACCCCGTTGATAGAATGCTTCGGCCAACCAAGGTTTCTGGACCAGCAGGTTGGTGAACTCCCGGACAGCGTCTTCCGGACTTCTCAACCGCAGATAGGTAAGCCCCAGGTTAAAGCGCGCATCGGCCATAGATGGGTCATCGTTCAAGATGGTCAAGAAGGCTTCGGCGGCATCGTCGTAGCGGCCCGCTGAATAACAGCCATTGCCAAATACCATCAGCTCGTCTGGTCGACTCGCAGCCTTGCCCACGTCTTCTACGGCTATGACTGCCGCCTCTAATACGGCTCTAGTCTCAGGGTCTAACCGTGCGCCCCTGGGTCTGGGAGTTATGCGGCCGGAACCTGAAGCGTACTGTTCCAGCAATTTTGCCAGGGCGGCCAGGTTCTCTGGCAGGGGTTCATTCTGGACGTGTTCTTCCAAGTCAAAACTTCCTGAGATAGGGTACGTCCAGTCGGCGGCGTGTTTCACCAGACGCAACCTACAGCATATCATTCCTGGCGGCTCTCGCTATAGAATCGGTGCCAATCAGGTTCTCCCACGTTGAAGAATCATCAGGCCAGCCGTACAATTACCGGAGCATACGGGTTATGTCGGGTGAAATCCCGACCAACCCCAATACTCAGGCATGAATCAGGAGTCAAACGTGGCCCAAGTAGAAACAATCATCTATACCCACCCAGATTGCGCATATTCCTCCGGTGCCAAGATGGACTACCGGAAGCGAAAGGTGGAGTACACCGAGATCGACCTCGCCAAACAGCCAGACCAGATTCCCGCCCTATTGGCATTGACCGACGGAGAACGGATCACCCCAGTGATCGTCGAGAACGGCGAAGTGACCATCGGATTCAAGGGCGGTACTTGAGACTTCTAATCAGGGTCAGTTGACCTTTAATCATTTTTCGAACAAATGTACTGACATTTCCTCCTTGTTGGGTGGCGGGACGCGGTGCTAGGATGCGCCGCAGACCAGATTGACGTGAAATAAACCAACAGACGATGACCGGAGAAACCCTCTGGTGTTTAGCGTTGGATGAAGGATGGGTGAGGATGAAAGCTAG
>PCAH01000047.1 GCA_002730485.1 Dehalococcoidia bacterium | reverse complement strand
GTCTTGTAGCTCTTCTTGATGACATCCCTCTTCTTCTCTTTCCCTTCTGAATCCGTGTAATTCTCCTCTCGTTCGCGAAGCCCACCGTCAGTTCGCCGACGATCACAACAGGGATCTCTGCGTCCCTGCACGCTTCAACAACCTGATCGGCGTGCGCGAAGTCCGCGTTGACGCCCGTTTCGGTGAGCATGGTTCGCATATCTACCCGACTGATCATCTTCAAGTATGGCGGGAGATCTTGCTCCAGATCCTGCTGGAGCTATTCGTAGATAAGGTCCCCCTGTATGTTCGCATCATCCTCGTTCCGAAGCAGTCGCTGCTTACTTCTCCGCGTTCCCAGTTCGGTGAGGTCCTCGCGGATCTTGGCCGATGAAAGGACGAACAACCTGATACTGTAGGTTGCATCACCCATAGCCTGCTCTCGGCGTGATGCGGAGTCCTTGAAGCCTGACACCTTCATCAGGGTCTCGTTAAACGCCCAATAAGCTCGGACGTGATCATCCCACACTCGCCATTCTGTCATAGTCCTCGTAGGCGCGTGTCGCTTCAGCAAGATCCCACTGCTGTTGTGATTCGTCTCTACGCTCAGCGGCGTCCTTGAAATCACTTACGAGATCCAGAGCTTCCTGATACTTGGTCGTCGCAAGCTCGAATTCGGACAAGGCGAACGCGGCCGCTCCTTCATCATAGACGATCTGCGCCGTCTGCTCGAGCTGTCCCGGAACAAGGAACCTGGAAATCGCCAGGATCGTGGCAACACTCGCGGATCTGACGCTCTGTGCGAGCCTTGTGGTTTCTCTGGCTCAGCCAGCCAGACCGGTATAGGTTGGAGACCGGTCCTTACCCATTCCCAGGAGGATACCTTGCCAGACCCGACACTTATCAGGTCTCGCGCCGCGTACAATCTGGCATCTCGTGTCCAGATACTCAGTTGCCAGTCCCATCGCCGGTTCGACGTTATGCACGGTTTAGGCTACCCGCTCTATGCCCAGCGAGGTCAGGGCGCGCACCTCACCGACGTCGACGGAAACGAGTATCTCGACTATCTGATGGGATTCGGGCCGATCGTCCTGGGTCACAACAACCCGGTCGTGAAGGAAACCGTTCGGGAACAGATGGAAGAGGGCACCGTGTATTCACTGTGCCATCCTCTGGAGATCGAGGTTGCCGAGCTGTTAATCGAAGTGATACCGGCCGCAGAGATGATCGGCTTCTACCTGGGCGGAAGCTGCGCGACGACGGGAGCAGTGCGAATCGCCCGGGCATACACGAAACGAGATGCGATCATCCGATGCGGTTACCACGGATGGCATGACTGGACGCGCCCAAACGACCCGGGTGTTCCGGACATCGTGAGTGACCTGACAAGCACCCACGACTACGGAGATCTGAATCAGCTGGAGGAACTGTTGAAGAGTCGGGCGGGCGAGGTCGCGTGTGTGGTCGTGGAAACAGTACAGAAGTCAGGACCACCGGAAGGATATCTGGCGGGATGTGTCTCGCTAGCACACAAGCACGACGCCTTGTGTGTGTTCGACGAAACGAAGGTCGGGTTTCGGGTGGCACTGGGCGGAGCCGGAGAACACCTCGGGATCGATCCTGATATGTCGATCTTCGCGAAAGCAATCAGCAACGGTTACCCGGGGAGCTTTCTTACAGGCAGGAAGGAGATCCTGGGCGCAGAATCGACACGGTCCTTGTGGATGACCGGAACATTCCAATCGGATCTGCTGACGCTCGCCGCGATCAGGGCAACAGTAGGAGAGCTCCTGAAGCATGACGGAATCTCGCGTCAATGGAAGCTCGGTGAACGATTGATGGCCGGCGCCAATGCGGCTTTCGAGAAAGCAGCACTCTCCTTCAGGCTGACGGGATACAGCCCCATGCCCACGCCGACGGTAGACGAGTCGGATCGCGATCGCTGTTTTGGTATCCTGCGGTCGTGTCTCTCGAAGGGTCACTACCTGCACCCGATGCACCCCTGGTATCTCTCGCTGGCCCACACGGAAGCAGACATCGACAGTACGGTCACTGCTGTAGAAGGCGCGATATCTGAGTCGTGAGTGTTGTCGCCAGAGCGACCCGTATGGCCCCCAATGCCACCACGAGGATCAGCACGGTGAGGAGAGCAAGAACACCGAGTTCAGACTTACCGCGCTGCTGCCTGGCGTCGGAGTCTGCCAGGAGCCCCTCGGTTGTGCTCAGGTGGACACCTGTCGAGAGAAGTCTGGCTAAGGTTCCTGTGTATCTCTCGGTTGATCATCAGACATAGCACGCCTCCCTTTGCTACGTGAACCCCGGCCGTTGACCTGTCTAGAGTGTACTGACTCAGAATGGTGTTTACCGTTCAGATTCGTTGGCGTCGAACGCTTCGCCGCATCGGATCGAGGGCGTTACCCGCACGCACGTGTTTGAACGATTCGCGCCGGGGGCATTCCTTTTCGGGTTCCGAGAAATCATCGCGACGCGCTCACGATTGTCCGTCCAACCCTGGGGCTTGCCCAGTTCCGGGGCTGATCTCCGAATATCCAGATTCGGAACCGTGTCATCAACCACGTGCAGCTTATCCGGACAAACTGAAAAACTGCGTTGCGCGATCGATGCGCGCATCTCTAATTGTCGCTATGCCAAACGTCATCTGGATATTCGGAGATCAGCATCGCGCCCAGGCTATGGGCCATATGGGCGACGAGAACGCTCGCACACCCAACCTCGATCGCATGGCTGCACGAGGGGTCCCATTTCGCCACGCTATTTCGGGGTGTCCCTGGTGCACGCCGTTCCGCGGCTCACTGCTCACGAGTCGATACACCCATCGGGCAACACAGAGAACACCACAGGCACTTGACACGTCACTCCCGACCATTGCGGATGCCTTCAACGACCAGGGCTACAAGACCGCCTGGTTCGGGAAATGGCATCTGGTCGGCAGCAACAAAATGGAGTATGTGCCCCGAGAGGCACGCGGTCGGTTCCAAACCTGGATCGGATACGAGAACAACAATGCGCAATACGATTGTTGGGTCCACGGTCACGATGAGAACGGTCGAGACGACTCGGAACCGCTGACGGAAAAGCTCCAAATATACGAGACCGATGCATTGACCAACAAGCTCCTCGAATACATCAAGGAACAGAAGCCCGGCAACCCGTTCTTCAGCGTCCTGTCGGTTCAGCCGCCGCACGATCCGTATGTGGCCCCGCCGGAGTATCTCGAAAAATACAGTTCGGAGTCCGTCCGGCTCAGACCGAACGTACCTGGAATTCCGCGTATCGAGGAGCCCACCCGGAAAGATCTCGCCGGCTATTACGCGATGATCGAGAACCTGGATTGGAACGTCGGCCGCGTACTCGATGCCCTCGAGGAACAGGGCCTCTCTGAAGAGACCCACGTCTTCTTCTTCAGCGATCATGGGGACTCACACGGCTCACACGGTCATTTCCGTAAGAGCAATCCCTATGAGGAAGCGCTCCG
The DNA here is from genome assembly GCA_002730485.1 of Dehalococcoidia bacterium. The sequence goes on along the minus strand of PCAH01000047.1, from coordinate 3,624 downwards.
GATCCCCTGCATCGTCCTGCCTGCCGGGGGGACGCGTTCTCGGCAGTTCAGCGACGCTCCCTTCAACCACGTCGACTTCGCCCCCACGACCCTCGGGCTCTGTGGGATCGACAAGCCGGAGTGGATGGATGGCACGGACTATTCGTCTCACATCATCCCCGAGCGGCCCGAACCCGTCAAAGAACTGAAGTCTGCCTACATCCAGCAGTGCGTGCGAAAGCGGTTTCAGAGCGTTAACCGCACGTGGCGTGGCATCCGTACCAACGACGGGTGGAAGTATGTCTGCCTTGAAGGTCAACCGCTCGTGATGTTTGACCTAAACGAGGACCCATACGAAACACTGAACCTCGCCTTCCTCGACTCCCACAACAACAAGCGCGAGGAGCTTCAGGCTGAGTTGGCTGGATGGATCGAACGCACCGACGACGATTTCCCGCTTCCCGAACTCTAGTGATTGATCCTCGTCACCAAACCCTCTCCTGCTCGCGGGAGAGGACAGGTTGGCGTCAGCCAACCAGATGGGGGCCGTGCCTGTTTGCTCTTTTCTGTTCTACACAGGAGCTCGGCCTCTCCCCATCCAAAGCGATTCTCACACCGGTATGGTCTGCGGCACAATCCTGTCGGCACCGGAGCCCTCACCCGGCTGCTTCTGATTCCCAATGGTTTCGCCGCTGCCTGTGATATGGAGGACTGCGACTAAGGATTCTCCCTCTATAGACTTTGGTGATATCGCCCGGCAGATCCGTTCCGCTCGCAAAGAGCGACATATTCCGTCTCTGGCTGTCGCGGTCGCAAAGCGGGGCGAGATCGTCTGGGAGGATGGTTTTGGTTGGGCGAATCTCGAGACCCGACTGCGTTCCGATCCTCGTATCGCCTACTCGCTCGCCTCGATCAGCAAGCCGATCACGGCAACAGCCCTGATGATTCTTGTCGAGCGTGGATTGATCGACCTCGACGCACCGATCAACGAATACCTGGGTGATGCGAAGGTCACGGCGCACGTGGGCGTCGCCGGGAACGGCCAGTCGGGGATGGATCCCAGGGAAGCCGCGGATCAGGCGACCGTTCGTCGGGTCGCGAACCACACATCAGGCCTCCCGCTACACTACCATTTCTTCCACGACGACGAGCCCTGGCGTCGCCCGCCGATGGATCTATCCATCCTCCGTTACGGACACCTGGTCCGCCTGCCCGGTGAACGCTATGTCTATGCCAACTTCGGTTTCGGCCTCATCGACTACATCATCGAGCGGGCATCCGGCAAACCGTTCGGCACCTTCCTGAAGCGGGAAGTTCTCGATCCCCTCGGAATGACACGTTCGTCTCTGGGTATCGGAACCCACCTGGCACCCTATACGGCTGAGCGATACGACCTGGAAGGCCGCCCAATCTCCTTCTACGATTTCGACCATCCCGGGGGGAGCGCGGTCTATGCCTCTGCACGCGACCTGGTCCGCTTTGGTCAACTGCATCTGAAGGCTCCGAGCAACGACCAGCGGGCGATCCTTTCAGACGCATCGATCGAATGTATGCAGACACCGACGAGTGATCCCGACCCAGACAGCGGATACGGAATCGGGTGGAGAATTGCGACCGACAGTCGTGTATATCGAACCGTCAGCCACGATGGAAGCATGGGGGGTGTACGAACGCGTCTGATACTCGTTCCAGAAGAGCAGTTGGTCGTCGCCACGGTCTGCAACAAGAGAGATGAACTGCCTGTCGAAACGGCAAATGCGATCGTCGCGGGCTATCTACCGGGATTCGGAGCGCAGGAGGCACCCTCCGACAGCGATGCGCTCTCATTCGCGGCACACCCGGCCCTTCTGGGCAGATGGCGAGGCAGCGTGCAGACCTACGAGGGCAGCATACCCGTTGAAATGGATATCCCAGACACGGGTCCCATTCGGGTGCGATTCCGAGATGGATTGCAGACAGCGGTGGACGCATCAACCTTTGAAAACGACGTGCTTACGGGTACGACACTTGGAGACATTGAGACGGAAGACTCGGCAAAGCGCCCCTATACGCTGGCTTTCGAACTGAATCTGCGCTGGAATGTCCTGAACGGGTCAGTGACCGCGGTGTCTGAACCCGGTCCCCGGCTCGGGAACGCGCTAAGCCACTGGTGCGAGCTGGAAAAGGCCTCCTGAGGACCGTTCTGACGATGTGATTTGAATCACTACCTGATACCCGTGGTTTGCGCATCCTTGTATCGGATCTTACCACTACGCTGGGTATCGGGGCCGGCAGCCACCCTCCCCAGGGCCAAACCGTCTTGAACCCGTAAACAGCGATCCAGCATTCAAATCGTTTGACGCTATACGCTACAGAGACCTCAAACAGATCCAGACCCATCCATACAATCCAGGCCGCTGATAGCAAGAGCAGAGCCCCCTAGCTTGACCTGGCCAACATATTGATTTTCATAGAGTTATGTTTTGGACAATTACAGAGCAAGCTGGATGGGTGAATTCGATTGACAAGAATTACAACCTTTGTGATTCGTGGGACACGCTGGACTGCCTAGCCGGGCACTACTTCATCAGGAAACAACAGCATGGCCGTAGATATTCGCAAGAGGATTCGAGATCTCAGGAAGACAAGGGGGATGTCCGCAAAGGACGTTTCCGAGAAAATGGGTATATCCAGGCCCGTCTACACACAGTTGGAGGGCGGAACGCGTCGCCTCTCGGTGCAATACCTGGAAGGAATCGCCAAGGCCCTGACTACGACTGTCGCCGACCTCTACAGCGAGCGCGGCGTGCCCGCCACTCCTAACGTTGTGGCGAGAGCGGTTGCAAATGACAATCCTCCGGAACTCGCTGAGAAGCTTCGGCCCTATCTGGGTGAGGATTCGGACAATGCAGCTGAAAGTTTGCACGATCTGGACAAGACCGCAAAATCACTGAGAAAATTCAAGACGACTGACAAGAAGTAGCAGAAACCTACTATCGTCTACGATTGAGCCGGGCCTCGTTTGAGAACCGGCTTTTTTCGTACCTGCCGATGAGCACCTCGCCTCCGGGAAAACATCGCCAACGGTCTCGCCTTCCTACCTTGAGGTCTTCCTTTCACATATCTTCGCTCTGCACATTCTCATTTCCTCACACAGAAAACAGCACCCCTTTCACCTCTTCACCCGTAGCCCTGGCAACCCCCTCGACGTAGAGCCTGATCTGCCCCAGGTATGCCCCACGCTGCGCATCTATGTCCTCATCCGTCTTGAAATCGACCACGGTCCATCCCTCACCCGTCCGAAACGCCATATCCACAATCCCTTCCACCAGCTCCCCCGCATCGTTCACATACATCACCGGTGTCTCGCGCTTCACATCCTCCGATTGCCCGGCATCCTGCATCAGTGGATGCTTCAAAGCACGCTGAACGACATCATACGCCGCCTCACGCTCCAGGGACGGTGCGCCGAACTGTCGTCCCTGCCGATCGACTACCATCCGCAGGTCGTCGACCGACCCCTTCAGATCGACACGTGAGAAGATCGTGTGAACCAGTGACCCAAACCGGGACCCGCTCGGCCGATCCGGTTCGCGATCGAGTTCGATTGCCTCGATCGGCCGATCGCTGTCTTTCAGATCGATACCGACTTCGGATGGTGCGTGC
>PCAH01000046.1 GCA_002730485.1 Dehalococcoidia bacterium | reverse complement strand
TTCTTTAAATTTACGTGACCTATATAAGAATCTTACTGGTCTGCCACCAAGTGAGCAAGTTATTCGACTGACCAACCTGACCCACTACTTGGTATTCCAACGAGCGTTACCACTCGGTAACTACGCTTATTTCGTGCGCAGACCCTCTTTCTCCAGACGTGGCAGGACCTCATCACGGAAATACGGGAACTGCTGCAAGTAATTCTGCAAGCCGATGGCCAACGCATTGACGCCTGATTCAGACAAGCGCTTCATATAAGCGACCACGTCATCCGGATCGCCGATAATCGGCAATGCCCCGTTGCCACCGGCGGCTCTGGTGCGGAGTTCGATCAGTCTCTCTTCAGTTACGCCTGGTTTCTTGAGGCCACGCCCCTCGATCATATTCTCCACTGCGTCGTGGTCCGCATTCTCGACTGCGTAATAGTGGAAGTACCCTTCGGCTTCCTTCTTGGTTGGACGGCAAACGACCGAGACGTTGGAAAACACGCCAATGTTTCTCCCGTGGCCAGTCGCCATCTCTCTGAGGGCCGAGGTATTGGCCGGGACATCCTCTAGGTCTGACCGCAGGTTGGTGAACATCATGTCGGCGTTTCTTGCGGCGTATTCCCGCCCCCGGTCTGAGTTCCCGGCGCAGACGATCAACGGTCTGCCACCTCCGTGAGGCTTGAGGTAGATATTGGTCTGGCGCACGCTATAGAACTTGCCGTTGTAGTCGAATGGCTCTGGGTTGCTCCAAGCCTGGGTGATGATGTCGATCCACTCCTGCCCCTGGTCATAGCGGTCATCGTGCAGGGCGAGATCGACACCCAGCATGTCAAACTCGTCGGTGTTCCAGCCGCATATTATGTTAAGTCCGAACCGCCTTTCACCGACCAAGTCTGCCGTAACGATCTGTTTGGCAGCGACCACCGGATTGAACAGCGAGACGCGGACGGTTCCAAAAGCCATGATGTTCTGGGTGCTGGCCAGTATCCCGGTAGCCCAAGTCAAAGTTTCGAAGTTTGACCCGTTGTGGTCAGTGGTACCCCCGTACCCCTTCCAACGGCCTAGGGGAAGCATGAACTCCATTCCGGCGTCGTCGGCCATTCGGGCCAGCTTCTGGTTATTCTCCCAACTGGCGTCCCAACGCTCCGGAACCGTGGTTACAGCGAGTCCGCCGGAACAATTAGCGCCTAACAGGCCCAGATTCAGTTTGTTGCGCTCAAGTTGGTTCCTTGGCTTCACAGCAGTGTCAGTCATCGGTCATACCCATTTGTAGGATTCCGTGCGTGCATTGACCAGCGGGAATCCCTCTAAATTACGATCTATCTCGCCGGTATTCTAACTCTAATCCCACCGAATGGGTTTCACGCGTATCCGGTTTGGTAAAATCCCTGCGAAGTTGACCCGGAAGAACGGACAAGCAAATCAGATAAGAGATTGGGAATAGATATGCAATTTGGAATGTTCGGGAGCGCCCAAGCCAAGCGGGGCGGACCCAACGTCGACAGCGGAGCCGGTTTCCGTGAGTTTGTGGAGCGAAACGTTGAGGCGGAGTCCCTTGGTTACCACAGCACATTCTTGGTGGAACACCATTTTACGGGCTTCGGCCAGGTCTCGGCGACGCTAAACTTGCTGACCTGGATCGGCGCCAAGACTGCGACGTTGCGACTGGGCACGGCAGTGATGGTGCTTCCCTGGCACAACCCGGTCTTGCTCGCTGAACAGATAGCCACACTGGATCTGCTGTCAGATGGTCGAGTGGACGCTGGGATCGGAAAGGGATACCGCCGCAAGGAGTTTGAAGGCTTCTCTATGCCCATAGAGGAAGCAGACGACCGCTTCGAAGAATGCCTTGAGGTGATGCTGAAGGCCTGGACATCTGATACCCCATGGTCACACAAGGGAAAATACTGGGAGTACGTCCAGGTTGTGGTGGAGCCGTCTAGCGTGCAAAAGCCCCACCCGCAGCTGTGGATGGGGGCAGGCAGCCCCAGATCAATCAAACAGGTGGCTCAGTTGGGGTTCAACATGCTTTTGGGGCAGTTCGACTCTTTTGAGATGATCGCTGAAGAAGTCGCATTGTTTAAATCAGAGGTTGAGGCTTTGGGCCGGACCTTTGACCCAATGAGTGTGGCCGTTGCACGTTCTGTGAATATAGTGGACAGCCCCGAGGAATATGACCAGGCGATAGAGAACCGGATGGCTGCCCGCGCTAGGACCCAGGAATTGGCCCTCCAATCAAGCTTCCAAGACACAAGGGAAGGCGCAGAAGCCGGGGTGATTTATGGAAATACCGACTACGTCAGCGCACAAATTCAAGCCCTACACGACATCGGTGTCGAGTATGTACTGCTGAATTGTCCGGCTGGCATATCAACCCTGCGTCGGTTTGCCAAAGACGTGATGCCCAGTTTCCAGGGGTGATGCTACTGGCGACATAAGAATCAAGTCCAGGCAAAAAGAAAAGCCCCTCGATTGAGGGGCCTTTTGTTATCAATATTCGTTGGGCAAAAAAAGAGCGCCCTCACAGCAATTTATGAAAACGCTCCGTTACCATAGCATGCGAAACCAAAACCTGTCAAGTGTTTGTGCCTATCTCCAACAAATAGGTCGATTCTCTCGATTGATTGAAAAGCAGCTCGTCCACACTTTATGGAGCAGGTATGGCCGCCTCCCTTCCGAGGGAGTCACGAATTACATATAATGGGTCATCACCAATCTATGGAGGGAACCCTACTTAACCATGAGAACCAACACCACCAAGGCCAAGCTTGCTGAGGGCAAAGTGGTCTATGGAGCGATTGTCAGTCGATTCGCTCCTGACATAGTCGAGATATTCGGCGCGATCAACTACGACTTCGTGATGATCGACTGTGAGCATGGCCCCATGAACCTGGACCAGGTTGAGCACATGGTCCGGGCCGCCGAGGTCTTCGGCATCACCCCCATCGCGCGGATCCCAGACCACGACGATGCGACCATCCTGCGGTTCTTGGATCGGGGAGTGCAGGGCCTGATCATTCCCCACGTCAACACCAAGGAAGAGGCTGAATCGGTGACGCAAGCCGCCCGATATTATCCGGAAGGTCGTCGCGGCGTTGCTGGCAGTGGCCGGGCCCATGATTACGGTACCGCCGGTACCAGGGAAGAATCATCTAGCTGGATCAACTCCCAGATATTGGTCGTCCCAATGATCGAGGAAACCAAGGCAGTCGATAACTTGGACGCCATACTGAAGATACCCGGGGTGGATGTGCTTCACGTAGCAGCCGGTGACCTGGGGCAGAGCATGGGAAATCCCGGTTCGGCCAAGGTCAGGGAGCTGATGGGCCAGGTGATCCCCAAGATCAGGGCCGGGAACATCAGCGTGGGAGCTGGCGGCAACTCCCCTGCCGACGCCGCTGGTGTGGCCGAGTTCATCAACCTTGGCGCTAACTTCATCACCGTGTCATCCCAAGGCCTGCTCCGGTTGGCCGGGGAAGACTTCCGGAAGCGAGTGGAAGCCGCCCTTTAGCCATCTCCGAAACATCGAAAGCCCAGCCACTCAAGTAGCGAGTGGCTGGGCTTTTTTGTTGCTGTTCTTACCAGCTATGCAGGCGGTTCGACGGCTAAAGATTTCTCCCTCAGGGTTGGGTGCCCAAAGTTTGCCGGTATTATGGCATCCGTAGTCGGTGGCACAAGAATCCGGACAAACAACAACGCCCCGGCTAGATAGCCGGGGCGTTTTTAATCAACTGGTGGGACGGTCTCTAACCTAGCTGCAGTTCTTACTTTCCGTCTTTTGCCCAGAGAGCCTCCAGGACATTGCCTGGCGACATGGGTAGGACATCCATGCGGACGCCCGCGGCTGAGTATATGGCGTTGGCCATGGCGGCCAGCGGAGGGATTATGCATACTTCTCCCACTCCTCTGGCACCGAACGGGTGACCCGGATTCGGCACTTCAACGAGGACCGTGTCGATCATCGGCAGGTCCAAACTAGTGGGCATCCGATAGTCCAAAAAGGAAGAGTTGTCCATCTCTCCATCTGCGTTATAGACATATTCCTCATTGAGCGCCCAACCGATACCCTGGGCAACTCCGCCCTGGAGTTGGCCTTCCACGTAGCTGGGGTGGATGGCTTTGCCCACGTCCTGTAGGGCGGTATACCGGAGGACCTCCACTTTGCCGGTATCTGGGTCGACTTCTACATCGGCGATATGGACTGCAAAGGCGTTGCCTACGCCCGCAGGGTTCACGTTACCGCGGCCCACAATGGGTCCACCGGTGCCGTTCAACCTGGCAGCCAACTGCTTGAAGGTCAATTTCAATTCAGGGTCGGACTTGTGAGAGGCTACGCCGTTGGAGTATTCCACGTCATCGGCGGTGACTTCCCAGATCCGCGCCGCCCGCTGAATCATCTGCTGTCTGATGTCGTGGGCCGCTTCATACGAAGCCCAACCCGACTTGAAGGTCGCTCCACTACCGGCGGTAAGCGAGGTGTAGCCAACGGCGTCTGTATCGCCAACCATAGGGTGGACGTCCTCGGCGGGGATGCCCAGCACCTCGGCCATTTGCATGGCCATCGATGCACGGCCGCCTCCGATATCAGGGGAGCCTTCAACCAAGCTAACGGTCCCGTCAGCGTTGACGCTGCCGGTGGCGCAGGCGGGGCCGGTTCCATTGAACCAGAACCCGGCGGCAACACCGCGGCCACGGTTGGGCCCTTCCAGCTTGGATTTGTAATGGTCGGAATTCATGGCCGCTGCCAGCGTCTCCATGTAGCCTACCTGTTGCAGGACTGGGCCGGGGATTCGGCGGCTGCCTTCTTTGACGCCGTTCTTGACCCTGAACTCCAGTGGATCAGTTCCGAGTTTTTGGGCAATCTCGTCAATGACCGACTCTACAGCGAAGGAAGCAGCGGGCACCCCTGGAGCGCGATAAGCGGCGGCCTTGGGCTTGTTGACCACAACGTCGTAGCCTTCAATCCTGCCGTCGGCAATCTCGTAGGGAGTCAAAACGCACTGGCATGCCTGGACGATGGGCGAACCTGGAAAACCACCGGCTTCGTAGATCATGGTGATATCTGCGGCGGTGATTTTGCCGTCGTTGTTGGCTCCGATCTTCACCCGAATAGCACTTCCGGAGGTCGGGCCGGTAGCCTGGAATACCTCCGAGCGGCTCATGGATATCTTTACCGGTCGGCGTGATTTCTTGGAGAGAGCCGCGACCACCGGCTCCAGATAGATGACCGTCTTACCACCAAAGCCTCCGCCAATCTCCATAGGAACGACCTTGATCTGGGAGACGGGGATTCCCAGGACCAGGCTGGTGAGGTCTCTGATTTGGAAGTGGCCCTGGCTGCTACCCCAGACTGTCAGCTTGCCGTCTTCTCCCCACATGGCAGTAGCGGTATGGGGTTCGATGTAACCCTGATGGACGGTTGCTGTCCGGTACTCTCGTTCGATGATGACATCAGCTTTCTTGAAGCCCTCGTCGGCGTTACCCAATTCAAAGGTGAAATGGTTGGAGATGTTCGTCGCTTTTTCGGTATCGTCGTCGTCTCTCAGACCACCGGGGCGGATGTCGGCGTTGGTGGAATTGGCCAGTCTTTCGTGCAGGACAGGGGCGTCGTCTTTCATGGCTTCGAGGACGTCGGTTACTGAAGACAGAACTTCATAGTCCACTTCGATCAGCGCAGCTGCTTGATCAGCCAGTTCCTGACTGGTAGCGGCTACCGCTGCTACCGCGTGGCCTTTGTACAAAGCCTTCTCAGCAGCCATGATATTGTTGCTGATCCACTTGGGATTTGCCATTGCGCCTTCACCCAGGTCAGCGACCTTGCCGGCTGGCTGGGCGAAATCAGCGGAAGTGACCACAGCCAACACACCAGGCAGGGCCTCGGCCTTGCTGGTGTTGATGGACTTGATCTTGGCGTGGGCGTGGGGGCTGCGAAGGACCTTGCCTACCAGCATCCTTGGCAGGGACATGTCCGCGCTGTAGCGCGCCCGTCCGGTTACCTTGTCATTGCCATCGTGGCGGATGGGCCTGGTACCGACCACGTTAAATTCTTGATCAGAAATATCCACATTCGAAGCCATGTATTTCTCCTATTGATCTAGCCTTAGATACTAGAGTGACGAAATTTTATCACATGCTGAGACTGAAACACCCGTAGGGGATCGCTATCAGGCAGGGCATGCCCTTGTTCCAGTGACTAACGGTTTCCAGCCAAATACGTGTCTGTGGCTCGCTTTAGACCAGCCCTCCGGTTGGCTTGAAGCGCGTCCTTCATGCTGGCTGACCTTTGTTGTGAGTCTATGATTCCCGTGAGGCTGCCCTGATACTTGGGCATCACGTAGCGGGCGAACAACTCGTAGCTGCGGTGCAACTCGACACGGGGCGCCCAGTCTTCTGCCCGAAGGAGCAAGCCACCGAAGCCACCGCTGGCTTCCTGCAGACGTTCTATCCCAGAGATAACATCATCGGGCGTCCCCACGATCCACTGGTTGTGCTCCACCATGTAGTCGACTACTTCGTTGGCCGGGACATCAGGGATCGGGTTGCCGTTGGTGCCGCCGGTGTACTCGGTGACCACCTGACCTGCTCCAACCCTTATCTGATCAAAAGCCTCTTCCCTGGTTTCAGCGACATGGCAGCCGACGGACAAGCGCCAGTCTTTACGGTGAACGGTCTGACCGTTCTTCTCTGCTGTCTCTTCGGCGATGGCCCACTGGTCTTTGAGACTGGTAGTCCTAATCGAGTCCCGGGGTACACTGAGAGAGATCACCGAGACGCCGTGTTTGCCGGCCAGAAGCACACCGGAGGGCGACTGCACAGAGGCCACTGCCACTGGGAGCGACGGCTTTTGGAAGGGTCGTAATTGCAGCGTGGCGTCCTTCATTTTGAACCAGTCGGTTTCCATGGTCACGGGTTCGCTGCCGTCCAGGAGTCGCATGATTGCTCCCAAGGACTCATCCATCATCTCCCTTTGCCGCTCCGGGTCGATGCAGAACATGTTGGCGTCGGATGCCAGTGCTCCAGGTCCGACGCCCAGCATCACGCGGCCTCTGGTCAGGTGGTCCAACAGAACCATCCGGTTGGAGACCATGTAGGGATGGTGATAGGGCAGACTGACAACCCCGGTTCCCAGACGGATGTTTCGGGTCCGGCCAGCAGCGGTGGCGATGAATACCTCGGGAGAAGCTATGGTCTCCCAACCACCGCTGTGGTGTTCACCGATCCAGGCTTCATCAAAGCCAAGGTTGTCCATCCATTCAATCAATTCCAGGTCACGTTCCAGAGCCAGGGTTGGGTTCTCACCTACTCGGTGAAAGGGAGCCATGAAGGTCCCGAATGTCATGTTGTCGGTTAAAGAAGTCAAAGGTCGTTCCTCCAATCTACTTTGGCGAACGCGCCTAGCCAGTCCGCTGGCCCGTTCCGCCCTCAAATCAGAACCCATAATAGATGAAACCCCGCCGGACTGCGAGAGTCTGGCGGGGTTGAAGCCCGGTTCTGGAGTAAATGCTCTTCCTGAGGGCTTTAGCCGTTCATGCCCGGGGACCATTTGTAAATCTTGATGAGGGATCCGCCCATCAGGATGGCACGGTCTGAGTCAGACAGCGTGTTGGTCACCCGGAACGCCTCCACCCCTTGCTCGTAGTTCAGCAGTTCCACGGCCCTGGTCCAATCGGTACCCCACATACAGCGGTCTAGGCCGTAGGCATCAAAGACCTTGCCCAGAGGCTCCCAGATGTCGGGATAGGGAAACGGTTGGTGGGAGAGGGTACCAGCACCGGAGATCTTGATGGCTACGTTGCTGCACGAGGCCAGAGCAATCACGTTGTCCAAGTCGGCAAAGGGTTCGGGCGCAGGCGGTGGCAGGAATGGCTGGACGATACCCACGTGATCGATAACTATCTGGGTGTCCGGGTTCCGGCGGGCAATTTCGAGCATCAAGGGAAGTTTTCCGGAAGCCATGACGTTGATGGGAATGCCGGCCTTTGCCCCAGCAGCAAATATCTCATTGAGACCGGCGTCATCGGCTTGGAATTCCTGGGCAGACAGCATGACGCGGGCTCCGACCACACCGGTGGTCGCTGCCCATTCGGCAACATCTTCGGCGACTCTGCCTGATGCCGGGTCTATGGGCCGAATCAAGCCAAACTTGTCGGGGTGGGCAGCGTAAACATCTTGAGCGTAACTGGCATCATATTGGTACAAGCTGAAAGGGGAAATCAATATAGCCCCGTCAACTCCGACAGCAGCCATCGCCGCCACCATGTCGTCTCCGGTGACTTCATCCGGACCTTGGAGAAACCCGTGCCAGGGTCGTCCTGGATGGTTCTTCTCGTAGGCGTGAACCTGAACGTCGATCATGGGAGTCTGCGCTGCCATATTGACCCTTCTCTTTACTGGCCGGAATCACCCGTTCCATCCGGCGGTTATTGAATTCTTCCTCTGAAATTATCTGCTAGCAGTTTAGGAGCGCCGTTTGTCTCCGTCAATAAAGCTGCACTCACAGCGATTCCGGCGGAGTTGCAGGGTATACCACTGACTTATGCCAGGTTGACTTCGGTAATTCCGATGCCGCTCTCACCGGCCACGGAGTAGAGCAGATAGGTCTGATCACCTTCTGTATAGATAGCCGGGTCACGTAGCTGATTGACGTGCCCGTAGGCCACACTCCTAACGGAGGGCTCCAACGGCGCGTCAGCCCCTTCCCAGTCTCGCTCCGGACGCAATACCTCCATCGGATCGGATTCCTGCCACTTCTTCCAATCCACGGAGAGATCTATGGTGCTGAGAAGGATACGTTCCGGCACATCTCCCACCTGACTCCAAAATACCAGCAAAGACTCTCCCCTCTTCAGCACAGCAGCGTGACGCATGTTCCGGTTGAAAAGCAACGGGCCTTCTTCCAAAGAAAGCTCCCCCTCATTGAATCGGTATATCTGCCCTGGCATGACCAACGCGAAGGTCTGACCATTATGACTAAACGCTCTCAGATAGCTCTTGCTCAATATCTCGGGCCGAGCTTCAAAGTCAATCCCATCCGAGGATGTGGCCATGCGCGTAACCTGCTGACCTAACCCCTCAAGGCCGTGGAAGTACATCACAATTGTTTTGTTGGCATCATCAAGGTGCACATCAGGCGAGGCGATGTGGGGAGTGGTCAGTTCTTCCACCAGGCCATGTGGCAGCACATCACCGCCCCGCTGTGCTTGGCGCTGTTTCTTGATCTCCTCAACTGCTTCCAGTGGGGCGTCGGGTGGCTCGATGAGGAACCGTGAATCGGAAAGCTGCAGGCTGCCAGGCGCATGTATCTGCCACGGCCCACTCAATTCGTCGGCATATGCGAGTCGTATGTAATCCCCTTTGTGGTCGGCAAAGTACAGGTAATACTTGCCCAGGGGAGACTCAACCCAGTCCGGCACACGGATCAGGGATGGGCCTTGGATGTTCTCCCCGATACTTGGGTGGAGGCCCGGTGAGATTATTGGCGCGTCGACTAGTCGGGTAACTTGCATTAAGTGTTCTCCGTATAGGCGGTGGACAGATGGATGGTTGATGTTGTTTTAAAGGAACCAGCCCATCCCTTTATAGTAGCCTCTGAGATGCGCGATCTGTCCGCCGTGAACACAATTGTCAAAGACCAGGACTCCTAGGAAATTGCCTATAGAAGCCGCCGGCCGGGGAGGGATGTTAAGTTCGCGTTCAAAGTCGGATGCTGAGAACGGCTCAAGATAATCTCTCGCCGCGGTCTTCACGGCTTCATAGTAGGCAAGCAGGGTATCTTTGGGCGGGAGTTGCCAATCTGCCACCTGTTCTTTGGTCCAACCCTGGCCTGTGTTGTTGATGTCGTCATCCAGCCCGAACTTCTCGTTCCAGCCGTCTTTCATCCACAATTGGAGCGTGTCCTGGCACCAGGTATGAACAAACCGGTCCACTATCCTGTTCATATGAAAGAGCAACCAGCCCATGGAATTCGACTCTTCATTGAGGCGATCTCCCAGCATGGCATCGTCCACATCTTCCAATGCCTTATCCACCATGCTCCAGTTACGTTCCAGGGCAGACATCGCAGTTTCTGTAGCTGACATTCTTTTACTCCAGGTGCCGGATATTCTAGAGAATCAATCTACAGGCGGTAGACTCGGTTGTCCAATAGCCCCTTTGGCCATTGGACACGTACACTATCGACCGCCGACGATATATTCCTAAGAGAACGGTTATACTGTCTCGTCTGACGAGCATATCTAGATAAGAACAGGGATTATCTCCCTGGACAACTTCCTCATTGGTATAAGGAGAGCAACGATGCATTGCGGAGTGATGGTCACTGGCTACAATCAAGGAGACTGGGAGCGTCTCATAGCGGAGGACTACAACCGTCCACCCGCCACTCCAGATTCCCAGAACATGGACGACACCCTCTACATGGGAGAGCTTGTCGAACCCCTGGGATTCGACTCCATCTGGGCCACTGAACACTACGGTTCTGCCTACTCGATGCAGCCCAACCCGCTACAGTATCTGGCGTACTGGGCAGGCCGGACCAGCCGAGTTGACGTGGGCACGGCGGTCATCGTTGCCCCCTGGTGGAATCCGGTGAGGCTAGCCAGCGAGATATCAATGCTCGACATCCTGTTGAAGGGCAGGCGACTACATCTTGGCATCGGGCGTGGAATAGCTCCCCACGAATACGCCTCCCTTGGCTACCCGATGGATGAATCACACAAGTACTTCTACGATGTGATTAACGTCATCAGAGCGGCTGACGGTGCAGAACGGTTCGAGTTCAAGGGTGACGTCTACGATATTCCGCCGACCAGCATCCGGCCACAGGCCCGCCACAAGGGAGAACTGACCAACAACATCAAGGTGGCGTTCAGCACTGAGTCATCGGCGATGCTGGCGGCCCAGAACGGACTGGGTCAGATGTTCGTCGGCGGAGACGACGTCAATGAGATGACCAGCAAGGTACAAAGGTTCAACAAGATCCGCAAGGACCTTGGCCTGCCTCCAGATCAGCCCACCACGCTGCTGTGGATGTACTGCGCTGAGACTGCCGAGGAAGCTGAAGAAGGGTGGACCTACTTCCAGAACCAGGGTATTGCGGCCCAGCATCACTACTTCGACTGGAACAACCCTGGCTATGAGGGAATCAAGGGCTACGAAGAATATCTATTGCGCCAGACTGCTGACATCAGCCCGGCAGAGGCCAGGCTCGCCGCGCGTCGTGCAACCCAACCCATAGGCACCCCGGAAATGATCATTGAGAAGATCAAGTTCATGCAGGAGACCATCAGCATGGAGAAGGTCGTGATTCACATGATGTACGGCGGGATGCCCCGGGGGAAGGCCGAGAAGAGCCTAAGACTCTTTGCCGAAAAGGTCCTTCCTGAAGTTCATGCCATGGCAACGCCAATCAACCCCATGTCAGTGGTCTAGTTTGCCGTTCAGCATCAGGTCAGGGATTTTCGGCTAGTCGGCTTCTACCTTCCTGATGAAGTCCCTGACAGTTCCGGCCAGCAGGTCGGGGATTTCCACTTTCATGTTATGGCCCACACCATCGAAGGTCTGCAGCGTTGCATTGGGAATTTTATCAGCCATCAGATGTTGGGCGTCCAGGGGCGTGATCTCATCCTGATTGGACGCCATGATCAGGGTTGGAGTAAGGATTTGCGGCAGGAGTGGAGTCAAGTCCTCCGAAAGGAGACAGCCCTGCAGCCCCAAGACCATCTCCGCAGATGTCTTCTCCCCTGAGGACGCGTACCACTCAACCAACTCGGGTTCCGAATTGGGGCCAAATCGTTCCTGGGAGTTGGAGGCGAGCCAAGCCTTGGTTCCTTGTTCTTCCAACGTCCGCCGCCAAACACTGGCGTCGATTGCCGCTCCCATCCGGGCCAGTCTCGGCGTTGATGCCACCAGACTAAGACTGTGGGTGCGCTCTGGGAAATCGTGGGCAAACTGCAGGCTGACTATGCCGCCTGCCGAGGCCCCCACCACGTGCACCCGATCAATCTCCAAGCTGTCCAAGACCGCAGCGATATCCGCGGCCAATCCCGGCAGCGTGAAGTTCCCATCCGAAGGGCTGTCGGTGCCTGCATGACCCCGCATGTCGAACCGGAGCACTTTGTGGTGCCGTGCCAGCGTCGGCACCCAGGCCCGCCAGCGGTGTAGGTTTCCGCCAGCAGCGTGGTGCAGTAAGACCACAGATTTATTCTGCCACGGTTCGGTATAGTCGTCCCAATGGTAGTGAAATTGGGATCCGTTCAACGTCAAAAACGGCATTCTTAGTAATCCTTAGTAGGTTCGATGGATTAGTTAACTCTAACTCACGGTCAGTTTTATCAGACTGTCAGCCCGGGCCTGTTTATCAAGGTCGCGGCAGGTTGCGATGATCTCTTCAAACTGGGCTTCGGGTATCGGCACACCAGGGATAACATCGCGGATGCGACGCGCTTCCTCTTCAAAGTCCCACATGAACTCACGGCCGGTGGACTGCTTGGTGTAGCTCTTGCCGTCCTTGGTGAAGACGGTTATGCGAGGCCCAAAAAGGGTCATCTTATGGGAAGGTATGATGGTCACACGGTGCATCAGATCCAGCACTTCGGGCGGGTCTCCGCCGCCATCGGCCTCGCCCATCTGTTGACTTCGCAGAACAGGGAATCCCCGCATCGCGACCCCGTAAGCAGTGTAGTATTTCGTGCCGCCTTGTTGCGCCTCACCATCTTCCCGACGGCTTGGGAACGCCGGGCTTGGATACTGGGTTTCCATCCAGTTCACCTCAGCCTCTACCCGGTCCACATCCTCATACTTGATGTCGTTCTCAATACAAAGTTGGGCGGACACGTCAACGTGGGCGATGTTGTAACCAGCCGTGGAATAGATACGGTAGAGAGTCTCAAGGAACATCCAATCCTGGCCAATCCCCGTTGTGACCTTGTCCAGACTGGTCTGGGTGTCGCCGACAAAGCTGTAGGTCAGTTTGCCGTGGTTATTGCCGGCATAGGCGTGGTAGAAACCGGCCTCGCCTTCAAGCGTGGTATCCCCGCCCACATGCCCCATCTGCGCCATGGAAACCGCCAGCATGGC
>PCAH01000045.1 GCA_002730485.1 Dehalococcoidia bacterium | reverse complement strand
GAGCCATCCATCCAGAAATGGACAACATGGCCGGTGAGGCCCGCCGACTCCGCGAAGCTGGCATCAAAGGCATCAAACTGCACCCGATGATGAACAAGTTCTACCCTGACGACCCCAAGATGTTCCCCCTCTACGAGGAACTGGGCGAGGACATGGTGCTGGAGATACACTCGGGGCGGTTCAACCACACCAAGCCCGGTGAAACCATCTATTCGCCGCCCAACAGGATCATGAACATGATCCGGCAGTTCCCCAAGATGAAGGTGATCGCTCTGCACCTGGGCGGGTTCTACATGCTGGACGAAGCCGAACGTGAACTGATCGGCAAGAGCAACGTCCTCATCGACACCACCTGGCCTCCGGCGTTGAAGGAGCTGGGCTCCGATACCCTGACCAACATCGTCAACAAGCATGGCGCGGACAAAGTCTGCTTCGGCACCGACTTCCCACTGGCCGACATGGCGCTGGATTCTCAGTTCATTGAGAGCCTAGCCATTCCCGATGCCGCAAAAGAACTCATGCTGGGCGAGAATTTCAGGGAGTTGGTGGGGCTATAAATCTTTTTCGTTCCACCCGAGCTGGAAACCGAATCTTAATGAAAATCAATCTGCATTTTTTGCTCCCAATGGCGGTGGCAGCAGTTTTGTCCGTCGCGTGTGGCGGCCGGCGGAGGAGGGGGTGGTGCCGCTCCGGTCACCGTATTGGCGCCAGCTCCAACCGCTGTTCCAGGGGTGACGATCACCACCGGACCAACGGCTATTCCCACAGCCGTAAGAACTCCTGTTCCGGGAGTCAGGGTAGCGACATTTGTCCCAATCCCCACCGTCGTTACCACCCCTGTTCCAGGAGTTAGGATTGGAACATCCACCCCGGTTCCTACTGCTGTTCCGACACCCACCTTCGCGCCGGTGCCTCCAACACCGACTCCCGTGCCTCCCATCAGGCACTTCTTGGGTGTCAGTCGTCACATCTCGGTGCAGATTGACGCAGTAGAAGCTGACCGCATCATGGACGATGCCAGTGATTTACTGCAGACGGCCAATCGCCCTGGTGATGTGGCCACCAATGTCGAGTTTACAAGGCTAAGTCCGGTAACCGCCTTCACATTGGGCAATGGCATCATCAATGATCCAGCCGATTTCACTGCAGTTGAAAGACTCCCGGGCAACGTGAAAGTGGTCAACCAGATCCGCTGGTGTGGCCGAACTTTTGTAACTGGATTTCCCATAGGCTGTGCCAGTAGCAATTCGACTTCCCTGACAGTGGTCCGTTGGTTTCCCAACTGGGAAGGTTCTCTTTGGGCACATGAATTCGGCCACAATAGGAACCTGGCTCACAGAAATGTGCCAAACGCGCTGATGCTGGAAACCTCAGGACCAGACCAGGATTCTGTAAACCAGGCGGAAAGCAATGCTTTCAGATAAACCGCAAAACGTTGTGGCACGACAAAGTCACTCAATCCTCAACATTGAAAATTCTGTATTCTTGCGGATCAGGGGACTGGCCTTTCTCTTGCTGGTGGGTCTGGTTATTGCGGCGACGGGATGCCAAAGAGTTGCCCAAGGCAGCGAGGATCCTGCCCCTTCCCAACAATCAGCCGTACAGGACTTCGTCCGGCAAACCTACATCCACGGGCTGCCCTACGCTGAAGCACAGTCTTTCACCTCCAGCGATATAGACATACTGGCAAGTATGTTGGAGAACCCAGTTGAAACCGCGGCCTGGCCCAACATAGTTGGTACTTTGGGCGCCATCGGTGACGACGAAGCGTTCAGTCCGTTGATCGGATTCTTTATTACAGGCTCGGGCGTGTTGACTCCCAGCAATTACGCCGCCAAAACCTCCGTCCCCATGGCCCTGGGTTATCTTTTGAATCAGACTGATACCGATAGTGTATATACCCAAATAATATTCAATTACTTGAATAGCGGATTGGATCCGGAGGTTTGGTCAGCCCTAGGCATCTCTTGGACAAGTCCATTTGGTCTCACTTCAGAGGAAGAACGTGACCAGTTGGTAGTTGTGTCCGTGATGGGGTTGGCTCTATCTGGCACAGCCCAAGCAAATTCCGCGCTGCGAGAGTTCCAATTCTCCGATCTGGCGCAACAACAACCCTTTGCATCATTACTAAGCGAAGCCATTGAAGCCAATAACACGATTGCAGAAATTGGACTTGTGCAGTACTACCAGCAGTCAGATTTCAACTGATCCCCACTGGACCAAGTTTTAGCCAAGAACCGCAGGAGCCGATATGCCCGCCGAATTAGACGCCTGGTTGGAATTGACCGTCGAGGAAGCCATCGACCCAGACCTGCCTATCTGTGACCCGCACCACCACCTATGGGACAAGCACGGTGACCGCTACATGATCGACGAATTCACATCAGATATAGGGTCGGCCCACAATGTGGTGCAGACTTTGTTCGTGGAAGTCGACTCCATGTACCGGGCGACTGGCCCAACGGAGATGAAACCCATCGGCGAGGTTGAGTGGGTCAATGGGATCGGCGCGCAGAGTGACAGCCGCCGCTACGGCCCAACCAGAGTGGCCGCAGGGATAGTTGGCTACGCTGACCTGAACCTGGGGGCAGCGGTAAGGCCGGTGCTGGAAGCCATGGAAGTGGGCAGCGGCGGCCGGTTCCGAAGTGTGCGTCACACCTGCAGTTGGGACGAATATGAACCTCTGCGCTCCCACCGGTCCGGCCACCCTGGAATGATGGCCAGCGCCAAGTTCAAAGAAGGGTTTGGCGTCCTCACTGGGATGGGTCGCGCCTTTGACGCCTTGGTCTACCATCCCCAGATATTGGAATTGACCGGACTGGTCGACGCATTCCCCAATGCCACGTTCATCCTGAACCACATTGGCCGTCCTCTGGGCGTTGGCCCCTACGCCGGTCATCGGGATGAGGTATTAGGTCTGGAAGAAGGACATGGCCACCCTGGCGGAACGGCCCAACGTGGTGGTCAAAGTGGGTGGCTTGGGCAACCGAGTGAGCGGGTTTGAATGGGACACCAGACCGTTCCCGCCGTCTTCCACGGAACTCGCCAAGACCACATCCCCCTATTACCTGCACACCATTGAGTCCTTTGGGCCAGAGCGGTGCATGTTTGAGAGCAACTTCCCGGTGGACAAGAATTCCTACTCGTATGCGGTCATCTGGAATTCATTCAAACGCATGACCCACGACTTCTCCGATGCCGAGAAGAAACTGCTCTTCCACGACACAGCCGCCAAGGCCTACAAACTTCCGCTGTTGTCCGAGCTTTAGCCTAATGGAATTGGGAGAGTATCCCTAATTTGAGGTCTCAGCAACCAACGTAGCAAAGCGCATGAAGATGCCGCCCCGGGGTTCAGCAAGCGGCCCATTGGCGACCAGACAGGCGATCACGTATTTGGTGCCTGGCACGGCGCTGGGGCTAAGTTCTATCCGCTGGGGAGCGTTGATGCCCTCGATCACTCCGGTGCTGCGGTCAATCTCGCCGTTGACCCAAACCTCACCGTAGTTATCCACGTTGGTCTCAAACCAAAGGCGTGCGCCATCGGCTTCTTGGGGAACTTCAACAGTGATCCGGTACCAGGCAAAGGTGAAACCTTCGGAGAGGCTCTCTCGGATGTTGGTGCATACCGGCCAGCCAGAGTCGTCGAAATCAGCAGACTTCGGCGGGCTGATTAACAACCTGGCCGTCAGTCCTTCGTTGGGTTCTCCGGGCACGAACCCCTCACCGACGCGTCATTCCCCGGCGACCTTCTGCCTTTCTGAAGCATCGTTCAAATCAAATGTAATACGTGGCATTTCTTCTGTTAGCCTCCGTTCCGGATGAAGTCTGCGATGCGCTCACCGATCATCATGGTGGTGACGTTGGTGTTGGCCCGGATGCAGTTGGGCATGACCGAGGCGTCAGCGATGCGCAGGTTTTCCAATCCGTGGACCCGGCCGTGCTGGTCGACTACGGCCATCCCGTCTGAAGACGGCCCCATCTTGCAGGTGCCAGATATATGCTGGCCGGTGGTCACGTCCCTGGCGCAAAAGACGTCCAGGGCGTCGTCCGAGGCCAGTTCATCGTCGGTGGGTTCGATGCGGTATTCCACGATGTCGTTGAACTCGTCTCCGGAGCCGATGCTGACGCAGGTGCGGACCATCTCTCGCATCCTCCGTCGGTCAAAGGGGTCTTCTAGGTAGTGATACTCCAGCAGCGGCTGTTCGTGGGGATCGGTGGAGGTCAGTTTCAACTCTCCAGAACCCATCGCCAGGTCCAACACGCCCAACATGCGAATTCCCAGGGGCTCCATGCGGTCGCCGCCCCGGTCGATGCGCTCGGTGGCGTAGGACTGCATCAGGATCATCAAGTCATTGCGGTATTCAGACCCATCAGCAGTCCAGCGCAATCCCATCTGTACCCTGGGAGCAAAGCCGTCCAATGGGAAGTCCTTCTTGGTCTTGAAGGTCACGTAGATCATGGGATGGTCACGCAGGTTCTGACCCACGCCTGGCAGGTCGTGTACCACTGGGATTCCCATCTCCTGCAAGTGGGCAGCAGGGCCGACGCCCGACAGCAGCATGATCTGCGGCGAGCCGATAGCTCCAGAACTCAAAACTATCTGGTCGGCTTCGGCGACGAAGACCTCTCCACCGGATTCCACTTCAACCCCGACAGCCTTTTTGCCTTCGAAGATGATTCTTCGAGTGGTGCAGTTGGGACGGATGGTCAAATTGAGCCGGTGTCGTGCTGGGTTCAGGTAACCCAAGGCGGTGCTAAACCTGATTCCGTTGGGGTTGTTGAACGGGACTGGCCCGATTCCCGAAGCCTCAGGGTGGTTGTGGTCGGGACTCTCCGGGAATCCTGCTGCTTGGCACGACGCCTGGAACGCCGCCTGGTCAGGGTTGAGTTCATCTTGTTTGAACCGGCGGGCGATGATGGGGCCATCTGAGCTATGGAAATCATCTTCTGGAAAGTCGGTATCGGTCTCTATCTTCCGCAGGTAGGAGAGACACTGGGTAAAACTCCACTCGTCGTTCCCCATGGCAGCCCAGGAGTCATAGTCTTCGGGTATGCCCCGCAGAAATACCTGGCCGTTGATGGCGCTGGAGCCGCCGGTGACCTTGCCCCTGGGGACCATCATGGGCGGGGAGGTCTCGGTGGCCTTGCCCCAGTACTGCCAGTTGTGGTCGCTGGTCATGATATCGGTGGCCGTGGCATAACCGAATTTCACCTCGTCGGGCAATTGTTCGAACTCTGGGTAATCAGGCCCCGCTTCCAACAGCAGGACCGAACGGTCAGGGTCTTCACTGAGCCGCGAAGCCATGATCGAGCCGGCCGAGCCAGCTCCAACAACTATCACGTCGTACTTCATTGCCTTCCTCCCAAATAGGATTACAGCCTGAATCTCACAGGCCCCGATAATAGTGGCGACCCAACCCAGCGTCAACCATCGACGTGCCAGACATTGATTGACATCCAGATACGCACCATTAGAATGTCAGAAGCCGAATAATAACGAGGAATTGAACATGCTCAAGCACTTTGGCAGCTTGTACGCCGGACACGTGGACCTGGGCGACCTGGGCCTGGGCGCAATCGCCCTCAATGACCGTCGCTTTTCCAATGAACACCTGATAACGATCTTTGACCGCGTCGAACAACTGGTCAAAGTCATGGACGACCTTGGCTATCACAGCTTCTGGGCTGCGGAGCACCACTTCCAGCACGAGGGCAACGAGACCATTCCGAACTTGCTGTTGCTCTACGTCCACCTGGCCAATATCACCAAGAACCTGAAATTTGGCTGCGGCTTCAACATCAACACCATGTGGCACCCGCTGCGACTGGCCGAAGACTACGCCACCGCCGACATCCTGACCGACGGCCGAGTGATCTTTGGCGTGGGTCGTGGCTACCACTCCCGGGAAGTCAACACCTTCGGAGTGCCCAGCATCGACATCGACAACGAACTCAATCGGGAGATCTTCGAAGAGCAGGTTGAGATCATGATGAAGGCCTTCCATGAAGAGTCCTTCTCCCACAAGGGCAAGCATTACACCCTGCCGCCGGAGGTCCCATATAGGGGCTACACGCTCAAGGAGATCACCCTCGTTCCGAGGCCAAAGAACCTGCCTGTGGAGACCTGGCAGCCCATGGTCAGCGCCAGCCAGGGGGCCATGGATTTCATGGCCAAACACGGCATCCAACCGGTGGTCGGCGGCGGTGCGGTCACGGGAGGGCCGTCCGATGAAGTGATCAAACGCTGGACCGAGACCCTGGTTAACCACGGTTATAAGGACATCCAACTAGGCAGCAGGTTGACCATTGGACTGCCCACGTTCATCGCGGACACCGAGAAAGAGGCCATCGACCAAGCTCGCAAATACCTGGAAGAGGACATGAAGATGTTTGGCCCGTTGGGTTTCTTCCGTGGTTTCACTGCGGAGGTGCTGGACGCTCTGAACGACCCCAAACGCGCTCCCACCGCAGGCCTGCCGACGATGGAAGATGCCGTAGCCGCGGGCTCCTGGCTCTGCGGCACGTCAGAGCAGATCACCGAGAAGATCATGGAGATACAAGACCGCTTCCCCGGACTGGAGTACATGCACGTGGGCTGCATGCGCCAGGGAACGCCGCTGCCCGTCATGATCGAGCAGTTGGAGCGGTTCGGCAAAGAGGTCATGCCCAAGTTCAATGGGGCGGCGGCCTAACCGCAGTTCCCTTCACGGAGCAACTAACAAAGGAACGTGAATGAACGATTCCCTTGATTCGGATAGTCCAAACCCGGGGGACAGCCCTGAGAAGCCTACAAATGATGGGAGCGCCCCAATATCGGCGCGGTCGGACAGACCCAGATTACCGGCATTAGAAGTGCTGTGGGTTACCCTGCGGCTTGGTCTGACCTCGTTCGGCGGCCCCATCGCCCATCTGGGTTACTTTCGAGAGGAATACGTCGTCCGCAGGCGTTGGCTGGAAGAGACCAGCTACGCGGACATCGTCGCCCTCTGCCAGTTCCTACCGGGTCCGGCCAGCAGCCAGGTGGGCATCGCCGTGGGGATCGTCCGTGCTGGATTGCCAGGCGGCCTGGCGGCGTGGGTGGGGTTCACCCTGCCGTCGGCGTTGGCCCTTCTGATATTTGCCTACGGGGTCGAGGAGTTCGATGTCACCGACGCTGGCTGGTTGCACGGTCTGAAGCTGGCGGCGGTGGCAGTGGTGGCTCAGGCGGCCTGGGGCATGGGGAGAGGTCTGGCGCCGGACCGGGAACGGGCGACCATCGTCATCCTGGCCGCCGTTGCTGCGTTGGCCTGGCAGTCCCCGATCATGCAGGTCTTGATCATCGTGGTATCCGGGTTCGTCGGCTGGAGGATACTTAACGTGGACGGAGCCCAGGGTGCCGACGACTCCCTAGCGGCGTTCATTCCCAAGTGGCTGGGCATCGCTGCACTGGTGCTCTTCTTCGTGCTGCTGGTCGGCCTGCCCTTGGCGCGGCAGTTGGAATCGAGCCAGTACCTGGCGATCTTTGACAGCTTCTTCCGAGCTGGCTCGTTGGTCTTTGGTGGTGGCCACGTGGTGCTGCCCCTGCTCCAGTCTGAGGTGGTGGAGCCTGGCTGGATGACCAACGCCGAATTCGTGGCTGGATACGGGGCGACACAGGCTGTACCGGGCCCTCTGTTCACCTTCAGCGCTTACCTGGGGGCGGTGATCAGCCCGGGACCTGGAGGGGCCGCTGGCGGGGGTCTGGCCCTGGTGGCCATCTTCCTGCCCTCGTTCCTGCTGATCATCGGGGTGCTGCCTTTTTGGGACGTCTTGCGGAGGCGGGTAGTCTTTCGCTCGGCCTTGAATGGAATCAACGCCGCCGTGGTGGGATTACTGCTCGCCGCCCTCTACAACCCGGTCTGGACCAGCACCGTGGAAACGCCCGAGGACTTCGCCCTGGCCATCAGCGCTCTGGGGCTGCTGATGTTCTGGAAGACCCCACCGTGGATGGTGGTCGGCCTAGCCGCAGCCGGGGGCGCAGCGATCGCCTACGTCTAGCTCTGCGAGCGGCAGATACGTCACTGTGCGAGGCAGATACACTTCGCGCGGAACCTGGGAATTTTTACAAGGCACAAAATCATAAGCCGAAAGCAGATGCGAGTTGCACTTGGTGAGACTATTGCTGACTGAGATTTTGGGGATTCATTAGCGTACTTCGAAAGGCCCGCGTACGAAGTATTGCCCCCATCCGGCGGCGGCCAGGGCGATTACTACAGCTATCAAAACCAAGGCGAATATCACGAATGGTCTCAGCTGGTTGACCTCTCCCAGAAATCCTCGAATTCCTCCTGGCCGAGGCGGTGGTGTCTGGGCAGCGCCACATGCTCCACAGAGCCAAGTCGCCGAGTCAGGCATTCGCGCATTGCAAACCTGGCAACGCTTATCTTCAGGGGATTCGTAAGAGTTCACGTTTGCTTCTTATTCATGGCTGAGTAGAACTCTGATTGTCTCTGGTCGAGGTGTGTTACTGAAACTTGGGGAAGACCTTGGAGCCGAACAAATCCATGGCGCGGATGACATCGTCATGGGTGGTGTTGCCTGCCTGGATCATCAGCAATATCTGGTCGACGCCCAGTTCTTCGCATCGGTCCAGTGTCCGGCAGACCGAATCGACATCACCGCCGATAACCATCCCGTCTTGGATCAGTTCATCGTTCGATCTCTTCAGGACGGCTTCTCGCACCCCAGGCCTACTGACCGTGTTTTGCTGCCCCTGGTAGTAGTCTCCGGTGTGGGTGCCAAAGCGCACCCGCTGTAATTCAGCGTCATTGTCGCCGGCATACCATCTGGCTGCTGCGCAGGCCTTGTCCCGCCCCACCGTGTAATCCGCGTCAATGTTGCCAACGGCAAATGTAGCCACCTGGTGGTTTGCGTAACCGCCCACCGGCGTACAATCCAAAGCAGCCTCTCGGTAGGCACGAACAGCAGGCTCCAGTTCGGAAGGTTCCATCCCATTCAATCCCAGTATTCCAAGACCTTTCCGTGCTGCTTCCGCATAGGTGGCCGGTTGGCTTCCGGCAACCCACAACGGCGGGTGAGGTTTCTGTACCGGCTTGGGGACCAAATGGCGCTGGGGCAAGTCTGGGTACCACTCACCCTGCCAACCGGGGAACGGGTCGTTCAGGAACATAGAAGAAACTACTTCTAGAGACTCGGCCCACACGTCTTTGGATTGTTCCGAGGTAACCCCGAAGGCTTCTGTGTGGTAGGGCGAGGCTCCTCTGCCCGTGCCGAATTCCACTCTTCCATCGGAGAGGTGGTCCAGTGTGGAGACGTACTCAACCACTCTGTAGGGATGGTTGACGGGCAGCACCACCACGGCCAAACCTAGCCTGATTGTGGAAGTGTGCTGGGCCAGGGCCGCCAGGAACAGTTCCGGAGAGGAGCTGTGACCGATCTCTGGATAGAAATGGTGCTCCGTCTGCCAGTAATACTCAAAGCCAACAGCTTCGGCGTGAATCGCCTGCTCCATGGCCTCTTTGTAGAGCAAGACCTCGCCGTCTTCCGGCCACGGTTTGGGCATTTGAAGTTGATTGAAATAACCGAATTTCATCTGGCACCTCTTTCAGTTGGTGACGCCCCAAGCTGTAGGCCTAGACTATACATGTTTCCTAGGAAACCGGTCAGTGTCACGAAACCCGAGGTTTAGCGAGGACTGGGATGCAATCCCACAGAAAAAAAACCTTCCGGTAGTCACCGGAAGGCATTTTCTTTTTCTGGTCGGGGTGGTCGGATTCGAACCGACGACCCCCTACACCCCATGCAGGTGCCCTGCCGGACTGGGCCACACCATGATCCATGCCTGAATAGACTGCTAATTGAGGCGGTCTTTTTAGTTGGCTGTTAACACCTGCATCGTCACTGTTAACAAGAGTGTTAACAACCCCCATGTAACGCTGGTACAAATCCTTCCGCCACGGCCTCTTCCCATTGAGCATGTAGGACAAGTATGCCGGACTGATCTCCAGTTCCTTGGCCATCTGTCTCATTGATAGCTTACTCATACTCTGTCCTCCCACTCGATCTTTTCGCTTATCGCCTCTTCAAGCCACTTGCCAACAGTGTGCCCTTTTTCTTTAGCGTGCTCGGACGCCAGTTTCAGCATCGATGGATCCATCCGCACAGATAGCCTCGGTTGGTGTCTAGTTGCCGGTCGTCCCACGGGTTTCATATCTGCGTTTTAGTTTATATCGGACATTTATACAACGGACCCAATAAAATAATATGACACTGTGTTGCCAGTTAACTAACTACCCTATTTATGCATTAGAGAGAAG
>PCAH01000044.1 GCA_002730485.1 Dehalococcoidia bacterium | reverse complement strand
TATCTCCAGGGCCATCACTCTGTTGGCCGTGGCCTGCGGTGCCAGTTCGACACCAAACACAGGAACTCCCGCAGGAACCCTCGCCAACGCCACGGAACACACCCGTTCCAGCCCCGTTTGGGGCAGGCGGCAAGTTCGTGGAAGTCGAGCCAACTGGACTCGTTGAACAAGACCACGATTACGAATCGGCTATGGCAACCGCACGGTTTTCTCGGAGCGGCTGGAAGACCGACTGGAGCTACCACACCGTTCCCTACAGCGATTTCTTATCCGGCGGCCCGCCCCGCGATGGAATCCCTGCCCTGGACAACCCCACATTCGTTACCACGGAGGAAGCCGACGGTTGGCTATCTGAAAAAGAACCGGTGATCTCCTTTGAGATGAACGGCGTGCAAAGGGCCTACCCGCTGCAGATCCTCATGTGGCATGAAGTGGTGAACGACGAAGTAGGCGGAGTGCCAGTGACCGCAACTTTTTGCCCCCTTTGCAATAGCGCGATCGTCTTTGAACGCACGGTAAACGACATGGTCCTGGATTTTGGCTCTTCGGGAAACCTGCGTAACAGTGACCTGGTCATGTGGGACCGACAGACCGAGTCCTGGTGGCAGCAACTGACCGGTGAGGCCATCATTGGCAGACTGGCTGGAACAAAGCTCAATTTCCTGGCTGCGCCCATAGTCTCTTGGAGCGACTTCAAGACGCTCCAACCCGACGGCATGGTGCTATCCAAGGACACGGGCTTCAACCGTCGCTACGGCTCCAATCCCTACGTTGGGTATGACAGCGTGGATAACCCGCCGTTCCTGTTCACCGGCGAATTGGACGGACGCCTACAACCCAAAGAACGGGTAGCCGCCATAACAGTGGATGGCGTAGACGCTGCGTTCCCATACTCGGTACTGGCTCAAGAAGGGGTCATTAACTACCTGGTGAATGGCATAGATGTGGCCGTCTTCGACGCCACCCTGGATGGACGATCTCTGTCATTTACATCTACGGACAACAGCTTCACCGACGCCGAGACAAATTCAACGTGGAACATCCTGGGCCAAGCTACCGACGGACCGTTGGTCGGCGAGCAATTGTCCAAGATCGTCCACGGTGACCACTTCTGGTTCGCCTGGGCAGCGTTCAAGCCGGACACACTGATCTACGAAGAGGAGTCATAGAGATTGACAACCTGGTCGACACAATTGGGAATCGCAAATGGTTCCACCATCTACCTCGGAGTTCAGCCTCTCAGGTTGCAGGCCGTCTCAAGGATGCATACACTTGACCGATAGCTTGATATACAGTCGCCAAAGCACTTCCCAGGAGACATGGATGTCTACCCATGACGCATCCGGTGCTGTTGACCTGGAACAACAGTTCACCGAGATCGTAGAACAATACTCCGACCTCGCCTACAGCGTAGCCTTTCGGATGCTACGCAACGCCGAGGACGCGGAAGACGCGGTGCAAGAGGCTTATATCTCAGCTTTCAAAGCCCTGCCCAACTTTAAGGGCCAGTCCAAGCTGTCCACCTGGCTCTACCGTGTCGTAGTCAACGCCTGTCTGATGAAGATACGCAAAGAGAAATCCCGGGCCAAATACATCTCCGAAAACACTTTTGACGACGCACTGATCTTCGACTGGAAGAACGACCCGGAAGAGGCGGCAGTCAACAGCGAACTCCGGTCCACCCTGGAAGGCGGTCTGGGCCTGCTCTCCCCGGACCTACGCGCCGCTGTCGTTTTACGGGACATCCAGGGCCTTTCCATCGAGGAAGCACGAGGTACTGAGCATCTCCGTAGCTTCGCTTAAATCCCGGTTACACCGAGCCAGGGTACTACTCCGGAAGCACATCGAAGCGTACTCATCTTTGACCCTGCTACCACCCACCGACATCGAACTGGAACCCCAGGCTTAACCAGTCCTTACCACCAGTCTCCATCGGCTGATAATTCGTCATTTGCGACCTCCGATTCGCTAGTGACAACACGTCCTCGGTTCGCTAACATAACCACGGGATTCTAGCCACCCTTCCAATCGGCACGTACCGGCGCATCTTCCGGCGCCCTGGTGGCTTCAATCAGACGATCTTGTCCTGCAGAACTTAGGGGGTTTCACCTTGGCCGACCAGTCGCTGGATCAACTCTGTATCAACACCATTAGATTTCTGGCCATCGACACCGTCCAGAAGGCCAAATCAGGTCACCCCGGCGCTCCCATGGGGCAAGCCGACATGGCCTATACCCTCTGGGATCGGTTCCTATCGCACAATCCAGCCGACCCAGCCTGGCCCAACCGAGACCGGTTCATCCTCTCGCCAGGCCACGCATCGGCATTGCTATATTCCCTGCTCCACCTGACCGGTTACGACCTGTCCATGGACGAACTCAAGCAGTTCCGCCAATGGGAGAGCAAGACCCCTGGGCACCCTGAATACGGAGCTACTCCTGGCGTCGAAGCCACAACCGGTCCCTTGGGCCAAGGCTTTGGCAACGCGGTCGGGATGGCTTTGACCGAACGCTGGTTGGCCAGCCGGTTCAATCAACCTGGCCACAACATCATCGACCATTACACCTACGCGATAGTCTCCGACGGCGACCTGCAAGAAGGAATCGCGTCGGAAGCAGCTTCCATGGCCGGGACATTGGGCCTTGGCAAGCTCATCATGCTCTACGACGACAACGACATCTCAATTGAAGGTGGCACCGATATCACCTTTGGCGAGAACGTTGCCAAGCGGTTCGAGGCCTACGGTTGGCACGTGATCGGAACCATTGAGGGAACAGACGTCGAGGCAATCTCGTCTGCCATCACCGCCGCCAAAACCGAGACCGGAAAACCAAGCATCATCGTCTGTCGCACAGTCATCGGCCACGGCAGCCCCAACAAGGCTGGCAAGGCGTCGGCCCACGGAGACCCCCTGGGTGATGACGAGATCGCCTTGACTCGAGAGAACCTCAACTGGGGATCGACTGAGTCGTTCACCGTACCCAAGGAAGCTGGAGACCATCTTAGGCTGGCTTCACAGAGGGGGCAGGCGAGCCAGGACGCTTGGCACGCAGCCTTTGCCGAATACCGCAAGGCCTACCCCGACGAGGCACAGCAGCTAGAGGATTCGCTTCGAGGAAACCTACCTTCCAATTGGGAAGACGGGCTGAACGGCCTGTTTGAAAAAGCTGACCCCATCGCCACCCGGTCCGCTTCTGGCGTGGTGATGAATGCTATCTCAAAAGGCCTCCCTGGGTTGATCGGCGGGTCTGCGGACCTTGCACCCTCAACAAGAACTGCGCTGGACGACAAAGGTGAAATCGGCCCCGGAGAGTTCTCCGGCAATAACCTGCACTTTGGTGTCCGTGAACACGCCATGGGGGCGGTGGCCAATGGCATGGCCCTCCACGGTGGCGCGATTCCTTACACCGCCACATTCTTGGTCTTTTCCGACTACATGCGGCCATCCATCAGACTGGGCGCGCTCATGGGCCAGCAGGTCATCTACGTCTTCACCCATGACTCCATCGGAGTCGGCGAGGACGGACCCACCCACCAGCCAATCGAACACTTGATGTCGCTGCGGGAGATACCCGGCCTTGTGGTCAGCCGACCGGCCGACGCCACTGAGACGGTTGAAGCGTGGCGGGCTGCCATTGCGCGCCGTGACGGCCCCACTGTGATGGCCTACACCCGCCAGAACCTGCCGGTGCTGGACCGTTGTGCGCTTGCCCCAGCATCGGGAGTCCTCAAGGGCGCTTACACTCTCTGGGAGAGCAGCGCTTCACCCCAGGTGATACTCATTGCCACTGGCTCTGAAGTGCACATTGCCCTGGAAGCCGGTCAGAAACTGGCGGAAGAGGGTACAGCAACCAGGGTGGTTTCCATGCCTTCTTGTGAGCTATTCGATGAGCAGCCCAAGGAGTACCGCGACCAGGTGCTCCCACCTTCGGTCCGGGCAAGGGTTTCAGTCGAAGCGGGCTCCACAAAGGGCTGGGAACGGTACGTTGGCCTGGACGGCGCGTCCGTCGGTATGAGCAGCTACGGGGCTTCCGCACCAGCCGGTATCCTGTACGAGAAATTTGGCATCACCGCCGATAAGGTAGTCGACGAAGCGCGTAAGTTGGTCAAGTAGCCGATCTTCCCGGCCCAGTCTGTCCGCTGGCGCTTAGCCGCCGGTTTGTCTGATCGATCTTGTTCAAGCCGGTTAAGTCGTGGGTTTAACGTGCCACCGATTGCCTTTCGTAAATTCTCTCGCAACCGGTGATGTCTCTCTCCCGATATGTTGTCCCACCGAGTTGACGCCATAACTCGGGCGACAATCTTGTACTCGGCATCTCTGATATCGTTATTATTGATTAACGAGTTATTTTCGGCGATGTGAGGAGTACAACCTGTGGAACTGGGAATGATTGGCCTGGGGCGGATGGGTGGCAATATGGCCCAGAGATTGGTCGCCGGGGGACACCGAGTGGTGACCTTTGACCGGGATCTAGCAGCCGTCACCGCCAGCAGCGACTTTGGCGCCGAGGCCGCATCCTCTCTGGAAGATGTCGTCTCGAAACTGACAGCCCCCAAGGCAATCTGGGTGATGCTTCCTCCAGGGCAACCGACCGAGGACACATTGAGCGAGTTGGCCAAGCTGCTCAGCCCCGGAGATGCCATCCTGGACGGCGGCAACGCCAACTACAAAGACAGCATGCACCTTGGCGAAAAATTGGCGGCTCAGGGGATCGATTTCATTGATGTTGGCACCAGCGGCGGTATCTGGGGTTTGGCTGAGGGGTACTCTCTGATGGTCGGCGGCAATGAAGCCGCAGTGAAACGGCTGGAGCCAATCTTTCACACATTGGCTCCAGCACCTGACAAGGGCTACAGCAGGGTCGGGCCCAGCGGCGCCGGTCATTTCACCAAGATGGTCCATAACGGCGTGGAATACGGTCTCATGCAGGCCTACGCCGAAGGGTTTGAGATGCTGGCCGCCAAGGAAGAATTCGCCCTGGACCTTCCGGCCATCGCAGACACCTGGCGTTACGGCAGCGTCGTGCGCTCGTGGCTCTTGGATCTGGCCTCCGATGCCCTGAAGGAAGACCCCAAACTGGAGTCGCTAGACTCCTATGTGGACGACTCTGGGGAAGGCCGGTGGACAGTTGAAGAATCCGTCGAGCTGGCAGTGCCGATACCAGTGATCACCTTGTCGTTGCAGGCCAGGTTCCGCTCCCGGCAGAAACAGCCCTTTGGTGGCCGTCTCCTGGCTGCGCTGCGAAACCAATTCGGCGGACATGCAGTCCGCAAATCCGGTGACGGCTAACTCCTTGACCTACAAACGGATAGACGACTACGGCCTCATTGGCGATATGCACGGTTCTGCGCTGGTCAGTTCTGACGGCTCCATAGACTGGTGTTGCATACCAAGGTTCGACTCTCCAGCTCTGTTTAGCCGCATACTGGATTCCAGTAAGGGCGGTTTTTACAAGCTGGCGCCGACCAGGATCAGTTCCACCTCCCGACGTTACCTGCCTAACACCAACGTCTTGGAAACCAGTTTTGTCACCAGCACCGGCTCAGGGGTCCTGATCGACTTCATGCCCGTGAGCGGCCAGGTTGTAATGCCCAGAACCCCATTGTTGGACGCTGATAACCAGCGGGTGGTACGCATCCTCCAATGCGCCAAAGGGCGCTTGGACTTTGAAATGGACTGCTACCCCAAGTTTGATTACGGGACCATAGTCCCACACGCTTCACTGAGCAGCCACCATGCGGGAATGGCCCACGGAGGCTCGGAAGCCATCTCGGTCTACTGCTCCTCCCCCCTTACGGTGGTGAACGACGGGTTTCGGTCTCGAGGCGTGATATTTGAAGACGAAAAGCTCTACTCCACCGTATCCAACCAGGTATCTTTCAACAATCAGACAGAACCCTTGACACCGGAACAATTAGAACAGGAACTAGCTGACACGACTTCTTTTTGGGAGGAATGGTCGGCCCAGTGCACCTTCCAGGGAGAGCATAGGGAAGCGGTAGTCCGCAGCGCCCTCACCCTCAAGGCCCTTACTTACGCCCCTTCCGGTGGGTTGGTAGCGGCGCCCACAACGTCCCTTCCGGAGGTCATAGGCGGCGAGCGAAACTGGGACTACCGGTATACCTGGATCAGAGACGCCACGTTCGCCATCTACGCCCTATCCATCATCGGTTTTACAGACGAGGCCCGGGCGTTCAAAGAATGGCTTGAGTGGACCACCTCAGGCCGGGCAAGAGACCTGCAGGTGATGTACGGTCTGGGCGGCGATAGACGGCTGACTGAGACCGCGATTCCGGAGCTGGAAGGCTACATGAACTCCCAACCGGTGCGCATCGGCAACGGGGCCTATTCCCAGTTCCAACTGGACATCTACGGCGAGATCATGGACTCCGCCCACATCTTCAGGAAGTTCGGCGGCGCAATGGACGCCGACTACTGGGAGTACCTCCGGCGGGTGGTGAACTTTGTCATGGACCACTGGCGAGAGCCCGACGAGGGAATCTGGGAAACCCGCGGGGGGCGGCAGCATTTTGTTTTCTCCAAGGTGATGTGCTGGGTAGCCTTGGACCGGGCTGTCAGGGCCGCCACTGAGTTGGGACTGCCAGGCGACGTTGAATCGTGGAGGAAGGTCCGAGACGAAATCTTGAACGAGGTCATGGCCAAGGGTTATTCCCAAGAACGAGGGGCCTTTGTCCAATCGTATGGCAGCGAAATCCTGGACGCCGCCAACCTGATGCTCCCTCTGGTGGGATTCATTCCGGCCACCGACCCCATGATGCGCTCCACCATCAGGGCGACCCAGAAAGAACTGACCAACGAGCAAGGGTTCGTCTATCGCTACACCAATTACGACGACGGCCTTGTCGGCTCCGAAGGGTCGTTTATCATCTGCACCTTCTGGTTGGCAGACAACCTGATACACCTGGGCCAGTTGGATGAAGCCCGTGTCTTGCTGGATACGGTAATGGCCTGCGCCAATGACCTGGGTCTTCTCAGTGAGGAATATGATGCCGTGAACGGGGTCATGCTCGGCAATTTCCCTCAGGCGTTCTCGCACCTGGCACTGATCAATACTGCCGTACAATTACAGCAGGCCACCTACGGCAGTTCGCCCTCCCCCAGCCGTACCTAAATCCCATGGGGCCATTCGGCCCTTGCCAGGCGTGTTCGCCGGAAGTATTATTCCCCTAACCCAAGCCTTTCAGATATGAAAGGCCTAGTTATATTCAAACTCCTAAAGGTGCGGCGACACTCTATCCAGTCGGATTAGCCAATAGTGTCGACAAACGAGTCTCGCCGCCCAACACACAATGCGTACAGCCAACCTCGTCATCCACAGGTTGGCCCCGCTTATAAATGGCCGACACTTCTAAAACCGAAACATCAACCGGACCGGAAACCGAGAGTAACCGACAATATCTGCTGGGCTCTCTCATCTTCGGCCACACCGTCATCCATTGGTATCAGCAACTCTTTCCGGTCATTCTCCCGGGTATCAAAGATACGCTGGATCTGAATGACGTGGAGTTGGGTACCCTATCCACCATCAGGGAGGGTGCCAGCGGGCTCCTGATCATGCCCTCTGGGTTCCTGGCTGACTCCTTCTACAAGTACCGACCACTGTTGCTTGCTTTTGCTCTGGCCAGTGGTGGTCTGGCATATTTCATGGTGGGATTGGCCTTCAGCTACTTCTGGATTCTGCCGGGCATCGCCATGATCGGTGTGGCATCAGCAGCCTGGCACCCAGCTTCTGTCGGTTCTCTGTCGGCCCGTTTCTCAGACCGCCGTGGCACCGCGCTGGCCTTGCATGGTGTTGGCGCTAGTATCGGCGACGCAATCTCTCCATTGCTTATTGGCGCATTATTGTTGGTCGTCAGCTGGCAGACGTTGATGCAATATCACCTGCTGCCGGCGTTGATTCTGGCGTTCATCCTCTGGGTCAGCCTGAGGGGCCACTACAATGACGAAGGCCCTAGGCCAACCGTCAAGAATTACATGAGCGGCATCAAGGACATGCTCACCCAGCGGAGTGTGTTGGCGATCATGTTTGCCGGCGTTTTTATGAGCATGGGCCGACTCAGCATTTTGACCTTCCTGCCCATCTATCTGGCTGAGGATCTGGATTATTCCACTCTGGGTCTGGGTTTCTACCTCATGCTCCTCTACCTCATGGGGATGGTCTCCCAGCCGATCATGGGCGTAGTCTCGGACAGATTTGGCCGGAAGGTGGTTCTGCTTCCGGCCTATACCACTCTGGGGTTGTTGTATTTCTTGGTGCCGGTCACCAATGATGCGTTCCAACTCGGCTTGGTAGTGGGGGCCATGGGAATGTTCTTCTATGGCACCAGCAACATCGCCACTGCCGCCGTGATGGACCTTTCTTCGTCTGCGATACAGGGCAGCACCATGAGCGTACAGAGCGTCTTCCGCCACATTTTCACCCTACCTTCACCGATCATCGCCGGTGTGCTGGTCACCTGGAAGGGAACCGATGCCGCATTCATCTACGCTGGTGCCCTACTACTGCTGGGTGCAGTGGTCATAGCCGCCATCAGATTCCCCCGGCGTCCAAGCGGAGACCCAGCCCTGAGCTAGTCCAACCCTCTGTTTCAATTGGTAGCTGGCTGCTCCCTGAACCCTTGCCACCACATTCCGGCCACAGTATCATGCCCAACAAGTAACCTATTGAGAGTAACCGCTTGCAGAAATTCCGCGTTGGCGTAGACATTGGTGGCACTTTTACCGACATCGTATTCCTGGGTGACAACGGGCAGGTCCTGGCCAGAAAGATTGCCAGCACCCCCAACGATTACAGCGAGGCCGTCCTCAACGGCATCAAGAACGGCGTGGCAGAGCTCGGTATAGACGCTGATTCTGTTTCAGAAGTCAGCCACGGGTTCACCGTAGCCACCAATGCCATCATCGAGCAGAAGGGCGCAAAGACTGCCCTGATCGCCACCGAGGGCTTCCGGGACGTATTGGAGTTCCGCCGTAACCGTATTCCCCGCCTCTATGACCTCAACTATGAGAAGCCGCCGCCCCTGGTCAAAAGGCAGTTCCGTTTGGAGGTCGGCGAGCGGCTGTCTTTCCAGGGCGAGGTACTACGCCCCCTGGAAAGACACGACGTCGATCGGGCCGTGGAATACATCCTGGACAATGGCGTCGAGTCCGTGGCTATCTGCCTGCTTCATTCCTACGCAAATCCCGAGCACGAACAATACATAGCAGAAGTACTGGCTGAGAAGGCGCCAGGCGTGAACCTAACCATCTCTTCGGAACTACTTCCGGAGATGAAGGAATACGAGCGCACCAGCACCACGGTGATCAACTGCTACGTGCGTCCGGTAGTGGAGAGCTACCTTACCCGACTCACGGACGGTCTCACAGAGATGGGAGTCTCAGTCCCCTTATCCGTGATGCAGTCCAATGGTGGGCTGGCCAC
This sequence comes from Dehalococcoidia bacterium, assembly GCA_002730485.1. The sequence goes on along the minus strand of PCAH01000044.1, from coordinate 25 downwards.
GTCAGACATCGCCAAGGAGCGTCCG
>PCAH01000043.1 GCA_002730485.1 Dehalococcoidia bacterium | reverse complement strand
GCTCTCCGACAGTTCAACCCCAATGACCCCCTACCGGGTCATCTGGGATTTCATGCACACCATCCCGCCGGAAGACGCCATCGTGACCCACGACTCGGGCAGCCCCCGCGACCAGTTGACTCCGTTCTACCGATCAAACGGCCCCCGCACCTACCTGGGTTGGGGCAAATCCCACGGTCTGGGCACCGGACTGGGCCTGACGATTGGAGCCAAGTTGGCAGCGCCGGAAAAGGTCTGCGTCAACTTCATGGGTGATGCCGCCTTCGGCATGGTCGGACTCGACTTTGAAACCGCTGTCCGGAGCAACATCCCAATTATCACCGTGGTACTGAACAATTCCACCATGGCCGTTGAAACCAGGCAGATGGCCGACTCCCACGGTCTCTACGGAACCCGTGACCTGGGCGGCAACTACGCTGACCTGGGCAAGGCCATGGGCGGGTACGCCGAGCGCGTCACCGACCCCAACCAGATCAGCGCGGCCTTCACCAGGGCCCGCAAGGTCACCGAGGAAGAGGGCAAAGCGGTCCTGTTGGAGTTCATCACCAACGAGGAAGTCGAGTTCTCCCACCGCCGACCGTTCTAGGCTTAAGAACTGAAAATTGCAGGAGGCTGGCCATGGCCCCGAAATCGAAGTATCTCTTCATAGCGAGCATGGACGTAGACCCGACCAAAGAAGCCCTGTTCAACGAAGTCTACGACACCGAGCACTGCCCAGAGTTGGGCAAGATCGCCGGAGTGGGACCCATAACACGGTTCGAGGCCCAGGCCTTTCAGGTGCTGATCGGTGGGCAGATGCAGACCGTCTCACCCGATGGCCAGCCCCGGTTCCATGCAATGTATGAACTGGAGAGTCCGGAGATTCTCAGTTCACCGGAGTGGGGTGAGGCCGTTGAACTGGGCCGCTGGCCGGAACAGGTCAGGCCCCACACCACCAACCGACGCCACACATTGCTGCGGCTGACCTATCCTGAGGCCTAGTAACTAGGAGGCTCTATGGACCCCGGTCTTAACAAAGACCAACAAGAGTTGGTAAATACGGCGGAGCGCATCGCACACGATTGCCTGGCGCCCCGCGCCGCTGACGTCGACGCCAGCGGCACCAATCCCAAGGAAAGCTGGCACGACGTTTGGCAAAACGGCCTGCTTACAATCGGCGTCCCCAAAAAATACGGCGGCCACGAGCTGGATATGCTCACCTACGTCATGGTGATCGAGAAGCTGGCCGGAGGCTGCACCAACACCGGTGTGACGGTGCATATGCATTCCACGGTCATGCGGTTTATCGACGCCCTGGGCACCGATAGACAGAAGGCACTGTACTATCCTGAGATCGTCGACAATGGCAACCTCTTTGGCAGTTGGGGCAGTGAGCCTGAAACCAGAGGCGGCTCCGCATTTCGTCATACAACCATCACCCCCGACGGTGAGGGCTACGTGCTGAACGGAGTGAAACACTTCTGCACCATGGCAGGCGGCGCTCACCGCTACATGATTCACTGCAACGCCCAAAACACGTCAGATCCCATTGGGTCGCAGCTTTTGGCGTTGATACCCAACGACCTAGCAGGTCTCTCCCAGTTGGATGAGTGGAATACGCTGGGCATGCGGGGAACTGTCAGCCCCAGCATGAAATTGGACAACTGTGTCGTCACCAAGGACGGCGTCCTGGGTGAACCTGGACAGGGCTTCTACACCGGAGTTACCCAGGGGTTCGGCATCGGTTTCGCCGCGGCCTACATCGGCGCGGCCCAGGCAGCCCTGGACTTCACCAAAGAGTTCTGTCTGAACCAGTCCTTCGCCCCCGATCCGGGAATGGTGGCCGACGGCCTGGTGGTACAGCGCACCATCGCCGAGATGACAATGGCGCTCAGCAGCGCACGCATGGTCCTTTACGATGCCGCCAGGCAATGGGAAGGGACGTCGGCAAACGAAAAGACAGCCATTGCTGCCAGGCCAAAATACTTGGCTACGGTTGCTTCATTGGAAGTAACCGCCAAGGCCATCCAGATCACCGGAGGCCGGAGCGTGCATAAGCGCTGGCCCCTGGAACGCATCTACCGTGACATCCGAACTTCTACCCTGATGCCGCCAACCCTCGACCGATGTCTGGAGTTGATCGGCCGGGACGAATTCAACCTGGACACCCCGCTGAACCGGGACGCTTAGCCCCGAATATTTAGGAGTATCTCCTTGACTGAACGTGCCCTAGAAGGGGTGAAGGTACTGGACCTCACCCACCACATTTCCGGACCATATTGCACCAAGCTTCTGGCCGACTTCGGAGCCGAGGTTCTGAAGGTCGAGCGGCCTGGCGGCGACCCCACCCGGCGCGTTGGCCCGTTTCTAAACGACGATATAGACCCGGAGAAAAGTCTGGTCTTCGCCTACTTGAACACCAACAAGCAGAGCATCACTCTGAACCTCAAGTCCGATAAGGGCATGAGCGTTTTGAAGTCCCTCATCGCCGAATCCGATGTCGTAGTGGAGAATTTCGTTCCCAGGGTCATGCCGTCTCTGGGCCTGGATTTTGAAGCCCTTCAACAGATAAACCCCAGTATCGTCCTGACCTCCATATCCAACTTTGGCCAATCCGGCCCCTACCGTGACTACAAGGCCGCCGACATCATCGAATATGCCATGGGCGGCCTGATGTACATCTCGGGCGGCTATGACCGGGAACCGCTGAAACACGCTTTCAATCAGGCCCAGTTCAAGGCTGGTACCGACGGTGCCGCAGCCACCCTGATGGCCATGTACCACCAGCGTCTCACCGGTGAAGGCCAGCACGTTGATATATCCATACAGGAAGCCGTTGCCACTGGCCTCAGGGACGTGGTCAACAACTTCACCTATACCGGCGCGGTCCGGCGCAGGCAGCCGAACCATAGCGGAGACCTCAGCCGACTCCGGGCCAGCTCCGACGGCCACCTCATTCCCAATCCCGGCATCGGCGCCGGTCTGAATTGGGGTGTCATGGTGGATTTCATGGGTGTGCCGGAACTGGGCGATGACAAGTTCAACACACCTTCGGCGCGGCTGGTCAACGCCGAAGAATTGGGCCAGATATTAGACGACTATTTCATCAAACAGAACAAGTACGAGCGGTTCTACGCCGCCCACGAAAAGCGGTTCATCTTTGGCGTGGTCCAATCTCCCGAAGAGGTCATGGCCGACCCTCAGTTTGAGGCCCGAAACTTCTTCGTCGATATCGACCACCCGGTACTCGGAACACTGAAGTACCCGGGCGCTCCTTTCGAGATGAGCGGCACACCTTGGGAGGCCCGAAGTCCCGCCCCGACACTGGGCCAGCACAACCAAGAAGTCATTGGCCAAAGGCTGGGTCACACATCGGAAGACCTGGCCCAGATGCGCGCGAACGCGATCATTTAATGGAGAACTGCTAACACATGCCAGGTCCACTAGAGGGCGTCCGAATAATAGAGATGGGGCAGCTCATCGCGATCCCGTTTTCCATGAAGATGCTGGCCGATATGGGGGCTCAGGTGATTCGCCTGGAGTCCACCGGACGACTGGAGAGCTACCGCAGCGACTCGGTCTACAAGAATGACATCTCCGGTGAGTTCTGGAACAAGGGCGCCAATTTCTACGAGCAGAACCGCAACAAACTTGGCGTCACACTAGACCTGAGCAAGCCAGAGGGCACAGGCATCCTCAGAGAGTTGATCGGGGTTGCGGATGTCTTCTCGGAGAATTTCACCCCCCGGGTGATCAAGAACTTTGAGTTGGAATATGAGGATATCAAGAAGATAAAACCAGACATCATCATGGTGTCTTCCACCGGCTACGGGTTCTACGGCCCCTGGGCCAATTACGGAGCCACCGGACCCGCCACGGAAGGTGCGGCGGGGCTGGCCTACCAGACGGGTTATGCCGGAAGCGACGCTCCGGTGATGTCGGAGATTCCCTATACCGACTACACATCCGGTGAACACACGGTCTTTGCCGTGATGACGGCCTTGATGCACCGCTTGCGCACCGGAGAAGGCCAGTTTGTAGACATCTCCCAGACCCAGGCCACCAGCGCCACCATACCCGAGATACTCATGGATTATTCGGCCAACGGACGCACCGGGCCGCGCATGGGCAACCAGGACACTGTTATGTCGCCCCACGGCTGCTACCAGTGCCAGGGCGACGACCGTTGGATCACCATCGCCGTTGCCACGGACGAGGAATGGCAATCCCTCTGTCGGGTCTTGGGACAAGATGGCTGGTCGGCCGATTCCAGGTTCGAGGACTCCCTCAGTCGCTGGCAGAATCGTGATGAATTAGATTCGTTGATTGGCCCTGTCACCAGTTCATGGGACGCCCATGAGTTGATGACCGCGTTGCAGGGTGAAAGCGTCGCCGCCGGGGTGGTCATGGACAGCCAGGACCTGCTCTTTGACCCACACCTGGTGGAAAGAAACTTCTATGAAGTGGTATCTCACCACGAGAGCACGGGTATCCCGCCGCTGCCCTACGCCGGCAGGCCTTGGAAGCTGTCAAGAACACCGGCCGTGAAGGGAATGGCTGCCCCGCTGATGGGTGAACACAATTCTATGATCCTTGGAGAACTGCTAGGAAAGACCGCAGAGGAGATTGCAGCGCTGGAGGAATCAGGGATCATCGGTTATGGTCCCACCACGCCCCGTTCGGTGCAGCGCCCGCCGATGGAGGAGCAGATTCGCCAAGGCCGGATGCAGCGCTTCGAGACCGACTTTGAAGAACAGGTCAGGCGGACGTTTCCAGCGTAAGCGGGTGGCGACAAGTAACAGGGTCTACCTGAAAAGAAAAATCCCCCAACCCCCTTTATGGAAGGGAACTCTTGGGGGATTTTGTTATTCTCCGTAATCTAACCGGTACCCGAAAGACTGACTCAACGGCTGTCACCCTGAGTGAAGCGAAGGGTCTCTTTGCTCACCACTATGTTGTCCCACCGGCTACGAGATTCTTCGGCTGACGCCTCAGAATGACAGTAGGCTCGGTATGGAGAACAACCCCGCCACCGGCAGGTATTTGGGTCGAGGCTCAGCCTCGTTATAGGTTGTGTTTGGCCTCGTAGTCTTCTATGTCGTTGGACATGCGAAGGGTTAGGCCTATGTCGTCTAGGCCGTTCACCAGGGCGTCTTTGCGAGCGGCGTCAATCTCGAACGAGATGGAGATTTCCTCGCTCTCGTCCCAGACCCGCTGACCGACCAGGTCCACGGTCAGTTCGATGCCCGGGTAGCTTTCGGCCTTATCCATGATCTCCCGCACCTGCTCCGGAGGGAGCACCAGAGGCAGCACACCATTCTTGAAGCAGTTGTTATAGAAGATGTCAGCAAAGCTGGTGGAGATGATGCACTTGATCCCATAGTCGCGGAGCGCCCAGGGAGCGTGCTCTCTGGAAGAACCGCAGCCGAAGTTGGGTCCGGCGACCAGGACGTTGGCGTTCCGGTAGCCTTCTTTATTTAGGATGAAGTCGGGGTTGTCGGAGCCGTCGGCGTTGTACCGCCACGACGAGAACAGCGCGTCCTGGAACCCGCTGCGCTCGATGCTTTTGAGATATACCGCCGGAATGATCTGGTCGGTATCGATGTTGACGCGGTCGATGGGTGCGACCACGCCGGTTAATTTCGTAAATGCGTCCATGGTTTATCTCCCTAGGTTATTCCTGTGGGTCTAAAGGTCTCTTACGTCAACGAAGTGTCCCGCGATGGCTGCAGCTGCGGCCATGGCTGGGCTGACCAGATGGGTGCGTCCGCCCTTGCCCTGCCGTCCCTCAAAGTTACGGTTGGAGGTTGAGGCGCAGCGCTCACCCGGCTTCAGAATGTCCGGGTTCATGCCGAGACACATGGAGCAGCCGGCGACCCGCCAGTCGACTCCCGCTTCGATCAGGATCTTGTCCAGGCCTTCGTCCTCGGCTTCTTTCTTGATCTTGGCCGAACCGGGGACCAACATGGCGTAGACGTCATCATGGACCTTCTTGCCCTTGACCACCTCAGCGGCGGCGCGAATATCTTCCAAACGCGAGTTGGTACAAGCGCCGATGAAGATCCGGTCGAGCTTGATGTCCTGGATGGCCATGCCGGCTTTGAGGTCCATGTACTGAAGGGCGCGGGTCAGGGCGTCCTTGGTGTTCTCATCCTCGGCATCTGCGGGGTCGGGAATCTTGCCGGAGATCGGTGCCACCATGCCGGGGGTGGTGCCCCAGGTTACGTGGGGTTCGATGTCGGCGGCGTTGAGTTCCACCACCTGGTCGTACTTGGCACCTGGGTCGGTCGCCAGGGCCTTCCACCGCTCGACTGCGGCGTCAAAATCGGCCCCCTGGGGCGCGAACTGGCGTCCCTTCAGGTAATCGAAGGTAGTCTGGTCAGGAGCGATCATGCCTGCCCGCGCACCGGCTTCGATGCTCATGTTGCAGACGGTCATACGCCCGTCCATGGACAGGTTCCTGATGGCTTCACCGGTGTATTCGATTACATGACCCACGCCACCGTAGACGCCGATCTTGCCGATGATGGCCAGGATGATGTCTTTGGCTGTTACGCCCTTTGGCAGTTCCCCGTTGACCCTGACTTCCATGGTGTCGGGCTTGAAAGAGCGCAGGGTCTGGGTGGCCAGTACGTGTTCAACTTCTGAGGTTCCGATACCGATGGCGAAGGCACCCAGGGCTCCGTGGGTGGAGGTATGGCTGTCACCGCAGACCACGGTCTTTCCGGGTTGGGTGTATCCAAGGTCCGGTCCGATGACGTGGACGATCCCCTGTAGAGGGCTGAACCGGTCGTACAGGGTTACTCCGAACTCAGCGCAGTTGCGGTCGAGGGCGTCCAACTGTTTCTTGGAGATTTCGTCGGTCACCGGTAGTGACAGGTCCCAGGTTGGGGTATTGTGGTCGGCGGTGGCGACGGTCAGGTCCAATCGCCTGACCTTTCGGCCAGCATCCCTAAGACCGTCAAAGGCCTGGGGGGAAGTAACTTCGTGGACGAGGTGCAGGTCGATGTAGATGATCGGCGACTCGCCGGGTTCTTCAGCAACCAAGTGGTCGTCCCAGATTTTCTCGAACATTGTCTTGGGAGGCATTTAGGTATTCCTTATAAATCGAATTCGAGCTACCGGATTTTACCGATGATGGCCCGTTTTTCACGCCTAAACTGGGTGACAAAAACCGGAACGTATTATAGCACCAAGTGGGTCGGTCGCCATGCCCCTATTTTCGAGGGTAACCACCCCGATCGTGGGTAGAGCCGTCAGCGGGTTAATGGTACACTGGCGCTACGCCTAACCAGTGGGGTCAAAGGCTGTCTTAGACACACCGAATCGGCCAGTAGACCGGCCTAGTTACCCCAGCTTTTACCATAGGTTGCGTCGCCAATCTGCCGGAACTTAACTCCAAAACCTAACCCCAAGATAATCCAGCACAAAACCCAGGGAGGAAGATAGCCATGCCCGCATCCGAAGCGGTGGTTCTGCCCGAGACAGCCCGACCCAGCAAGTACCGCATCAAGCTCCAACCCGACCTTACGACTTTCACGTTCAGCGGAGAGCAGAGCGTGGATCTTCAGATATTGGAGGCTACCACCTCCATCGTGCTGAACACCATTGATCTTGAGATCAGCGTTGCCACCCTTCATGCCAACGGCGTCACGCTGTCCAACCCGAAGATCACCATCGACAAGGAAGCAGAGACCGCGACCCTAGACTTCGGAGAGACCATCCAGCCGGGTGACGGCCGATTGGAGATGGTATTCAGCGGTGAACTGAACGACAAACTGATGGGCTTCTACCGGTCTGAATACACCTCCCAGGACGGTGAGACACGTTATCTGGCCACTACCCAGTTTGAGCCCACCGACGCCCGTCGCGCCTTCCCCTGTTGGGACGAACCGGCCAAGAAGGCCACCTTTGAAGTGACGCTAGTCTTCGCCGATGAATACGAAGCTATCTCCAACACCCCAGCGGTTGAGGAAGCGGTGCCTGGCCCCGGCTTAAAGTCGATTCGGTTTGCCGAGACTCCAATCATGTCCACATACCTGCTGGCCTTCGTAGTTGGCAACCTGGTATCGATAGACCAGAGAGCTGAAGGCGGCACCAGGGTCGGTGTCTGGACCACCCCAGGCAAAGAAAACCAGGCCACATTTGCCCTGGACACATCTGTAAAACTGCTGGGCTATTTCAACGAGTACTTCGGCATCCCGTATCCCCTGGCCAAGCTGGACCACATTGCCATCCCCGACTTCGCCGCTGGTGCCATGGAGAACTGGGGCGCGGTCACCTACCGGGAGACGGCACTGCTTGT
>PCAH01000042.1 GCA_002730485.1 Dehalococcoidia bacterium | reverse complement strand
GGGACTATCACTCGAAGAGACCAGCCGGAAGTATCCTCTCACCGATTTCCTGGGTCCCTTTGACCCACTCGTTGTCAATGCGAACACGGGCGAAAGCGGCTGGTCACTCCACGCAAGCGCCATACGTGCTCTTGAACGTGTAATCCGACGTGGTTCGGGCTCCTACCTGGTCGTCTCGCACGGCAACGCCCTGAACGCCGCATTGCGCTGTGTCGTGGGTGCCCAACCCCCGGTCCGAGGGCAAGGTCTGGGGTTCTCGCTCGGTGACACGGGTTTCGTTCGTGCACGGTGTAAATCTGATAGAGACCAGTGGACCATTGCCGAACTGAGACCTGGCGAGTAAAGTATGGCTTCAGACCGCGTGAACGCTGTACTGCCCCACACCAACCGAGTGTTTACCACAATGTCGCTGGAAAGGGTGTGAATGGGTAAGACCACAATTGCGATCGAAGATGAGCTATTTCTGATCAACGGCAAGCTGACCTACTCCGGAATAAGCACGAGCAAGCCACAGGCTCACGGACTCTTGATGAACGCCAGGTTCATCCAGGGCATCTTCGATGACAAGGAATCATCACAACGATTCGCTCGCTGGGGACACGACAGCTGGGATGCTGCAGCAAACACACGGGAACTCATCGACGCGCTACCGGAATGGTATTCGTATGGTCTGCGCGCCTTCACCGTCGGTTTCCAGGGCGGTGGACCGTGCTTCACCATCAACAACGGAACCATCGACAACAACCCCTTCGGCGAAGATGGCACGCAGTTGGACCCGGCCTATACGGATCGGATGGATGCGCTCATACGGGGTGCCGACGCGATCGGCATGGCCGTCATTGTTAGCTACTTCTATGGATCACAGGCGCGACGTCTGAAGGATGGCCGTGCTGTTCGCAATGCGGTCACCACGGCTTCCCGATTCCTGAAGGAAGGTGGCTACACGAATGTCCTGATCGAGGTAGCGAACGAGATGAACATCGGTTCGTTCAAGGAGCATCCGATCATTCAACAGCCAGAGGGGATGGTGACATTGATCGACATCGCCCGGGAGGAATCGGGAGGCATGGCCGTTGGATGCAGCGGCGGCGGCGGATACCGGAACAGGGAAGTTGCCGAGGCGAGCGATTACATCCTCATCCACGGCAACGGATGCACGCGACAGCGATACGCGAACATGATTCGCGAGGTCAAGAGTTGGGTTCAGAACAAACCCATCGTCTGCAACGAAGACTCGCAGGCGATCGGTCAGCTCGAGATCGCATTCCGAACTCGGACGTCGTGGGGCTATTACAACAACATGACCAAGCAGGAGCCGCCCGCCGACTGGTCGGTGACTAAGGGTGAAGATACATTCTTCGCACACCGGATCGCGGAAGGCATCGGGATTGAAGTCGATCCGTTGTCCGAGGAAGACCGATACTACCTGCAGGGAGCCGAGCCCGACTGGGCATACGAGGGTGAGCGCTGGATCCGGCTGGCCAGTCTGTATCCGGTAGCAATCGACTATGTCGACTTCTACCAAGATGATGAGCTGATCGACACAGGCTACGACGAGCCCTTTACGGTGAACTTTCGAACGAACTGGCGACAGAAGGGCATTCAGGTCACAGATTCCAGCACGTTCAAAGCTGTCATCCACCAGACGAACGGTGATGTCATCGAAAGAGTCGGATAGAATCGGTAGATGCAGGATCTCTACACGAAGGAAGACCGAAACGGAAGGTTGGCAACTTGACCCAACGAAAACGGAAGGTGCTCACGTGAGGTCTGGGTCTGGGCACGGTGGGTCTGATCGGAATCGGGCTGTTGACCATTGGACTGATTGTCTGGATACAGCACGATGTTGACAGTCACACCGAACGGGCGATGCGTCTGTATCCGGGTGACAGAGTAGAAGCCTCGATCGCGATGCTTGCGTCTGACCGAACCAGGATAAAGGACAAGGACCACACGGTCTGGGCCCTGGGTACGATACAGGACGTTCGTGCTCTCCCGGCCCTGACGGAACTCTACACGGGATCCGAGTGTCAACACGGTCGCGAGCTCTGTTAGTATGAACTCGACAAGGTGATTCGGAAAATCCGTCGAGAGGGCTCCTTTGGCTACAGCAAGCCGCTGGTTGGGGGCATCTGGCTCGCCTCCCTCGCCGCGACATCCATTGGCTGGTGGCGGATCAGGCGTCGACCACCGCCGGCTCGATTCGTCTGGCGATGGGGTGCAGGTCGGTGGTCTCGCGTACACGCACCCGGTCAGCCCTCGGATCACGCCCACAATCCAGAATCTTGAAACAAGGCCGCCCCAAAATGTGTCAGCTATGCACCGTGACTTCGAGTAGGCCTGCGCGCAACGCAGGAAATATCGAGAAGCGGCCTGACTGTCCGGTTAAGCAGAAACCGGCTCTCAACAGGTGGATCTGAACCCATCCAGACCTACCTGCTGGCACGTATCCCCAACCGTCCGCACTTGTCCTGAACCCACAATGAGGCCGCATGAAAGCAGCCTGGGAAAAAGGTGGTATCAAGACAGAGTCCGAGTTTCGCAGCGATTGAATTCGCTGCGAAACTCGGACTCGACACGCTTGTCTTTCTGGGAGCCACACAGCAGACCGTCGCACGCGCCCACGACCGGAGGATCCGGATCATCGAGCCGGTGTTCCCCTACGCCGACGAGACATTCGGTGAAACCCATCCCAATGCCGTTCAGAAAGTCCGCGATTTCGAACAGGCCGTGCTGGAAACCAGGTCCGGTCAACCGTGGGTCCGTATGCACGGCGAGAACTACCGTTGGCAATCGTTCCTGCTCACGCGATCGCTTGCCTGCTATTCGCACCCCGAGTCCCTTGCTGAGCTCGAAACACGAGTCAGTCGCGCACTCGAATTCGCAGACGACATCGCCTTCGACGGCTTTGGTTTCAACAACTACTATGCCTGCTTCTGCGATCGCTGTTCAGGTCTCCGTCAGGAAGCCGCGCGTGAGGATACCAACCGGTCCGACGTTCAGAAAATAGCTGACGTATCCGCCCGGACCCTTGTCGAAGTGCACCACAGGCTCCACGACCATGCAAAATCGGTCAGGCCGGATACACTCGTCATCAACCACGTGTGGCCGAAGTTCTTACCCGATGAGTATATCGGCTTCCGCTACAAACTCGACTTTTGCACGCAGACCATCTCCTGGTTCTACCCACCAGAGTGGCGTATCGAGCGTGTCGAGGCGGAAGTAGCCAGCGACCAACCGCTTTGCCCCCTTCATCGGCATCGTCGACAAACCCGAGCTGGTTCGCTCACCCGAACGACTGTCTGATGAGATAGACATCGCCCTCAAGTACGGTTCCGGACACCTCGTCCCGTCGCGCCTCTCGACGCTTCAGAACCACCCGACCCTTGCTGAAGCAACCAGAGAAGCCCTGATCTGACCGGATACCGAGAAGAACCCGTCACATCGCAGCGATCGAGAAAACAAGTCTATGACACCGACAGAAGTCCTGAAAGCACTCGGAGAACCCGGATCCTCCGACAACATCTCACTGGACTGGGACCGGTCCGAGAGAGGCAATTCCCAACCGGGATTCCTGGTTCAGAGACAGATCATCGAATCGCTGGAATGGTGCGGCTTCACGCACGCCCACGAGAACATCCTGATCGAGACCGCCAGGGAGATCACACGCAGCCCTGCCCTATGTCGCCTCGCCAGGCACTGCAAGTGGTGTCTCTTCGATAATCCCAAACCATACGAGCTCAGCGGTTGGCCGACTCTTGACATTTCCCTGGGCAAGCGTGCCGGTCACTTCTACCTCCTCGTTGCCCTCGGGATGGTTCCTCACGTCCGTGAGTACCACGCAAAGCTCGGTATTCCTGAAGAAATCACGCGGGGCACCTGTGGGCAGATCCGCAAATTCTGCGACATCTACCAACAGGATCAGTCGGGCTTCGCCGGCCTCCCTTTCAGGCGCGTCAGCTGGCTGCGTCATTACGTCAGGGAGCCATACTTCCGGGTCGGTCGTCTGGAGTACTGGCTCAAACCGAATCCCGTTCCACCCCTCGTCTATCGCAGTACGAAGAGCGGACAGGTTATCGCACTGGCATGGGAGGGTGCCAAACTGACTCCTGAGGGCGTGATCTGTTCGGACGAAAGCAACGACGAGTGGTGGCAATCGACGTACTCGGAGACAGATCAGGAGGTGACGGGTTACCCAATATCTCCTGCTGCGAAGGTCTTGCGCGAACGGATCAGGCTGCCACGTTCGGAATGGCAACCTGTTCTGGCTCCGGGCAGCCCTGTGCTTCAGGTGCACATCCCGTCGGGAGATCCGTTGACACCTGCAGCAGCACTGGCGTCCAAGACCGATGCGGTTGCCTTCTTTGAGCGGCACTTCCCTGACGTCACACCATGCGCCTTTGTCAGCACCTCCTGGCTGTTCAGTGATCTGCTGGAATCTATGCTCTCTGCGACGTCGAACGTCGTTCGATATCTGCAGGAGCTCTACCTGTTCCCGGTAGGCTCTGGCAAGCACAGCGGGCTCTCCTTCATCTTTCCACACGACCTACCGTTCAACCCTGAGACAGCATCACGAAAAACGGCACTACAGCGAGCCATCCTCGATCATCTGACCGATGGCCACCGATGGCGTATCGGCGGAATGTTCATGATGCTCGACGACCTGAAGCACTATGGATCACGGCACTACAGATCGACCTGGCAGCTCTCCGACTTCTCGCGCCTCGGCCACTGATGGCGATCCGGGCCAGACACGCAGATATCGCATGCAGTACGGACCGTCGGGTGTCATGAAACGCAAGAAGATCATAGAGCACCTGGCCGGACACCGTAGACCCGGATCCACCAACTTTGCAGGTCACTTCGACAAACTCCCTCCCGAACTGATCGAGCGTGAGTGCGTGCCTGATCTGGTCGGCATTCTTGAAAATGTCACGCTCCCTGCCACCATTCGCGATCACACCGTCGGCGCCCTTGGGGAAATTGGTGATGATATGGCCGTCGAGTTCCTCGTGGATGCTCTGGGATCTCTGAAAACCAGACGGGGAGCGTCGGTCGCTCTGGGCCGTATGCGAGTGGCTGAGGCAAGGGATCCCCTTTCCGATCACGCCCTGAAGGTATCAGCACCCCGATGGGCCCTGTCAGAGCTGGGCCCGTCCGACACGCGTTCAGGCATTCTTGAGTATCTGAAGGAGGGTCGCCTTCATGGGCTCCGGGGACGGATCAACACGCTCAGAACCACGCAGAGACGGCTCGCGGAGCGGTCCCTGGCCAAACAGTTCAGCGAGAAGGTGGACTAGGATCAGTTGATCTGCAGTGATGCGTGGATCGTCAGTGGACTGCAGTATCTCGAATCGGCTCGGGCAGTTCCCGCTTTGACGGAGACACTGGGCGACCTTGCCGATCCAGAACACGATGCATCGGGGCTGCGGACACGGGTGTTGCGGGCAATAGCCGCTCTGGGGGACGGGGGGGCCATACCGTCGCTTGTAAACTTCCTGCTCTCGGTGGAATCATCGATTCACAAGGATCTCGCTGCCGGGTGTATCGCCGCGATCATCCGCCGTCACGTGACAGGCGCCGCCGTGACTCATCTGGGCTCCCTGCAGAGGGAGATGCAGCGTCTCAAAAATACACTCGAGAGGACGGCTCGTGTCGAAGTCGAACGTCCCTGGTATGCGCCCATAGGCAGCCCCAAATGGGCAGATGCCGTCAAACAAACCATCGCAAAACTGGACCGACTTGAGGAGTCACTTTCTGTCCACACATCTTCGACGGGTTTGTGAGAACAGCGCAGCTACGGTGAGCTCCAGCCAGTCTGGCTTGAACTGACCAGCAAACACCTGCCAGCCCTTCTCAGCCAGCTGCTCCGCTCATCTCACCTCGCTGGTTCTTGGATAGATGTCCCCGGCAGCTGAAACCTATGATCTGCAACCCGGGTATACTCAATCTACGCCGGTGACTTCCGAATCGCTTGCTCGAAATGCCGTGCCAATTACGTTGCAGCACGCACTATGAATCCGTACCATCGAATGTCATAAACGCTCAGTAATATTCAACATTCCCTCTCCTGTCATACGGGAGAGGGCGGTCACAGCTTACCGTGATCGGGTGAGGGCTCGGGCCACCACCTACCATCCTGGAGTACTCGATGCCAACAACCGGAAACAACCTCCTCTACGTCCTGAACATCCCAACGCTGAAGACGCTCGACGCACACGAGGGACAGTGGACCCAAACCGCCGGTTTCCACACACCCGGCGATGGCGGCGCATCGCTCTACAAGATCGCTGCCTCCTCGGATGCCGAGCCGAATGGTGCCGACATCATCGCCCTTGATAACGGAGGAGTCGCCATCCTCACCGAGAATACGGCGATCAACTACCGCCAATTCGGCGCTGTCGGAGAGGCCGACCATGACGATGGTGTTCAGATAAAGCGCGCCCACGAATACGCAAATGACAAGCAGGTCCCGATCATCAACCTGAGTGGGGAATACTGGATCAAGCACGTTAACGTCATACCGATCACAACAAACGTTAAGTGGGGAAAGACCACCTTCCACATAGACGAGCGATACAACTCGCGAAAATCTCCTCGCTTCGTCGTCCACAACGATCGACCCACTGAACCGCTCGACTTGACCGACAACCTAAAGGCTTCACTTCTCGATCAGATCAAACCTGGAGTCCAGATCATCCCGGAGTTGGCCCCTTACGCCGGTTGTCTGATCACGGTGGTAGACGAAGATGACCGTATCGGGATCCGTGCGGGCAACTACAGCAAAGCAGGCTGGGCACGTGAGGAATTCTTCTACGTTGAGGAAGAAGGTCGTATTATCGGCGACATCGCCTGGTCCTTCTCGAACTTCACTTCGGCGACAGTCACCCCCTGCAATGACACCTACCTGACCATCGAAGGCGGCGGATTCTACTTCTCCGGGGAGACACCCGAAGACGCGGAGCATTCTTACTACCAGCACGGCATCCTGATCCAACGGAGCAGGACAATCGTCCGTGAACAGTGGATGGGACTCGAACGAGGTCGTTCCGATGACGCGATGGTGCCGCGAAGCGGCTTCTACGTTCTGCGCGGCGTATATGACGTCACCCTCGAGAACATTCGCGCGATGCCGTGGGAAAAGAACCGAGTCGACAAGGACCGCGAATTGTGGGCCGGAACCTACGGGATCGGGGGTGCCCGGATGCTGAATTGTCAGTTCCGGAACCTTACCGCGGAGGCCGGCTGGGTGTCGTGGGGCGTGTTCGGAACCAACCTGAACAAGAATTTCCGTGTCGAAAACTGTCGGCTCAACCGGATCGACGTCCACTTCCACTGCTGGAACCTGACGATCAGCAATTGCGAGATCGGCTTCAAAGGCATATCCGTCACCGGGGGCGGCGAGCTTGTCATCGAAAACACGACGCGACACGGCAACCAGCTTGTCAACTTCCGGCGTGACTACGCAGCCAAGTGGGAGGGCAGCATCCGTCTGAGCGGCTGCACCCTGCGGCCGACCGGAGAAGGCAAGGTCGCCGTGCTCTCTTACCATCCTGACAATTTCGACTACCAGTATCCGATCGGGTTCGGACGGCACGTCACGATCGAAGACCTGAATATCGATTACGGTGCGGCGCCGGAATCAGAATCGCCGTGCTGGCTGATGGATATCGTCCCCTTCTCGAAGACGGACCACGGTGACCGTCTCTTCTTTCCCCACCGGATCGTCTTTCGGGGCATCACGGTCGAGGGACGCACCAAGGGTGTCCGACTGATAAACATCCCGGACCCCTATCATTACGAGCTCAGTGACGACGCCTCCTACGACGACGCTCTGTTCCGGCCCAATTGCTCACTCCTCTGCGAGGACGTTCAGCTC
>PCAH01000041.1 GCA_002730485.1 Dehalococcoidia bacterium | reverse complement strand
CGCGATATCGGGCTAATGGAAGATCGTGCAACCCTGCGGATCTCAAGCCAACACATCGCCAACTGGCTTCATCATGGGATTGTCACCCAAAAGCAGGTTATGGATTCGCTGGAACGCATGGCGGCAGTGGTTGACCGCCAGAACGCTGGCGATACTGTCTATCAGCCGATGGCGCCAGCCTGTAGTAGCGTCGCCTTCGTGGCAGCATGTGATCTGGTCTTTAAGGGTCGTGAGATCTGTAATGGCTATACCGAACCTCCCCTGCACCAGCGACGTCTGGAGGAAAAATCAGGCACAGTCACCTCGTCTACTGCCTAGGGCTCGCGCCAGGCAAAGCGTTGGCGGCTTCGTTTCGGGATCAGCCGAACTTATCGTAGCGGATATCTGCCACCGGTATCCCTGCGCCTAATAACAAGGCCAGAGAACCCGTTAGCATCGGCGGCGGACCGCCAAGAAAAGCCAGTCGCCCGGTAAAGATATCGCCGCTCAACTGTTCGGCGACTTCATGCACAAACCCATGTTGCAGACTGAACCCATGTGCCTGTGTATCAATCTGGCCTTGGACCTTGGAATCAGAGATTGCAAAATGTATTTCAATGTTGTCCGGCGCATTTTGCTGCACAGCCTTGAGCTCTTCGACGAAAAAGAAATCGTCTGGGCCGCGTACACCAAATACCAGACACAGGCGATGCTGCTTAAAGTAGTCCAGCCTGACTGATTGGTGCAGGATCGACATGATCCCGGCAATTCCCGACCCCCCTGCAAGACAGATCAGGTCACGATCTTCTTCTGGGTCGAAAGTTGCCAGACCCATGGGGCCAAATACATCTACCGAAAACTCCAAAGCATCATCATTGAACAACTTCTCCGAGAATTTTCCGCCAGGAACACGCTTGATTACAAAATCGGCAACGCGTGTGTGGGCATCGAAACTGGTCATTGAATAGGGCCGGTACCCGTCCATACCCGGCAGCTTAAGCAAGAGGTACTGCCCTGCGAGGAAATCGATTGGTTGATCGAGCTCCAGCTGGAAGGCAGTTATGTCGGGTGCCAGCATCTGTAACCCTTTGAGCTGAGCCCTCTGGTGTGCAGACCTGAATTCAGCAGATTCTGTCAAAACCCCCTTGCCGGGGACAAGAATCTCACAATCTGCCGAAACCGTGCTCTGACACAACAGGCACTCCCCTTTTTCCCGCTTGAGGTTTGCGGCGGCCGGCGCCTCGGGCCAGCCGTCCTGCACCGTGCCAGGCCTGGCCCGGACAACGCAGCTCGCGCATACACCTGCACCGCAACCATAAGGAAGCGGAACGCCCTGGCGTAACCCCGCCTGCAGTAGGGTTTCACCCTCTG
Organism: Dehalococcoidia bacterium; assembly: GCA_002730485.1. The sequence continues at coordinate 12,489 of PCAH01000041.1, read as the reverse complement.
CACAGTCGACCGTGACCCGGCCCTGTTTATTCAGAAAAGTAACGTTGATCAAAAGGCCATCCTGGCGAAAGACACAAGGCAACGGCAAGCCCCTGCTCTACCACTGGAAATCATCATCGTCTTCTTCTTCTTCAAATTTGTATTCCAACTCTTCTTCGATGCACACCCATACCGCGTCGTCCCGCACCTCTGATTGATAAAACAACAGGGGGCGCTCGGCGGGCCCCTGTTCCTCGCCAGTTAGCACATTCCACTGCCATAGATGCTTGGAGCAAGTCAGTGTGCCCCCTCTGCAGATACCTGACTCGTGGAGTGGTTCAGCCATATGAGGACAAAAAGGTGGGATCACACGGAATTCATCGCCCACCCGCACGACTACAACTGCGACCTCGCCCAGTTGATATCTCTGTAATTGACCATCTACCAGGTCAGCAACTGCGCATACACAATGCCAGGCATTATCTTTTTGAGCACTCATTTTCTTTTTGATTCGCGAAGAAGATAGACAAGGGCCGGTAGTCGGCAGCAGACGGTTCTGCCAACGGGCGACATGCCGTGGAAAATCGTGTGTGGCTTAAATGGGCCAGTGCGACCCTTTATCCAAACGACGGGTGTCCAACTGAACGATGCGCTCAATAAACAGCGGCTGTCCCGAATCAATACGGAACTGATCCCGGTACTTACCCACAAGGAATACATCCGACCCACCAGCGAGCACATGGGAATTAATGCCATCCAATTCTGTCTGATAGACCACGAATGATGAGACCGCCGACGCTGTTTTCTCGGCTTCATCAACATCGACGGTATAGACCACAGTGTGACGAGTCAGGGGTGAATGATCCGAGTTATGTTTAGGCAGCATCTCGGTCATCGTTGCCAGATCACGCCGACTGCCATCGAGGTAAGTCATGTCGTAGTTGATCTCTGGGCTGAACGCTTTGATCGCATAATAGAAGTCCTCGTGGCACAGTCCCAACCAATCCTCCCATCTTGCTTCATCGAGGCAAAGGCTCGCCCGGTAAATGGTGTTTCTTACGTTCTCGGTGGCATTGTATTCAGTCATGACGCTTCCCATTTGATCAATCTGTTGTAGTTTCCGAGGTATTTTGCCTTTCAGGCTAGACTTGCCTAGAGCCCCCACTCAAGCAAGTCCAGTCCAGCCGCGCCCAACACCTTTCAAAAAAACTTTCGGCTTATGCCGCCTTTCTCTTCTGGCCTTCTTCGTACGAGAGTTCAGGATCACCGGGCCAACGATCCATCCACTGTCCCCAGGCATCATAGAAATGACGCATTCCCTCTTCATCGTGAATCGTCGGATCTCCTTCAGCATCTGTCTCATGCCGGCCATGAAGAATTCGACGGTTATCTGCCCACTCATTCATGGCGGACTGCTGGGTAGAGACCGCCAGCAGATCCTCATGAAGATTGCGGCCAAACGGCCCCCAGATCGTATTGTGGTGCCGCTGCCGAGTCAGTCGCTGCTCGGGCGTGTCGCTTTTGAGCCCCAGTCCGCGAAACTCAATCATGACCTTATCCGGTCCCAACGGCGTCATGATGTCGCAACGCAACGCAGAGCCGCGCAGGTTGAAATTCACGCCTGGAAAAAAGTCAATCATCTCCCAATGATTCGAGGAAAGGTACGGGAACGAGAGTTCTTCGCGTGATTCAAAACCTTCGTACTGATCGTACTGCACCTCAAAAGAACCCACATTGACGTGGCCGTTTTTAAAGCCGACATTCTTACGGGCAAAATAGGACTCGTTGAACCCCGTTATCCGATTATGGTAGTGCAAATAATCATGATAAAACTCCGAGTTCGTATCGTGCCAGAGTTTGTAATTACACGGGATGATCGCTTTGTGGTAGTGAAAGACTTCTAGAGGTTCGGCATCCAGTGACCTTTGCATGCAATCGAAAGCACCACTCGCCCACTCCTCTACAGACTGCTCCATCGCATCGTTAAGGGTTACCCAGACAAAACCGCCATACCTGACCTCGCACCGCAGGCGTCGCAGGCCCACGTCACTGCTGGCCAGCCGATCCTGGTAACCCTCTTCGCTGCGCGAGATATGCGCGCAGTTGCCTTTCATATCAAACTGCCAAGCATGAAACATGCACGTCATGTGCTTTGGCGCACCGGAGGGAGACCCTTCCTTGAAGGATCCCGATGGACGGTTCTCGATCATATTGCCCCGGTGTGGGCATACGTTGAGAAAAGCCCGAATCTGGTTGTCTGGCCCGCGCACCGCTATCACAGGCTCGCGGGCAACTGTCGTAGTCCTGAAGCAATAGGGGTCAGGCAATTCTGACTCATGGCAAACCGGAATCCAGACCTTGCGAAAGATTTTGGAAATCTCTTCCTCAAATATCTCCCGGTCCGAGTAAATGCGACTATCCACATAGTCGCCCGTGGCGATTTTTCCGGGGACCTTTTCCCACTGCTTAGCATTTCTGGCTGGCATATCGCTTGACTCCTTTGTTATTTGGCGAGGTGAATGTCGCGACAGAGTCAACTGCACAAGTCGCACCTTTTAATGAATTAGAAAGCTGGCAAACTGATTTGTAAAATCATTCAGATCAATAATTTGATAGTCTGAAACAATCGGTTTATTGAAGATAAGGCTACGGCAATGACCGAGGCCAATTTTGGGCCTAATCCCCCTGTTTTAAGGGCAAATCAGAGATTATGGGATGCTATCTCGCTCAGAACTGAGCACTGAAGTTGATTGCAGGGGCTGGCACAAAGGCCAGCCCCTGCCTGGTTGATGCGGCACCCGTACTGATCAGCCTCCGCTTACCTGCGAGCGGTCTTCTTGCGAGCGGCCTTCTTTGCCACTTTCTTGGCTACCTTCTTCACCGCCTTTTTCGCTGGCACCGAGGTTTTCTTGGCCGTCTTTCGTTTCGATACCCTGCTGGCCTTGGCATCCAGTTGCTCGAGCTTGGACTCCCATTTCATCTTCTGGGCAAACTTCAGTGCTTCTTCATCGCTCATGAATACCGTGTGTTCAGGCCCAGGATAAACCTCCGCCTTGACCTCATCGCGGTATCGAATAAACACATCTTCCATGATCGGTATCAGATCGGTGTAAATCTTCGAGTGACGCGGCGTGTGCTCCTCGTAGAGGTGGAACAGATCCGAGGTAATGATATGGACACCATGAGCACCCAGCCCGGCACCCAGACTGATCACTGGAACCGGAAGCACCTGAGCCAGATATTCATTAACCTCTTGGGTTGTGACCTCGCACATGATCGAAAAGCATCCAGCATCGACCATCGCCCAGGCATCCTCAACCAACTCTTCTGCGCGAGTAGCCGTTTTCCCTTGAGCAAAGAATCCACCAAGTTGTGGCATGCGCATCGGAGTGATACCGATGTGGCCCTGAACCGGAATACCTGCTCGATTAATCGCCTCAATGTTGCGAGCGTGGTAACGGTTTCCTTCGCACTTCATGACTTCTGCACTGGCCTCGTGCACAAATCGACCCGCATTCTCTACAGCCTGCTCGGGTGAGATGTGAAAACTCCAATAAGGCATATCAACCATGCGTAGGCCGTGCTGGCTACCACGGTCGATTGCCTTGGCCATCATCATCACTTCATCGAAAGTAACCGTGACGGTGCTTTTGTGCCCAAACAGAATCATCCCACCGGTGTCAGACACACACAAAATATCAATTCCGAGCCGATCTGCAATTACAGCACTTCGATAATCGTAGATCGCCATTTGTACGATCTGCTCGCCTTCGCGCATCTTGCGTCGCAGCTGGTTCAAAGTGACCTTTCGCCGGGGCTTGTCGTCAGCCATTTGCTATCTCCTTAAGTTCTGGTTTATTGCCGCCGCTAATCACAGTCCGGTAACATCAACAGCAGGCCGTGCGATCGGTCACGAGGGACTGCGGCGGTCCAGTCATAGTAGACAGCCAGTAAATTCCGGTCAAAAGTATTAACTTATCGAACGATAGAGATCGGCTTGTGATAACGCGAAGGGATTGCCCTCCCAACTCGGCGGGTGATCCCGATGGTGGTGACTTTGACCTAACTGTGGGGCATGAAGTCCAGGCCCCACCCACCCCTGGTGACTCTCTTTTCAGGGTCAAAGAACGGGCGGGTGCATAGGGTCAGATTACAGAATTCTCCCAATGGATCCACCAGATCGCGCCGGTGATTGGCATCAGCTGTATTGGCATAACCCAAACCTAATACCGTACCTGCCAGGGGACTGTAACAAGCCGACGTTACCAGTACTTCGCCTGGTTTAGGCAATACTGGCCTGGCCTCAGGATGCTGCCAGAGCACAGGTCTCTTCAGTGTCTGCGCTGAAAAACAGACCAGGGATAGCGCTGATGGGGCTCCAACACAACATCCACCAGAAAACTTTTCCATGGCGGCCTCCTGAGCAGTGACGTCAATTGAAAACTCGTTGCAAAATAAAACAAAGCCGGCCTCAATCCGAAGAATATCCGCGGCTGCAAATCCGGCCGCCTCGACCCGGGTCGAAAGGTGCTGCCACAATCGTGCGGCATCAGCGGTATCGACAACTATTTCAAAACCCCGCTCTCCCGTATAACCCAGCCTCCCCACTCGCACGGGCAAACCACACATGATCACATCACAAAAATCAAAGTAATCCAAGCACGATAACGGCTCGTTGCTGCACAAAGCCACAATTCTCGCTAGAGATTGAGGGCCCTGGATGGAGAATATTGAGGTTCTCGCAGATAGTTCTTCTATGTGGGTCTGTGAATTCTGATGACCAAGAAGTTCTGTAATGTCTTGCCGTCGTCCGCTCATGACGTCATAAGCGTTTTCACCGATTTTCCAGATCGTGACATCACTCAATATCCTACCAACAGCGTTCAAGCGAAGGCCGTACCGCAATTTACCGACGGGCAATCCGGTGACATCACGCGCAAGGTAGTTGGTGAGAACTGTAGCAGCCCCGGGACCACTGGCCCGGGCAATGTGCATGAAAGAAAAATCGAACAGCCCTGCCTGCTCTCGGCACAGCAGCGCCTGTGCTGATGGATCCCCAACTTCCGAGCGCCATTGCTCAAAAGGCAGCACGGCAGACCGCCCGGTCAGAACAAACTCGAGGCGGTGCGGATGAGCATCGCCATGCCCACCAGCAACAAGGCAATCGCAATGAACCGTTTCAAGACATCGTGCGATACCCGGTGGGCCAGGCGCGCACCGAAAAGAACTCCCACGACCAGCATGGTGGCAATCCCCAGGCCCAGCCGGAAATCGATCTGGCCAAATACCAGGTTCCCACCTGTCGCGAGTAGTGCAATAGGTATCTGAATGATCTGGCTCAGGCCGACTGCAATCAGCACAGGCACTTTCAGCCAGATCAGTACCGGCACCAGTACCAGTGGCCCACCCGTGCCGGTGATAGATGAGGCAAAACCGGTGGCCACACCGATAACCAGAAGCCACCCCGGTGCCAGCGAAGCATCTGCCCCCCCATCTTCAACCTGAGGGCGCCAGGCCCGCAGGCCAGATAAAAGAACCAGTAAGCCAATAACCCCCTCGAGCACAGCTCCCGGGGTCAACCAGGTTATCATCGCGCCGAAATAAGCACCTGGCATCCCACCGAGACACAACCACAGTCCTCGGTGCCACTGGACAGAACCCCGCCGAGCGTACTCGAAAGCACCTATGGCGCCACTGAAAAGATACGAAAACATGGCTGTGGCGATTGCCACATGAATACTGACTCCAAGAACATAAGTCAGCATGGGAACCAGCAATCCCCCGCCGATCCCGATCGCCCCGATCAGCACACCAACGATGATCGCGACTCCACCCGCAAGGGCTATAGCCGCTGCGCTCAGCATGAGATTTCCCGCCCCCTGTGATCAGAATCCCCGGCAACGCCTGCTACCGGCTTACCCACCGTACTGATTATAGGCGGGTGTGGGTACCGGAGTAATAGTCAGGCTATCTGATGTCTGACACCTCATGGACAGCCCTGGAAAACATTAGAAGGGCACGAGAACAAAACAGTGAGTTAATTTCAACACGGCACCAATACGCGCCCTGCCCCATGCCTGGCGCGAATGGTGGCAGAAGAAATGGCCCAGCGTAGAGCCACCTTAACCCAGTTTATGGGCTATGCCAGCCTCATCATTAAAGCAGCCGCTGCCAGGATCAGCAGCGTCATACCCGGCCACGGCAGGACTGATGCCTGCAAGCCCGCGCGGGAAGCGGCGCACGAGTAACTCACCGGGCAACGTGGGCAATCGACGCCGTCACAAGGTAACCGGTTAATGCGGTTGCGCTGTCGGTTGCGGCTGAATTGGGCGCTGTAACGGCCGATGTCGTCTGGACCTCTCTTGAGAAACTCTTCTATATGAATCATGTGCATGAGATTTTTAACCTGCGGGCGAGCCGATAACTGAGATATTTTGATGCTATCTGGAACATGGCAGGGGGTTTATGACTTGCATCATCGAGACGCATGAATCTTGTGGCGCACGATTTTCTTGGCGGGCAACCTCTTTAGCGTCGCCAAAATACTACCTTACAACGATAATGGTTGAATCCTAAGGAGAAGATAGTTATTTTTAAACAATAATAAGAAATAATTGGTTAAACCTATCGGAAATCCTGAGCGCAACAGAGCCCGATTGGACACAAACAGGGAGGAGTTATGTTTCTACGACAATTTGAGTACCTGATTGCCCTTGAAAGGGAAGGACACTTCGGTCGCGCGGCCGAGCGCTGTCACGTATCACAACCCAGCCTTTCCAGCGCACTGCAACAACTGGAATCCGAACTTGATGTGCCCATAATCCTGCGTCACCAGCGTTACCAGGGTTTTACACCTGAAGGTGAGCGCGTGGTCAGCTGGGCCAAACGCCTACTGGCCGATCGCAAAAGTATGCTCGAAGATCTGGCTATCATGCGACGCAACCTCAATGGCAGAATCCGTATTGGTGCCATGCCGACCAGCTCCCCCGTTCTACCCCGCATTAACCAGCTTTTTGCCGAGACCTATCCGGCAGTTGAGATCGATATCCAGTTCATGAGTTCGGACAAACTGATCAACGAATTACGGAACTTTGAGCTGGACGTAGGCATCACCTACCTCGAAGGGTCTTCGATGAAAAAGCTGAATACGACCGCACTATACCAAGAGCAACTCAGCCTGATGATTCCTGACACCATGCTGCCCTCTAAGCGCAAGACCATAAGCTGGAAAGAAGCAGCAGACCTGCCCCTTTGCCTGCTGTCTCCCAATATGAAAGAACGCCAGGTCATGGATGAGGCATTTGCGAGTATCGATTGTGACCCGCTACCAAAAATTGAATGCAACTCCATTTTTCAATTGGCGTTCCATGTAATGCAGGGTGACGTTGCCACAATCGTACCGAATGGCTTCAGTCGCGCAAATGATGCCTTTCCCGGCACGCGGGAAATTCAGCTCGTGGACCCTGTGGTGAGTAAACCGGTGGGCCTGATCTGGGAAAAAGTCACTCCACCCTTACCCATGGCTCAGGCCATGGCAGACCTGCTTTCGAATTCACACCACGAGATTCAGGCAGCTCTTGGAAAAACCGTTATTCCGGCTGAAGCAAGAGCCGTTGCCTGAGGTGGCGCAGGCTGGCGCGGCGGGTTTCAGCGACCGTGGCGCCGGCTTTTGTATCCCCATCTACGATAACGGGTAATTACACCTGCCAGCATCACGACCAGCAGGGGTCCTGCAAGCAGATTGACCAGCGCCAAGCGCTGGCCCAACCTATCGATCTCGGCTCGAATGCTGTGCCTGACTTCCCGCAACTCCCGGCGGGCTGACAACAGCTTACGCTCAAACTCTTCGAGCTGGCGCTTTATGCTCTGGGGTAACTGCTCATACTGAATATCTTCTGTTCCCTTCGCGGCTTCACTGATCTGTTGTTCAAGCTGGTTTACTTCGCCCGAAAGTACCGCTTCTCTCTCCTGCAGTCTGGCCTGGGCCGCACGGAAAAGATCTGCGACGTGTGTAAACGGCCTCTGCAACTGGCCACGGGATCTTATTCCCAGCAACGCCTCATCGCCTGTTGCAAACTCGACCATGTTCAAAAGCAAAGCCAGATTGTCATTCAGTGGTCGCACCACCGTATCCTGCCCAAGTCTGGTTTGCTGCAGTGAGAATGGATCGAACAGCCAATCTACATCGGCCACCACAAAGACTACCGGGGTTCCTCGGGACTGCTTCAGATGCGTACCAGTGCCGGTCGTTGCCAGAGATGAGGCATACGCGCTCCACAGTGGCCCGCGCACAGCCGCAGCCAGTATTCTTTGCTGAGACTGCCCTGTAAAAGCCATCGCTAACTCACGTGGGGTTCCGTGGCCAAACTGATCCCTGGGATAGAGACCCGCTTTTGCTGTTGTAGAAACCAGAGCCACACCATCGGCTGCTGCAGCCAACTCAAGCGAACCTGGCTCAACCAACAGCACCTCATTCAGATTGGCTGTCGTTGGATGCGCCGTTGATAGCCCCGAATGACCTACGCGCATCCAGTAAGGATAGTTAAGACGGCCTTGTTGATCATCAGCTACCACAGACGCCAACTGCGCGTCGCCGATAATATCCTCACCCCGGTAATAGATTCCGTACTTTGCTAACAGGTCAGAAATATCATTAATCTGCTCCGATGGCTGGGGATTCGTGACGTTATTGGCGGGCTTGACCCGGGTATAAGGATCGATCATCACAATCAAACTGCCACCGCCCATCACATACTGGTCTATGGCATAAAGCATGTTCTCGTGAAGGATGTCTGTGCCCATCAGGATCAACGCGTCTAAATCAGCAGGAAGTGCTGTCTCAAAAAAGGGCACTACAGCCAGGTCATAGGCACGCTTGAGTTCAGCCATGAATGACAGACCTTCGCGCTCGGCGAGTGCCGCTGAGGAAGGTAACAAAGGGCTGATCATCGCGACACGAGGTGTCGATTTTCGAGTCAGGCCGTTCATAGCCTGAACCACGTCATATTCCAGCAGGCTTTCCCGACGAATATCCAGATACGGAATCCGCCCAAGCCGTCCACCTTGCTCTACGGTAAGCCCCAGAAAAAAGTGATCGCCCGACGACATGGGTACCCGGTGGATACCGCGCGCCATGGCCTGCAGTTCCTGTTCCGTATCAGGCTCGGGATTCACCAGATTCCACTCTAGCGTGGATCGCGTAGACATTGATGCCAACAATCGCTGAATCCGCCGCGCATGAGACTTAATCGACGCCGGGATGGTATCTCCGGTCTCACTCCAATAAAGCGTGACCTGGGTTCCTTCTGGCAACCGCTCCAGCACCTGTTTCGTCCCAGCATGAAGGCTGAATTCCTTCTCAGCCGTAAGGTCAATCTGTCCCGGAAGATTGGCTGCCAACGGAATGCCCAGTAGCCATATTAGGCACAACGCTACTAACCGAGCCAAGCGGGTTCCCAAGAACAATCTTGTGAGGCCACCCCGGCGTCTTTGCTCCACTACCCAATGTGTCACCAGCAAGGCCGCGCCAACGGTCAATCCAAAGTACACAAGGCTCTGAGGGCGTATAACCCCTTCTCCAAGCTGATTAAGCCAAGTCACCGGGCTGTAGGCCGAAAGGGTTTCCCACGTCCACTGGGGCAGCACGGTGCGCAGGAGTCGACCGAACACGTCCCACCCACAAAGCATCATCAGAAATAGCGCTGCGATGCCTGCAACAAATGCGCCGACGACCTCGCGAACCAAAGCAGCCGCCAGCAGCGAAACCGCAAAACAGGCGCCGAGTAACAAAGCACAAGCGAGATAACCCGCCACCACCACACCCAGATCAGGCTCACCCAGATAGGCCACCGTGACAGCGAAAGGTAAGGTGAAGGCCAACGTCAGGAGCAAAAGCAGGTAACCCGCCACAAACTTACCCATCACAATAGCGGGCGGACTGATCGGCAAAGAATAGGTCAGTTCCATTTCACGATCCGCCTGACCATCTGTCCACGCTGACATTGCCAGCGCTGGCACTAACACCAGGGAGACCCAAGGAATAAACCCCAACAGTAAGCGCAGCGTCGCCTCGTCGGACGAGTAAAAATCAGCGACCAGAAAAATGCAGGTCGTTAACCCCAGTAGAAAGGCTGCCTGGAAAAGATAACTCAACGGAGTAAAAAACAGCACTCTCAATTCATGGCGCAGCACTGCACTGAACCCAGAAATCACACTGACCTTAAATTCAGTCATTACATCGACAGCACGATCAGGCGACCACTGCAGACTCTGAATTATGAGTGGTTAATTGTCTGAAGCGGGCGCCGAGACGCCCAGCGCCATCGACCAGGCTCACCAGAGCAGCATCCGCGATCAGTTGACCCTGGTTAATAATCACGACACGATCACACAACTCTTCTGCCTCTTCTAGAATGTGGGTTGACAGCACGATGGTTCTGCCCTCTTTCAGATCACGCACCAACCGTCGCACCAGTTCTTTCTGGTTGGGATCTAAACCATCCGTGGGCTCATCCAGCACCAGCACCCTGGGTTCGTGCAGAATCGCCTGAGCCAACCAAGCTCTTTGCCGCCAGCCCTTGGATAATTCTGAGAGAGGTCGCGACAATGCCGGACTCAATTCAACCCGCTCGCAGGTCTGATCAATCGCCCTTTTCAGGATCTGACCCGACAAATACCGGGCCTGGCCACAGAACATCAGAAACTCATAGACCGTTAACCGTCCGAAACCATTAGGTGCTTCGGGAAGATAGCCCAGGGCCATCTGGGCCGCCTGGGCTTGCCGTACGATATCGTGCCCGCAAATCCGGACTGAGCCGCTGTCGGGGAGCAGATACCCGGAAACCATCCGCATGGTGGTGGTCTTGCCGGCGCCGTTGGGTCCCAGGAAGCCTACGACTGAATCTGATTCCAGACTCAGGGAGAGTCGGTCTACCGCCCGAATCTTTCCGAAACACTTAGAGAGATTATCTATCTCGAGCACACTGTTGTCCGTTTACTGATTGCTGCGAATAGAGTCTAACCTGCGTGGCGCTCTATCAATCAACGATCGGAAAGAAAACCTGCGACGATGAATAAGGCAACACTGAGCCAGGAAATGATGTGTCCCGCCCGGACCACCACGACATGTGCCCGGTCGCTATGCAAACCGCATTTTCTCAGCATATAGGGACCCATTGTGGCAACCGCGGCGCCCGCGATTGCACAGGTGATGATGACAGGTCGGTTGAGTAAAAATTCGAACTCGCCCATAGGTGACCATAATCTCCGAGAACCACCACCGCGATACTGCTACTGGTAAGTTAGGTACGGCGGGAATACGCCTCCAGAAAATCTGAGCTTGACCCGGTTCCCTTAAAACTCTTTAACGCCTCTTCATGCAGCATCTCCATCGCGTGGCGCTTGTACTCATACGCCTGCGGTGAACTCAGCATGCCCAGGTCTCTCGGGCGAGGCAGGTCAATCTGCAGGACCTCCCTTGCGGTAGCCGGTCGATTGGACAGAACAACCAGGCTATCTGCCAGAATTATCGCCTCTTCCAGTTCGGAGGTTACAAAAACGTTGGTCCGCGCCTCTTGCTCACACAAACGCAGGTAGAACTCCTGCATCAACTGTCGCGTCATCGCATCCAGACCACGAAACGGCTCATCCATAATCATCACGAGCGGCTGGTTGATCAGTGCCCGGGCCAGTTCTGCACGTCGCTGCATACCACCCGATAGCTGGAGCGGATACTTGTCTCGAAACTCTCTGAGCCCGACAGTTTCGATAATCTTTTCGGCTGCCTCTTTCAGTTGATCTGCCGCCATGTCGCCGCGCAGTTTAGGGCCGAAAGTCACATTCTGGTAGGTTGTAAGCCACGGCATCAGAGCTGTTTCCTGAAATACCACCAGTGCGTTCTTGCTCGGCCCGGTGACAGGCTTTCCGTCGAGCACAATCTGGCCACTATCGGGCAATTCGAACCCAGCCAGCAGGTTAACCACAGTCGATTTTCCACAGCCTGAGGGACCCACAATAGCGGTGAGTTGATTACGTTTGATGCTGAGGTTGAGGCGCTCTACAACCGTTTCGCGTTCCCAGTCCTCTCCAAAACTCTTGGAGACGTCAGTTACTTGCATCATGTCAGGTGCATTTGCCATCTATCCATCCCGCCAATCATTTTCGTAAGTTACTGTTATGTCCCCGTGGCGTATCACACTCAAAACATTCTTCGCCAGGGCATTGTCAGGTAACCGATGCGACGAATTACGCTACTCGAGATATAACCTGCCAACCCTATGCTGATCATGCCCACGATCACCTGATCCATCACACCGCCCATGTAGGAACTCCAGATAAAGAAACCCAGCCCTCCACCGCCTTGTTGTCCACCACCAGAAATCATCTCGCCGGCCAACACGACCTCCCAGGTGATTCCCATGCCCACCGCCGCACCGATAAAGATCGATGGCAAAGTACCAGGCAGAATAATCTTACGGAACAAGTCCCACTGGCTTGCCCCCATCGATTGGG
>PCAH01000040.1 GCA_002730485.1 Dehalococcoidia bacterium | reverse complement strand
TCTCGTCCAATTCAACGGTGAACACCTTGGCCGCCTGATTACCGTTCCTGGCCCCCCTCGGCGCTCCGGCAGAAGCCGGGATGGAAGTGAGACGCTCGATGATCTCGTCGATCTGCTCATCCACCATCTTGTGGATGAAGTCTTCCTGCTGGCCGGTGGTGGCGTGGGGAATGGTTACGAACGGCGCATTGGGTTGTCCCCAGCCATCGACGCAGGACTGCCACGCCCGGGCAAAGCTCCTGGCGGCGATGGCCACCGCAGGAACACCGGCCTTCTCAACCGCGACCATGTCATGGGCAAGCCACGACGTGCATCCACCTCAATGGGCAGTGGCCCCGATCATAGCGTCAACCTCGGTGGCAATCACCGAGGCCTCATCCTCATCTATATGGACTCCCCGACTTAGGGAAGGTCGCCCGGGCCGCAGGTCGCCGCCGTACCGTTCAAACTTCACACCGGAAAACCGCTGACTGAGGTGGTGGGCCACCCGGTCAACGGCAACATCGGCCCCGCCGGTCATGTTGTTGTACAAGCCAATGGTCTTGCCCTCTAGACCAGTCAGGCGCGGCGCAGGCGGCACCTTGAAATCCACCCGGTCTGCGGCCGGAGACATTATCTGCAATTTCATCTTATTTCCTCCATGATCGGTCACTCTGAAGTGCGGGTAGCCTTACAGTGGAGACTCGTCTTTCAGGCCAAACCCGGTCACCGGAACCAGCACCGAATCTCCCTCTTTGATCGCTCCTTGGTTAGCCAAAACTTCCAACCCAGCAAATGCTGCGGCTGATGTTGGCTCTGCGAATATACCTTCTTGCTCGGCCAAATCTTTTTGCATCTGGATGATGCTGGCTTCTTCCACCGCCACTGCGGTTCCGCCGGAGAGATTTAGGATGTTGAGAATCTGCCACTGACGGGACGGCGCGGAAATAGATATTCCGCCGGCAACGGTCTTGGTGGCTGCCTTTGGGCTCCATTCCTCGCCGGTAAAAGCGGCGACTAAGGGCATGACATTCCGAGATTGTACACAATGCAGCTCGGGAACCTTCTTGATGCGTCCCGAAGCGAGCAGTTCTTTGAACCCATTGTAAGCGCCGATGAACAGGGAGCCGTTACCCACCGGAAACACGACATGATCGGGCATTCGCTGGTCAAACTGCTGAGCAACCTCGTAGGCGAAGGCCTTGGTCCCTTCAGCGAAGTAGGGGCTCAACATATGGGATGCGTAAACCAAGTCATGCTGCTTACTGTAGGCGATGGCCGCTGCGGTGACATCCCCTCTCACACCGCCGATTGGGTGCACGGTGGTGCCGTAGGCCTTGATCTGCCGGAGTTTAGCCTCCGGGGCATCGGCCGGCACAAAGATGTGGGACTTGATTCCGGCGCGGGCTGCATAGGCCGAGACCGAAGCTCCGGCGTTGCCGGACGAGTCCTCAACCAACTCTTTGACCCCAAATTCCTTGGCCACCGAGAGCATGGTGGCGGTGCCACGGTCCTTGAAAGACCCGGTGGGGTTCAGGAACTCCAACTTTGCAAATAGTTGCATCGGAGGCAGTTTGGCGCTCAGATTTGTCAGTAGCACACTTGGTGTATCGCCTTCTCCCAAGGTCACGGACAAGCCTGGGTTGTGGACTGGCGTCGGCATTGCGTTGCCGTTTGTATGACTCGCACCGAGATAGGCGACATCCAGAGGCGAGCCGCAATCGAGGCAAACCTCCACTGACATATCCGCTGATCTGGATCTGCTGTACTGCGGGCAGCGTAATTCGAAATGTGACATTCACCTGCGTCCAAGTCCGGGTTCAGGTTGGTCTATTAATGGCTATTCGGTTGTTGGCAGTCCTTCCGCCTTCCAGCCCCGCATACCGCCGTCCATATAGGTCACGTTGGTAAATCCCATGTCCTGTAGCACCTGGGCCCCAAGCACTGCCATCTGGCCGCCGCCTCAAGTGACTATCACCTGTCTGGAACGGTCTTCCAATCGCGGGTCTCTCAGTCTCTCAGCTATCTCCAGATCGGCCCGCATGGGAAGGGAGCCCAGAGAGATCATCACAACATCCGGAGACCGGTCTTCCATGGGTACCGACTCCGCATCTCTAACTTCTATAAGCAGAGCTTCTGGGTCGTCTTGCAATCTCTGGTGGGCTTCTACCGGGCTAACGCCGGTCACCTCGGCCTTTGCTTCGTTCACCATGTCTGTCCAGCTCTTGGCCATGGTTCATCTCCGGATTCAACTTTATATCTGGCGTGGTGGGCAATGGGAGTATAGGCGGTTGTTGGATGCAAATGCATCAAATTCCCGAGCAAGCTTTTTTTCTCGATTTAAATCTGGTTCGTCAATCTACTTTGATAGACCGCAACCCACCTGTATTTTTCGAGAGTTTCGCTTAGAATCTGAACCAGCAACGCGTGCGAGCTGAATCTACCTGATATGAGGCGCCATAACTTATGAAAGCTAGAGCTGTTTCCCACATTGCAGTCTGTGTCCGTGATTTGGACAAATCCTTGGCGTTCTACCGCGACATCCTGGGGATGACGGTGACCATGGACGCCATCCAGGACACCCGTGGTGGCTCCCGTACCCAGACCTACAAGCATGTAAGAGACACCAGGCGGGTGGTGCATCTTGACTGGGCTGAAGGCCAAGAGCCGTACCTGGTCATGACCTGCCACCCGGATGACCAGCCCGACGGCGAACCCATCAAACTGGACCAGATCGGAGTCAGCCACTACGCCTTCACCGTGGATGACCTGCCCGGACTGGCTGAGGAGCTGGTGGCCAAAGGCGTGGAGATACCCGGGGGAATCGAGACATTCACCAACGCCCAAGGAGAGATGAGCTCTTTCTATTGCCTGGATCCGGACGGAATCCTGGTCCAATTCGATAACGGCAGCGGCGGTTAGACGGTCCCTGCCCCTGGGAATCACAGAACCGGTGACCCTTCCGGCCCACTGCGTCGAGACCATTTTGAGCCAGTTGTATGGCCCGCAGGGTGCTTGGTCTTAGTCATGCCAAATGAAACAATTGTTCATGATGGGGTGAACTGCATGACCCTTCAAAGGATTCATGCGTGATCCCAACATCTTTAGCGTTTGACCAGCAGCGTTGGTCACGCCAAAAGCTACGTGGGACGGATACAACTGGTATGACAAGAATATTGGTCGCCGAGGACGAGCGAGATATACGGGAGTTGGTGGTCGACACCCTCTTCGACCGTGGGTACGACGTTCTAGAAACCAAAAACGGCTCCGAAACCTACAATCTAGCTTGCAAGGAGCTTCCTGATCTCATCCTTCTTGAGGTGATGATGCCGGAGTTGAACGGCTTTCAGGTCATGGAGAAGCTCCAGCAGAATCCTCTGACCAGCTCCATACCCGTTGTTATGTTGACCGCAGTGGGAGCGTTGGAAGGCGAACAAAATGCCTTGAAACCGGGCGTTCGCCACTACGTGTCAAAACCCTTTGAGCCCGAACACCTGATGGCGACCATCAGAGTGGCACTTCGAGAGTCGGGGGCAAACTCAAAGGAAGGCCACGACTCTAAGATGGTCTGGGGAGGTTCCACTCTCTATAGAAACGCCAAAGACGGAAGCAATAGTTCCAAGTTGATACCCCTGGGAACCCAATTGGCTCCTCTGGAAAAGAAGATGTCTGGAGGCCTAAGGCTTGGGTCTCTGTGTCTGATCGAAGGACCATCGGCCACTGGCAAGAGTGTCATCTGTCAATACATCGCCAATGGGGCGATTGCCGAGGGGCACAAGGTGGCCTACTTCACTTCCCAGCATACCCCCAGAAGCCTTGAGGCTCAGGTGAGTTCCATTGCCATGGACTGGTCGGAAGCCATCAAGTCGGAGAATCTCGTTGTCTATCCGCTGCAACCACCGGTGACGGGCCGCGATTCAGGGCCACTTCTGGAAGAGTTGGCGCTGGAATTGGAGGGAGTCCAACGGAAGCATAACGTCCTCATCGTGGATGCGATCACGAACCTGGCCAGCACCAGCCAAGAACAGGCGATCATCAGCTTCTTCTCCACGTGTAAGAGACTAACCAACATGGGACTGACCATAGTTTTGGTCACCCACTCTGTTGCGCTCAACACGGACCTTCTCGCCCGCACCTGCTCCCTATGCGAGACACACCTAAACTTCCGCACCGGCAAGATTTTGGACAAGGTGATCCGCATGATCACGGTGGTCAAGCTGGACGATGTCGACCTGACCAGAGACAACGAGGTCAGCTTTGGTGTGGAAGCAGGACTCGGTGTAACGATCATTCCCTACTCCCAGGCCAAAGCCTGACCGGCGCCTGAGCACCCCGTCTATCCCTCGGTCATCTTTGACTTCTCCTTAAGCCGGTCTTCTAATCTCTCTCAACGCGATGTCGGCTATAATTGCCCCGTCAATTGGCTGCCTACCAACCCGGCAATTGATGAGGTTCCGCCATGGCCAAAGTGGTCTTGTATACCTTCGCGATATTCAAAGAACCTAGGGATTCTGAGTCCAATAAAGAGTTCCACGACCGGAACCCATTCGTGTATGTCAGCGCCGAGAACACCCCTGGGTTTGGTGACCGAGCAGGCCTGAGTTGGAAGCGGAACCACGCTGACCGCAACGACGACTGGGGTGACCGAGACGTCAGCCCCCGCTTCCTCACCACCGGCAACCACCGTGACACCGCCGCAACTCTGTCTGTCTGGGACGACGTCGAGTCCGTGTACGCCTTCACCTATGCCGGGTTCCACGCCGAGGTGCTGAAGAAGCGGTACGATTGGTTCGTCAAAGGTGATTGGCCCGCCTACGTATCCTGGTGGATTCCCGATGATGAAATCCCAACACGGGCGGAAGGCTCCATACGCCTGGAACACCTACACGACAACGGCCCCACCGCCCACGCCTTTGATTTTAAAAAGCCTTTCGACGCCCAGGGACAACCCCTAACCATGGACCGAGAAAAAATCAAACATCACGCCGAGATCGTCCGCTCACACATGAGGCCTGGGTCGGATTAGGGTTAGGTTTTAGATTTTCTACGAAGTAATTGGTCAAACAATCCAATTCCAGCCGGTATCGCCAAGGAACCAACCATTTTCCCTCGAAAATTAATTGCTCCAATAAGAATGAACTTTGTGAAGTTCATTAACCCAGCACACCAGGCTATCTGAAGTATCCCTCCCTAACTCTTTTGCAAGTTCAAAAAATCCCGGGCCAGGTTCCATGTCTCCATTCTTGTGGACAACTATCACGGTCAACATGCCATGACCAATGGCGTCTTCTTCCTGAGAAATCTGGCCCAACAAATGAAATAAACGAGCGTCATGCGCTTCGATGTTTATTTCAGTTATTGCTGAGGCCAAATCAGAGTAGGGAATCATACTCCGAATTTTCGCCCGCTCGATAAGAATCTCCTTAGCTTCAACTTTAGCTGCGTCCCATTGATCTTGATCAAACCCATAAGCAGACATCGTCGCTCCATCACTTGATGAATTCAGTCACTAATTATCCCATATTAGTAATATGAATTGATAATTCATTGGGCAGTGTATTATCGACAAGGTAAAGCTATAAAGAAAACAAACCCCACCCACTGGAGCAAAACATGAAAGTCTATCAAGCCATCAGGTCCCGCCGGACGGTACGGGATTACAAGCCCGACCCGATTCCCCAGAAGCTGATCAAAAAGATTCTGCAGTGTGCACGCTGGTCACCCAGCTCCAGTAACACGCAGAAATGGTCCTTCATCGCGATCCAGGACCGGGATACCCTGTCCAAGCTGGGCGGCATCTGCAAGCAAGGGCCGTTCGTTGGCCAAGCTCCCTTTGCCGTGGCCGTGGTGATGGACGACGCCCCCAGGCCGCAATTGGACGCCGGCCGGGCGATACAAAGCATGGAACTCATGGCCTGGTCAGAGGGCGTGGGCATGTGCTTCGTGGGTGTGCGCGACGAAGACCAGGTCGTAGCGGTGAAGTCACTGCTGAACATCCCCGAAAAGATGGACCTAATCACCGTGCTGGCGTTCGGCTATCGGGCCGACATCCCAAAGCCACCAGGCACGCCCCGAGTACCCTTCAATGAGATCGTCCACTGGGACCGGTTCGGGGAGATGACCCAGCCCTAATAGTTGGTGTCTAGAACCCCAAGTGACGACTATCCCGGCAAGTTTGCGATGGAAACCCACATTGGTAGGCTTCCGATCGGTTGGCTGACCAGGCGGGTTAACCCACCCGTCTTCTGGTCAACTCGGAATGTGATCAGGTTGCCGGATTCCAGACCGGTCACGAACAGGAAGTTCCCCGTCGGGTCCAGGCTGATAGCGCGAGGGACGGGATCAACCGCCTCCCAGCCAGTGGCCGTCAGCATCCCAGTACTGCCGTCTATGGAGAATGAGGCGATGCTGTTGTGGCCCCGGTTGCCCACGTAAAGGTAATTCCCAGTCGGGTGTATCTGTATCTGGGAGCAGGAGATGTGCCCCACGTAGTCGGCAGGCAATGTGGTGATGGTCTGGATGGCCGATAGGGTTCCTTTACCCGTATCCAGGGCGTACACCGTCACGCTGCCGCCCTGTTCATTGGAAACGTAGACCAAGTCTTTGGTCGGGTGGAAGCGGTAATGCCGAGGGCCTATCTCCTCTCCCTGGGGAACAACCAACGGGTCGTTGGGGGTCAAACGTCCAGTGGCGGCGTCGAACTTGTATTGGTAAATGGCGTTCACCGCCTGCTGCCGTTCCACCGGCAGGCGGGCGATCCCGCCCGAGCCGTTGGCGATATGCGGCAAGAAGGCATACCTATTCGACGGGTCGGTCTGGAAGCAGTGAGCGCCGGAACCCGTTTCCAACCACTCGGTAGCCGCTCCGCCGACCGCGCCTGAGCCGTCGATGGGATGTACAGCGCAGTGGCCAGCCTGGTAGTAGGCCGATAGCACATACCTACCAGTGTGATCGGTAGCCAGATAGCAGGGTTCGCCACCCAGCCCAACACTCCCGGTTTCCGCAAGGTCACCCGTCCGCTGATCGATCGAATAGCTAGTCAACTCCAGCCCGTCTCTGCGGCCAACGTAGAGAGTTGTGTTGGTCGGGTTGAAAGTCATTGGAGCCGGACCGCCTGAGACTTCCAGGGCGCCTAGACTCTCCAGAGCGCCGGTATCGGGGTCCATCAAAAACCTGACAATCCGGTTATCACCCTGTAGCGAAATATACATCTGAAAGGCCATTAGGACTCCTTATATAGGAAACGCGGGTTGTCGGGCGATGTTACACAAAAAGACAGGCCCAGGCAAAACCGCTAGTCACAGAAATCAGATGTTTTGCCTTCCATACCAGTGGGGAGGGAGCGCATCGTATCGCCGTCGGTCCCCGGCAGGTAGTCAAAGAAGCACACACCGTAATGCCCAAACTCTTTATCCCTGGCAAACAGGTCAGCCCATGCCGGGTCTGGAGTCACATAGTTGGGCTGTCGGACGTCGTAGAGACCAAAATCCACAAAGATGTTGGATGGAGGGATACCCACTGCCGTCCCGACGATATCGCCTTGATCGACCCACAGCGGCGGATTGATAAAACTTGTCCTGCTTTCGCCTTCCCCTCCAATCGGGATGTCTTTCAATGCCTCAGCCATAGCCGGTGGCACTTCGAGTACGTGATCAAATCGGTAGAAGAACCCGCAGGGCACTGAGAAGAACAACAGATATTGGGGTGTCCCACCGGATAGGTATTGACTGGCCTGGACCAAGTGGGAACCGAGGGGTGCACGGACTATGGCTTGATTGTCGACGTTATCATCAAACCTGAAACCGCCGTGGGCAACGTATGCTCCGCGCTGCTGGCCCGGCCATAAAGCGCCCGTGACGATGCTCATATCAACCGGCGTCTGAAGTCCGAGGGGCTCCGAGCAGCTTGGCGCGGTGCCATTGGCTGCCCACTCCGTTCCGTTGAACGTCCACCGTACATTTGGACCAGTCTGCCCTATGCTGTCTGACCCCGGACTGGATTCATGGCCTGTATCGGCACTAGTCGACGCCGGAGTCGCGGTCACGATTGGAATCGCCGAGGCCGACTCACCGCCTCCTCTGACCAGCGTTTCATTGATCTCAATCTCGCGCCCATCCATGACCACCGTCAATTCAAGGGTCACTGTCTGGGCGGTATCTGGGGAGGCGACTCCGTCCATGTGCCAATGCAACTTAATCTTCTCTCCGGCGTCAGCCAGCAGAGGTTCACCACCGTAAGACGATGGCGGTATCTGGAGATATTCAATCCGATCCCAACTGGCAAGTGTTGGGAATTTTTCCCAGGTGCCGCTGGTCTGTGATCTGACAATCCCGTTTTCAACGAACGCGATAACAGGAGACCTGAACTCGATGGGCCCATCCGTGCTGTTGTAGGCCAGTATCTCGGTTTCCTCTGCAGAGAGGTTACTCCGCGCATCGAGCGGCCAATAGTACTCCAGGGTAATTCCGTATTGGTCGTAGAAAACCGCGGTCGCCACTTCCCGCTGAGAGTTGGCAACCGGTGCCACATATTGTTGGGTCGGTTCGACAATATCTGGATGGGGCGTTGCCGTGGGCTGAGAAGAACCGGCAATGGGAGTTTCTCTATTGCCGGCTAATAACTCAGGGGTCGCAGAAACTAGTCCGGTGTTGGTTGCTGACGGGGTTTGGGTCACGGTCGGCTGATCAGGCGAACCCGCCTCTCCGCACGCAATAACGAGAAGCAGAGATGCCAGTGCGATAAGCGCACGTGTGATTCTGCGTAGGTCCATCAACCGATGCTAGCAAAATCAACGAGTTAGTTCTAACCGAAACGCCAGCAAGCCAGGGGCCGCTGTGTTAATCGACAATCAAGATAACGGTAAAAAAACCCAGTCATCCAACTGCTTCTTTGTCTTCTTAAGCGTCGAGCTTGTCGTAGTAGAGGATCACTGGCTCTGCCACTAAGAAGCCTCCCAGGGTTCCCATCATCCCGGTCTCCGTTCGCCAGTTGATGTATTTCACCTGGTCCTCAACCGAGTCCCATTTTTCAAGTAAGGTGATGCCGCCGGTAACATCATGATGTTCTAGCACCTCGACTGATATGCACCCAGAGAATGCCCTGGTATCCGGCAGGATCTCTCTCATTATCTGCTTGAACTCGTCCAATCGATCAGGGTCTATCTGCAAACCGATGGTCACTATTACAGCCACAAGGGCCTCCTTTTATCGACGGTGAGGAGATGATATCTCACGCCGACGACAGTCTGCGATAGCTGATTATTCAATATCAATTATTGCGATATAACTATTGGGTTACTATTCGATTTCATGTTACATTGTTTTGCGTGACTACTTCAGAAGCGCCGAGTCCGCGTCCCCAATCGACCCTCGCCAAGCTGAAACAGACCCTTGCCTACCCCGGTTGGCAGGTTGTTGGGGCCTGTTCTTTCCTGGCAGTCTTCTGCGGCAGCATCTTCGTCTACGGCTTCCCGGTCTTCTTCCTGCACATCCAGCGCGACCTGGAACTCAGTAGCGCATCCACTTCACTCATCTTTGCCCTCTCCCGTGGTGAAGCCGGTATCGCCGGGCCCATTACCGGCTGGATCGTGGACAAGTTCGACTCCCGACCGATCATCATATTCGGCGGGTTGATGGTGGGCGGCGGCTTGGCGATCCTGTCCATCGTCCATACCTACTGGATATTCCTGGTCGTGTTCATCGGCATGGTGGCAGTAGGCAATAACACCAGTTTCGGCCAGACCTTTCTTGCGGTGATCAACCGGTGGTTCGTCAAACGCAAGGCCGTGGCCATGACGTTGGTCATTACGTCATACACTATCGGCGGGGCGTTCATGGTGCCACTGCTGTCCCGAGGTGTGGAAGCGCTGGGCTGGCGGACCGTTCTGCTCTACGCCGGGATCTTCGTGGTGGTCCTTTCAATCCCCACATCGTTCTTCATCAAGCGGTCTCCGGAGAGCGTGGGCATCGACATCGACCAGTCACCAGAGGCTCTGGACCAGCCAACAACTGTTGCAGCCAGAGCACGTATCTCCGAGAGTGATTTTGGCGTCAAAGAAGCCATGAAGACCACCACTTTTTGGCTGATGCTCACCGGCAGTTCACTGCGCATCTCGGTGACCAGCGGTCTGCTGGTGCACGCCATCCCCATCATGGCCTGGAAGGGTCTCAGTGAGCAGTCAGGCGCCGATCTCGTCGCCCTGTTGTTCTTCATCGCCATACCAGCCAGGCTGTTCTTCGGACTCTACAACTCGGGCATCCAAACCCGCTACATCCTGTCCATGGGTATGGCCTTTGGGACCCTGGGATTGTTCACCATGATCTTCGTAGATGCCAGTTGGTCGGTCTACGTGTTCGTGGCCGGTATCGCCTTATTAGAAGGCGCGACCACCCTTAACTGGGTGTTGATGGGCCAGTACTACGGGCGGCGCAACTTTGCCACCATCATCGGCATCATCACCGCCGTCTACAGCGTCGGCATGCTGGCGTCGCCTCTATTCCTCGGTTGGATGTTCGACCGCACCGACTCCTACCACATCGGCCTGATCGTGTTCCTGATCATGTACGGGTCCAGCTCAGTGTTCTTCTTCTTCAGCTCGCGTCCGACCCCACCGATGAGGACGCAGCGTCAGTTGGGATAGACCTCTGTTGCACAGCCAACGGCCTGATAAGATAAGCCTTCAAAACCCGCCGCCCCTGGGATTCAGATGGCTGCAACCATAATCTTCGACCTAGGTGGTGTCCTCCTGCACCTGGACTGGCACAAGGCGTGCACCCCTTTGGCCGAACTCTCCAACCAGAGTTATGAAGCTGTTTCCACGGAAGTCCGAAACGGGCCAATAGTCCAGTCTTCCATGTTGGGGCAACTGACACCCCAGGAATTCCACCGTTCCATTTGCGCCAAGATCCAGGCGGATGTCGCCTTTGACCAATTCATCGACATTTGGAATCGTATCTTGAGAGAAGACGAAGACATGGCAGCTCTTGTAAAGGAGTTGGGGCGTTGCCATAGACTGATTCTGGCCTCAAACACCGACGGCATCCACATTGCCCATTCCATGGAAAATTTCGAGTTTCTGGGCGCATTTGACCGTTATTTCCTCTCCAACGAGATGGGTCTGCTCAAACCGGACCCAACCTATTTCCAAT
>PCAH01000039.1 GCA_002730485.1 Dehalococcoidia bacterium | reverse complement strand
CCCTCTGCCACCTGACCCGAGCGAACCAAGAGATTGCCGAGCTGCGCCTGCAATCCCAAGTGCTCCGTGTTGGCTGAGAAGCTAGCGCGAATGTGCTCAACCGCGCCGGTCAAGTCCCCCTGCCCTTCGAGATACACGGCCATGGCTTGGCTTGCCGCCCAATAGCTAGGCTTAGCAGCCAAGGCTGCATCGAGTGCTTCTTTGGCTAGCTCGTTTTGCCCAAGCAAGAACCGAAGCCGTCCCAAAGCTGTCTGATAAACATGGACGTGCTGAGCATCACGCCCTGCCATCGCCTCGGCGATGTATGCGAGTGACTCACCATCCTCCACGCGAATGGGGCGCGTTGCCTCGGCAATGGCACTGAGCTTGACCCGGTTCACCAAGTCTTGATGCTGCGGCGTGAAGGGATCATAGAGAGCCGCCTGCTCGGCTGCGGCAAGAGCACGTGCGTACTCGCCCTCGGCGAGTGCACGCTCGGCATGGCCACGGTGCTCTTCAGCTGCAGTCGTCCTTGCAACTGCTACCGGGTCCTGACAGCCCACAGCAACAACCATTGCAGACGCAACAACCGCCATCGATACCTGCTCAAGAAATCTCATCATCCCCGCCCCTCGTCTCTCAATTGGCCACCAGCTGTAGCGCGCAACAATAGAGACGAATTTCGTCCTCAGCGTTGGTGTAGGTACAGCCGCCTGGCTTCTGGTCATCATCTGCCGCAATGTCAATGCCAACCATCACAGGACGCGCCGCTGGGCAGGTGAAGCTACTACCACCAGTGTCCATACAGCCCGTCCATGCACAGCCCGTTCGGTCGATACCCACACCGGCAATCGTGCCGGTTACAGCTAGGTTACCCTGAACCGATAGGTTACCCTGAACCGAAACCGGGCCCCCGATATACGTACCGCCGGCGTACTCGCTGTAATAGTTCACCCAGAGATAATCACCCGCTGTCACCCCCAGGAGTGCCAGGTTTCTCGCACCACCGCTGCCGCCATTGCTGCCTTGAATCCAGACGTCGTACGAGTTGTTGTTAGCCATGTCTTGATAAATACGACCATCGCTCGTCACATAGAGCCCGCCTGCACCAATGCTGGCCGTTGTGGCCGTGACGGCACCGTTGACATTGAGATTTGCCGAACCCGCGTGGCCTACAAACACAGTCCCACCATCAGGGTTGAGAAAGAGATTGGCCCTACCACTAATTCCATTACGCGCATCCACCTTAAAACCGTTGGAATAGGTATCGAACCGAATGTGCTTTGCGTTGCCGTTACCCATGTAAACAGCGCCACCCTCGTGGTTGAAGTAGAGAGTAGCCGCGGAACCACCCGAGCTACGAGCCTGCATCTCATTTGAGTCGATCCCGATGTTCGCTTCACCTTCGGCACCAATGATGATTCGACCGGTGGTCGTACCCAAACTCACGTCACCACCACCAGAAGCATAAATGGGCCCGTTCGCACGAAGGCGACCATGCACCGTCACGTTGCTCACCGCACCTCCTGTACCGAAGCTAACATTGCCACCACCGCTGTTGATACCACTGAGAGCGAGGCTTCCGTTGCTCAAGCCAACATCACCCGCGAAGCTAATGTTGCCCGTAACCTCGAGGTTACCATCGACCAACATATTGCCAGTCATCCCAATGCCGTCTGTCCCAAAATCGGCCACCACAGCACCGTTGCGGCCAATGTGAACATCATGGTTGCTCTTCGTGCCAATCAAGAGCGCTTGCAGTTTTGTATCGCCATAGTCAACATTCGCATTGGGCGCCTTGCCGTCAGCGGCAACCGGCCCGACATAGCTATCGTGCACACCCCCGTTGATGTGGAGATACCCTGAAGCAAGGTTTTGACCTGCAACCGGGTCTTTGCAGTCGAATGGATACCCAGTGACCGGACAGCGGCTGTCTGATTCGTGCTCGCACGTAGCTTCACAACAGTCACCCCCATCCCAGCTACATGCTTCGGTGTTGACGGCCGAATCACAATACCCATCACCAATATAATTAAGCGGGCCCGGGCAATCTAAAGCGGTAGGCGGCAAACCAGCAGCAACTGACCCATTGAGCTCTAGCACGCGTTCAAACGAGACGGAAACATCGGAAATGCTCATCCCCGCTGAGTGCCAGTCAATCACATCGGCGGTCACCGGCGTGCCCGCAAACTGATTAGCGTTGGTAATAGAGCCTTGGCCCGGGGTAGACGCAATCTCAGGATTATCAGCGAATGTGGGCTGCACGTTAAACTGAACTGATCCGTCAAAGACGACCCCCTTGCCGAATTGAATCTTCTCACCTTCGTTGCTTCCTGAAGGAATCGTCAAGTTAGAGCCACCCACAGCAAGACCTCCACCAACGCTCGTATCACCACTGATATCCACATCGCCGCCTGCTACCACGCGCCCATTGAGAGTCGATGAGCCATCCACCTCTAGGTTCGCGCCAAAATAACCGCTACCAGTGAAGTCACCACCACCACCGGCCTGGATCATATTGTTGACGTGCAGCGAACCACCCACGTCGGTTCTTCCTGCAACATCGAGCGTCCCACCCAGCGTCGTGTTACCGGTCACGTCGAGTGTTCCACCCACAGCCGTATTTCCACCCACTGTGGTATTGACGCCAACGGCCAAGTTACCAGCCACAGTCTCACTTCCACCGATGGCCGCATCATTGACGACCACGAGATTTGCCCCGAGACGGGTATCTCCTTCGATATCCCCGGTGCCGGTAGCCTCGAATCGGCCATCTACAAAGAGTGTTGGGTCATCAGTGCTCTGTCCCACGCTCGGGTAAATCGCAGCACTGTCGTGAACAATCAGACCGTGGCCTTCTGAGTCAGGAACCACAATCGCACCGCCCGCGCCTTCGATCACCAGACCGCCTCGAAGTGTCGACCAGATGCCATCCACCTCAAAGCTTGCTGTCACCCCATCATCCACCAATAGGCCATTGTGAATCACCGCTCCGCCGACCCAACCGTCGTCGTTAGCAATGTCGTGCTGATTGGTAATGGTCACCCCGCCACGAACAATGGTGTTCTTATCGACCTCTAGCCATC
Source organism: Dehalococcoidia bacterium (assembly GCA_002730485.1). Next base: position 4,159 of record PCAH01000039.1, on the reverse strand, counting down.
CCTGAACATCCTCATTTCCATCCACCGCCACGTTACCGAAAAACCGTGAGTCGACAGCATGCAAATACAGCTCGTTCAGTGGCTCTAGCTTACCGCCAGCAGTCACGAGGTTCTTAGAGCAGAGATGCAAACGCGCATACCCGTCGGCTTGCCCCACTGATGGAAGAACCTGCGCCCACTCGACAAAACCGTCGTTGACGTACGGAGAGAAGTCTTCACCTGAAATCAAACTATCCTGCAACACGGCGCTCTTCGGAGTTTGAAAATCAAAATAACCCGTCGAAATATTCGGATTCTTAAAGATGTTCTCATCAGCAGACACCCGATGCGCATAGTTGGCGCTCGCGGCCAAATCCGCACGGTTTGCCTTGTAGGCCTGGTTGGCAAAAGACGACTTCACCGAATACGGTACCGAGCCCATCGCAATCGGCTTGAGGCAGTTGTCTGAGCCCCCAATGCAGACCACGAAGCGTAGCTGCGAGTTGTCTCTGATGACCTCGTCGAGCTCGCACGTCATCATGCGCCCCACCTCGAGGTTTAAGACACTGTCTCGCACCATCACGTCCGAGAACTGTTCTTGGCAGAGAACCGCACCGTCGTTCTTCTCAACCTTCACCACCAGTGTGCTGAAAGTAGCGCTCCCCACCGGGAACTTAGCCTGTGAAATACGCGCCTGAAACTTAAAAACACTCGGTGCCTTCTGGACGTTGTATTCATCAAAGCTGAACGTACACTGACGCTCAGAGCTCGAGGAACAATCCACATCCGCCAAGGCTGTATTGGACACCAAGAGCATTGCAGCCAAAGCTACTCCTGCTGATATGCTTCTCATCCATTCACAACGCATCACATGCCTCCATCATCGGCTGGTCAGCATTCACGCCAACCCTTAGTCGTAGTAAATCTCGTCGTTCCATTAGGTCTCGCTCGACCTCGTCAATCATCATCGTCTGGGCACAAGTTCGCACTGCCAACACCACCACATAGGGCTAAGTCATCCGAGCTACTGCAGCTCGACGACGTCCCAACCTCTGCACACCCGTCGGTATCTGCGCAGCCATCACCATCCTCAGCAAACAGTGGACAGACGTCACAGGCCTGCCCAACACCGTCATCATCGCCATCTGCTTGATCTGCGTTGGCGTCGAGTGGGCAGTTGTCTTCGTAATCTGCTACACCGTCGCCGTCATCATCGAGGTCACAGCTGTCTCCCACGCCGTCGTCATCAGTATCAGTCTGATCAGGGTTAGCCTTGAGCGGACAGTTGTCGATACAGCCGGAGCCTCCTGTGTCACATACAGAGCCCCCGGTCAGCTCATCGAGGAGACCATCGTTATCATCGTCCGTATCGCAGACGTCGCCCTTCTTAGCCCCTTCGGCTTCCATCGCGACATCGTTGTTCGCTTGGTCCATGTTCTCGACCTCAGGGCAGTTGTCGATATAGTTCGGCAGCATGTCGCCATCGCGGTCGTGGTCACAGACATCGCCTGTGCCATCTTCATCCGCATCAGCTGACTGGTCGTTCCACACGAACGGGCAGTTATCGCCTACAGTTTGTCCCGCAACCGAGCGAACCTCGCAATTGAGGCGCTCATCAGGATCAACGACTGAGACCACCGGTCCACCATAGCCATCACAGACACCGTCGTTGTCATCGTCCGGATCGCATGCATCCCCAAAGCCATCCGAGTCCACATCATTCTGCAGCACACAACGGCCATCATCTCCACAGCGGTTACCCTGCCCAGTACAGTCAGGCACCATCAGCGGTCCGGTATTCGTTGTCTCCAAGTGATAGGTGACCTCCTGGCCACCTTCAGGAGCTGTCATACAAACGGTAGCCACACAGTATGCAACCTGCGTCGAGCTCCCCGCGCAGCCACTGGCGGTGCACGTCCCGTAAGCCCCTGGACAATCGGTATCCTCTAAGCAACGAAAGGCTGCGCTATCGTCCCCACCGCAAGGCGCCCTCGGGTTGGACAATTCCACACAGTTATCAGCGACGAGTCCTTCCGCGGTGACCTCGACGATATCATCGTTGTCATCATCGTCATCGCACACATCACCCTGGTCATCCCCGTCAAAATTGGCCTGGAGCGCATTTGCGTGGTCTGGACAGTTGTCTAGACACGCCATCACACCATCGCTGTCGCCATCCGTCTCCTGCCCGGGTTCTGAGCCGCAACCACATTCTCCAGGCTCTTGCTTGGCTGCATCATACGGGCATTCATCGACAGCTTGCTCGCCCTCGCTATCGGTCAACACCGAGCAATTGAATGTGTCCGAATCCACTCCGAGTCCGTCGCACACGCCATCACCATCGATGTCACCATCACATGCATCGCCAAAGCTATCACCGCTTCCTGTCGCGGCATCCGAGTTGCTTTGGTCAGCATTCGCTACGAGCGTGCAGTTGTCGAAAGCACCATCATTCAAGAGGCAAGCGTCTACCCCTTGATTAGATACGTCTGCATCGCTGCTCTCTTGGTCGCACCACCCATCATCGTCGTCATCGATGTCGCACGGGTCACCGTAGTTATCGCCGTCGGTGTCTATCTGGTCCGGATTTGGGACTCTTTGGCACTTGTCGACCATATCGATGACCCCATCGTTGTCATCATCTAAGTCGCAAAAATCACCCAGTTGATCCCCGGCCACACAGTCGAGCGCACCTGATAGGTCGCACTCGCTGAAGAGAACCTCATCGAGGTTCTCTTGGTTTTCATTGAAAATTGTCGGGCAGTTGTCGTCCTGGTCGATGACGCCATCACCATCTTGGTCATTGACACAGTCGGTGGCAACTTGGTCATCGTTGAAAAAGTAACCGCAGTTGTCATCACAAGCACACGCACCGTACCTCGCACGAAGATTGCTAGTATCGACAACACACACCGCATCAGTTGGGTCACACGCTACAACCGGCGCATCCTCTATCCCTGCATTGTAGGTGCCGGAATTGCATGCATTTACATCAACGGGATTACAAAACTGGCCTCGCAATAAGAGCAGCTCGAGTACCGTGGCGCGGTCCGCGGCCTCACAGCTAGCGCCTGCGTCACATGGGTTATCGGTCGCGTTTCCAGAACCATCACCATCATTGGGAATTCCATCTTCATCGGCGTCGAAAAACACCTGCGTATAGCTCACCTCGGCAAGAGCATCCCCATCCTCAGGCTCATCTGGTGTCAGGCCGTAACTAAATGACTTAAACGAGAAGAACTCGAGATCAGAGTAGGTATTGAGCTCACCGTTAGACGGGTCGATTGATGGGTCCTGCCCGATCCATTCGTAACATGGCTCGGTCCGAACTTGGTCAATCTCAACCCGACATCCATTCGCAGTCTCCAAGACTGCACCACGGCTCGTTTCGTGGATGATATTGATACCCGAGAGTACAACCCCCGCTACATTGGTGTCGTCCTCGGCATAGTTGCAGTTGAGAAGCGCGAAGTTCACCGGCGTGTAACAGCCATCTCCATTTGACACACCATCACCACAGGGCCCCAAGAGGTCCCTGCCTTGGTTGCTCATCCCTGTCTCGCAGTCGCCATCGCAGAGGTGGGTGCGTTCAAACGAAACCTCACTGTCACCATAGAAGAGCTTGCGATACACCAAGTTCTGGTCGTCGAAGGGGTCGATGCCGCCTTCGTAACTACAGATCTTATTCTCCCAGCTCGTAATCGATGGTGAGTCCCCGTTGACTGAAACCTCTGTAATGAGAACAGTTGGGTGTCCGCCCAAGAGATACTCACACCCGAGCCCGTCACAAGCCCACGGCATCTGCTCGAGAGTATCGACCGGGTACCCCAGCGTGTAACGGCTGCCAGAAGCACGGGCAGTCATATCGGTTGAACCATAAAAGTCGGTATTCTTGAGGTTGAGAAGGCCAGTTGCCGCTACATTGAGGTTCTGCGATGGAGGCGTGCTCAGACGCAAGCGCAGCTCCTGAATCCTGTAAGGCGTAAACACCGTGATCTTGTTCTCATTGGCTTGAGCCTGAGTCTGATTGTAGACGACCGCACGGCCGAGTCGGATCCAAGGACTGGTTGGCCTATGGGTCGTACTCGTTGCCCCTTGAGGAGCAATCGGCAACTTCCCTTCCACAATAATCTCGGGCGGGTTGAGATAATCCCCAACGCCCCACGCGGTAATCTCAATT
>PCAH01000038.1 GCA_002730485.1 Dehalococcoidia bacterium | reverse complement strand
TGGCCTGGGTCGACGGCGGCATGATCAACGTCTCAAACCGTTACCCCAACATCGAAGAAGCCAAAGTCGAGATGGCGCCGCCGGACTTTACCGGCGTGAAAGTCGAGTCGTTTTTGGAACGGGTGCGAACCCGCCACCAGGAGAACGGCATGCCCTCTGAAGTGGCCGAGATTGTCATGGCTAATTTCCAGGTCCTTGAAGACAATACCATCAAGGCCAATCTGAGTCGGGACAACCACCTGAGAATCATTGAAGGCCTGTGGGATCACAAACCCAAGGAGCTTTACAGCCAAGTGCAGTGTCCGGTGCTGATCATGCCGGCCAGGCAGCAAAATAACCTGGCCACCCACGAGAGGGGCAAGCGCCGGTTGATGCTGGTGGAAGAGGCTGAGGAACGACTGCCTACCAGCAAGACCGTCTGGCTTGAAGACAGCATCCATGACGTGCCCATCCAGAGGCCAGAACTGGTGGCTGATGTCATCAAAAGCCATCTGGCTGACGGGTTCTTCGGCTAAAATCGGTCTCTAAAACACGCGTTTGGATTAACGGAGAGAAACATGGTCCATGTGGACTACTCGGCGCTGGACGACCCCAACATATCGATGAATTCCTTCTATCCGCGGCAGGGCTGGACACCCCCACCAGAGGGTGTTCAGGACTACACCATCAACGTTGGTGACGATATTGGACTGTCCTGCCGGTTCTTCCCCGCTGGCAGCGGCAACCCCACCATCCTGTTCTTCTACGGCAACGGCGAGACGGCTATCGACTACAACTCCATCGCTCCGTTGTACAACCAGATAGGCGTGAATTTCTTTGTTGTCGACTACCGTGGCTACGGCAAGAGCGGCGGCACTCCGTCCTTCACAACCATGCTTTCCGACGCCAATACCGTCCTTGAAGCCATGCAGATCGTGCTTGGGGCCAGCGGCTTCCATGGGCCGGTCTACGTCATGGGCCGCTCCATGGGACGGCATTCTGCCTTCGAGTTGGCGGCCAAAGAGAACCCGGACATAAGCGGAGTAATCATTGAGAGCGGCCGTCCCAGTTTGGGCCAGTTCACCGCGGGCCTCTCCTCGCAGCAGGCGTCAGAATTTGAGGACGCTTACCGAGCCAAAGCCGCATCCATCGCCATCCCAGTGCTGGTGATCCACGGAGAAGTGGACACCCTGGCACCCTTGGAACATGCCGAAGAGATGTTTCAGAACTTTGTCTCGACCAATAAGAAGATGATCAAGATACGGGGGGCAGGCCACAACGACCTGCTCTTTAAGGGCATCGACGAATACTTCACAGCCATCAGAGACTTTATTTTTGGGTAATCGATTGGCGATTGCCGCTTAAGGAGCCAAGAACAAATGATAGCCACATGCGTGACCCACGTTGGAGTTTGCGTTCGGGACATGGAAGAGTCCCTGAAATTTTACCGGGATGCCCTGGGCATGACCGTGATCGGTGAGAAGATCACCGACATCACCGAGGGCGGCACCCAGACCGCACGGTTGGACAATTACGCCCTGGAACGCAACACGCGTCATTGGGTTAGCCTGGCCTACGGGGACGACCTAACTCCGACTCTGACGCTCACCAGCCACCCAGGTGAGAAATCAGACGGCAAGCCCATACTCCTTGACCAGGTCGGCATCAGCCACATATCCTTTGGCGTTGCCGACGTGGCTAGCCTGGCCGATGAGCTTATTGCCAAGGGTTACGAGCTGGCAGGCTCGAGAGAGTCGTTCACAGATGCCAATGGCGATATCAAAAGCATCTACGTCCATGACCCGGACGGTATCCTGGTGCAGTTCAACAGGCCCTAAAACTGCAAACTCAAGAAAGATCAATTAGAAGAAAGGAAGTTTATATCAATGGTTAAGATGACCGGCGGCCAGGCTCTGGCCAAGTCCCTATACCGCGAGGGAGTCCGGGTGATATTCGGACTGCCAGGCGTGCAGCTCTACCACATGATGGACGGCCTATACGACGAACCAGGTATCCGGTTCATCACGGTCCGCCACGAGCAGGCCACCGCCTACATGGCCGACGGCTACGCCCGTGCCAGTGGTGAGGTTGGCACCGCGTTGGTCGTCCCTGGCCCCGGACTACTGAATGCGTCTTCGGCATTGTCCACCGCCTACTCCGCGTCGTCTCCGGTGCTGATGGTTACCGGACAGATCGAAAAAGACGAGATCGGCGGCGACAGGGGCATGCTCCACGAGGTAAATGACCAGCTGGACGCCATCGGACCGGTCACCAAATGGGCCAAGAGGATGCTTGATCCCGCCGAAGTCCCGGAGATCGTCCATGAGGCCTTCCACAACCTCAAGAATGGCCGCCCCCGACCGGTGGAGATCGAGATCCCACCAGAGACCCTAGCCGAGGTGGGCGAGGTGGAACTCCTGGAGCCGGAAGCGCCGCGCCCGGTTTCCGCCCCCACCGATCAGGTTGAAGCTGCTACCGAGGCGCTGATTGGCGCTGCCAAGCCACTTATCTGGGCCGGAGGCGGAGTCATATCATCTGAAGGTTCCGAGGCTTTGACCAAACTGGCCGAGTTCTTGCAGGCCCCGGTGGTCACCACGGCTGAAGGCAAGGGCGCCATATCAGACCACCACCCCCTGAGCTTGGGCGCGCTCTGGCTGAGGAATGACACCATCGCCAAGAAAGAGTTTGGCCATGATGTGATCCTGGCCGTAGGTACCAGGTTGGTTACCTCCCAGTGGCTGGACGGCCAAAAAGTGGTGCAGATCGACATCGATCCCGAAGAGATCGGCCGCGGCTATGCGGACACCCTTCGCGTGGAAGGCGACGCCAAGCTGACCATGGAGAACTTGCTCACAGCCCTTTCGGCCAAGACCTCGGCCCGGGAAGACAAGACCGCTGCGGTCAACGCCCAAAAGGTCCAGCGGGACAACGATATCATCAAAGTCGAGCCCCAGGGTGAACTGCTGGAGGCCGTTAGGCGAGCGGTGCCTGAAGATGGCATCCTGATTTCCGGCATGACCCAGCTCGGCTACTACAGCCGGGCCCATTTCCCGGTCTACGAACCGCGCACGTTCATAACCTCGTCTTACTCCGGAAACCTGGGTTATGCCTATCCCACCGCGTTGGGAGCCAAGGTTGCCCAGCCGGACAAGGCAGTGGTCTGCCTCTCCGGTGACGGCGGATTCATGTTCAACTCCCAGGAGATGTCCACCGCTGTCGCCCATAACATCAACGTAGTGGTGGTGATCTTCAACGACAACGCTTACGGAAATGTGAAACGCGACCAGATGAATCAGTTCAGCGGCCGGACCATCGGCGTTGAATTGCATAACCCCGACTTTGTGAAGCTGGCCGAAGCCTACGGAGCGGTAGGCTTTGTCGCCAATGGCCCCGCAGAGCTGGAAGAAACCCTTAAAAAGGCGCTGACCTTGGATGCTCCGGTTCTAATCGAAGTGCCGGTTGGCCCCATGCCGTCGCCCTTCTTCAAGAATCCCTAGAGTAAATCGGGCTGGGCCTGCTTGACATGAAAATCAGCAGGCCCTAGCCTTCTGGTAGTTATTTAGCCTCAATCAGGCTCGTTAAAGGTGATTCATGACCACCACTGAAAAATCAAAATTGATAGTTCTCGACCCCACGGCAGCGCCAAGGGAGATGGTCCAGGCCATGGCTCCGGTGCTGAACGATTTGGGCGGTCAATCCATCGGGTTTCTCTGGAACAGCAAACCCAACGGTGACCTGCTCTTTGAGCGGCTGGAGAAGCTGCTCCGGGAGAAATACGAGATAGCCAACGTTGTTTACAAACGTAAACCAACGGCATCTCTACCGGCCAAGGAAGAAGTGATCGACGAACTGGTTGGCTCGGTCCAAGCGGTGATCGTCGGACTTGCGGATTGAGGCTCCTGCACATCGTGGAGTATCCACGACGCAGTTGAACTGGAAAAGCGGGGCATCCGGACCGTGGTGGTGGGCACCGACCGTTTCAAGCGGCTGGGGGAAGTCGAGCGGCGTTCCTTGGGGATGCCGGAATTGACCATGGCCATTGCTGAACACCCGCTGGGTGGCCTGCAAGCCGAGAAATTGCTGGCCAAGGCCGATGGACTGCTTGACCAGGTGGTACAGGGTCTAACTGAAGAGCGTTAGCCAGTGCAGCCGATCTACGTATGTCAAAGGCGGCCCTTTAAATGGGCCGCCTTTAATTTTTATAGTTACACGGAGGTTTCGTATTGCCAGACCTAGTCTCAGAACAACTGGAAGTCGACGATAATTTTGAAGCGGTCCAGGAATTCTATCTGGAGCGAGGTTGGACCGATGGTCTGCCCGTAGTCCCGCCCACGCCGGAGCGGGTGGCCGCCATGCTGGCCGCAACGCCCCTGAAACCCCAGGACATCATTGGCGAGATTCCACCCAACTGGGGCTCTGCCACGGTGGAGAAACTGGCGGTGAACGCGGTGATGGCTGGCTGTAAGCCCGAGTACTTGCCGGTGATCATTGCCGCTGTGGAAGCCATGTGCGAAGAGGAATTCAATCTCTACGCCATCCAAGCCACCACTCACCCCTGCGCCCCTCTAATCATCGTCAACGGGCCGATCTGCGAGGAATTGGGGATGCATGGCGGTTCCGGTGCTTACGGCCCTGGCTGGCAGCCCAACGCCACCATCGGCCGGGCCGTCAGGCTCGTGCAATTAAATGTTGGCGGCGCCCATCCTGGCGTGGGAGACATGTCCACCCAGGGCGCCCCGTCCAAATACACCTACTGTGTCGCGGAGAATGAAGAGGCCAACCCGTGGGAACCCCTCAGCGTTGAGCGTGGTTTCCGCCCCGACCAGAACACCGTCACGGTGTTGGCCGGAGAGCCGCCTCATAACATCAACGACCACTCGGGCAGTACTGCCGAGGACATCCTGACCATCATCGCCGGGGCCATATCCATCACGGGAGCTAACAACGCCTACACCGGCGGCGAGACGCTGCTGGCCCTGGGGCCGGAGCACGCCGCCACCATCGCAGGGGATGGTTTTGGCAAGAAAGAGATCAGGGAGTGGCTGCACCGTAACGCGCGAATCCCCCTGGAGCGGTACACCGAAGAGACCATGCTAGAGCGATTTCTGAAGATACCAGATGGCCCAGTGCCCATGGTCGTTGACCCAGACCTACTCACAATCATCGTCCTGGGCGGCCCTGGCAAACACTCCTCCTGGGTGCCAACCTTCGGCGGCTCCACCCACTCCGCGACGAAAGAGATCCGGCGGGCCTAGGCTAAACAACCCTACCCACAACCGCTCGTCCTGTCTTTCTCCGGAAGGACATCATGAGCGGAAACACACTTGTTTTATCGAATTGGTCCAGCAGCCATTTACTGGATTCCTGCCTTCGCAGGAATGAAGGGTGTCGGCAGATACGCTCCTCCCTAAAGTCGTTCGTCCTGAGCCCGTCGAAGGATGCGCCTCAACCATGCCTCGGATGAGATTTGCGCAGGCGTTGGAGTGGTTCGACAGGTTCACCATGAGCGGTGAAACCCTGAAACCGCACTTCGCCTACCAAACTTCATCAAAGTAAGTCCCATCGCATCTGTCATTCTGAGGCCGTAGCCGAAGAATCTCGTTATTCCTGGACGAACCCGGTTCAGAATCAAAGAGATCCTTCGCTACACTCAGGGTGACAGGTGGTGAAGATGGCTTGTTCTTGCTGATTGGTTAGGTGCCAGTATTCTGGATTCCCGCCTTCGCGGGAAAGACGGAGTGGGTGGACAGTGAAAGCCGGTACCGCTGCCACCGCTCGCCCTGAGCTCGTCGAAGGACGCGCATCAACCATGCCTCGGATGAGATTTGCGCTGGCTTTGGAGTGGTTCGACAGGCTCACCATGAGCGGGTGCAATTGTGGGGTACCAAAAAAGCGGAGTCCCTTTCTTAGGGACTCGGCTTTTTATTTGCTGTCCTAGGTTAAGGCCTACAAGCCCATCGCGTAGCAGGCACGGCGAGGGTCTGCGCCGGTGCTTAGGTTGCCGGTCTTGGGGTCTTTTACCGACACTGTGGCTCCCAAGCCGCAGTTGGCGGAATGGGTCATCTTGTGACCTCGGGCCTCCAGAGCATCGATGGTGCTCTGCGGGAAGCCGCTTTCCAGCTCCAACACACCAGGTAGGTAGGTGTGAGGGAAGAAGGAGTTTGCGACGTTGGCAGTGGCGAACCTCGGAGCTTCAACCGCCAACTGCGGATCCATGCCAAAAACCAGCGTATTCAGTATCAGCTGAACGTTGGCTTGGGCTTGGTTGTCGCCGCCAGGGCAGCCGATGGTCATCTCGGCCTTCCCGTCTTTCTTGGCCATGTAGTTGATCAGCGTAGTGCGGGGGCGTTTGCCAGGCTCAACAACGTTGGGATGGCCTTCTTCGCAGTTGAACATCTCGATGCGGGTGCTCAGGGCTGCGCCAAGTTCTGGGAAGAAAACTGACTTTACGAACGCACCGCCGCTGATGGTACCGCAGACCATATTCCCATCGTTGTCGATGACTGATACGTGGGTGGTTCCTTCGTGATTGTTGGAATCGTGGGTGCCGTTCGCAGAAGCTGCCAGGACCGGTTCCTTGGGAACAACACCGGCTCCTTGAGAGTATTTCCAGGGGTCTCCGGGTGCTGCCTGCTCGGGGAGAGCACGCTCTGGGTCGATTAGCTCGACACGCTCGGCGGCATACTCTTTGGAAAGCAGGCCATCGATGGGAATCTCCGCGTAAGTTGGGTCGGCGTAGTAGGCTTCGCGGTCACCGAAGACCAGTTTCAACGCCTCGCTGACGGTATGAACATACTCAGGGCTATTGTGACCCATGGCCTTGAGGTCGAAGTGCTCCAGAATGTTCAGCGTCTGTTGCACCATTGGAGCCTGAGTCCAGGTGTCATGGCCAAGAATCTCGTAGCCCTGGAACGTACTGGAAACGGGTTCACCGAAGATGCTCGTATAGTTGGCCAGGTCTTCCATGGTGATGATTCCGCCAACGCTTGCCGAAGAATCAACAATCTTCTTGGCGATTGAGCCCTTGTAGAAGACGTCCTTGGCGGCTTTTAGTCCGGCTGCCCGGTCGCCTTCCACGGCTGCATCAGACATGGCCTTCATGGTGTTTGCCAGTCCTGGCTGGACCAGTGTTGACCCTGGTGCTGGAAGCTCACGGTTCTCGTAGAACACGTCCCAGCCGCCGGGTGGGTAGTTGTCAAACTGGATGCCTGTGTTGGCGTTGTTCAGGCGGTTCAGCATGTATTCGTAGTGGGGTATGCCATTTTCTGCGTAGTCAATGGCTGGAGCCAGAACCTGATCAATGGTCATGGTGCCGTAGCGTTCCAGCATTGAGATATAGGCGTGGACAATGCCCGGGAGAGTGAAAGAAAGATGAGCATCTTTTCCGGGTCCGGTGGGGATGCGGTCAAAGCCCTTCGACTTGTAGAACTCTGCCGTGGCTTTACCGGGCGCGGTGCCCTGTCCACTGAGGGACAGCATCTCGTCTCCCTTTGCGTCATAGAGCATGAAAACGCCCTCGGCGAGAAGTGAGTACGATGCGATAGGTTCGATTACAGCGGCGGCGAAACCGGCGGCAACCATGGCATCGAAGGCGTTTCCGCCGTTCAGAAGCATCCTCATTCCAGCCATGGAAGTGAGGTAGTGACCACTGGAAATGACACCCTTGGTGGACCGGACCACCGGACGACCGGTGTCTGGCAGCTTGTAATCGCCTTGTTCCAATTCGTGAAGGTCTTCTGCTTTGACCATGATTGACTCCTGAGAATAATCGTAAGTTGGGACTCAGCTTATCACTGTGCCGTCAGATGACCAAGTGCCTGGGGAATACGAAGCCTGTGATTGGGGGTACCGGGCTTACTCTGATTCATTTATGATTGCATTCTGCCCCCGAGACTATTAATTCAGTCGGCATAAGGAGCGTCCATGAAGTTCGCTAGGTTCGAGATCAACGGTTGGCAAAGTTATGGCGTGGTGGAAGGTGACCAACTCCGGGTAATCCAGGGTGACATCTTAGGCAGCCATCATTTCACCGACGCACGCTACGCAATCAGCGCCGTAAAGATTTTGCCGCCCACCATGCCCAAGAGTTTCTGGGCCGTGGGGCTTAATTACGCAGATCACGTCGCCCATCAGGTGGAGAACCTGGACGCCGGATTTGTGAGTGAGGCCCAGGTATTCAGGCCGTGGCAGAAGGGAGTCAGCTGCATCATCGGCCAGGGCGAGACCATAGTGCTGCCTAAAGAATCAGACTACGTCCACTACGAGGGTGAACTGGTCATAGTCATTGGGAAACCGGCCAGAAGGGTCACGCCTGAAGAGGCCCCTAATTTCATCCTGGGCTACACCTGCGCCAACGACGTGAGCAGCGAGGGTTCCTGGCATGATGACCCCTCCAACTGGCGGAAGAAGACCAGCGATACCTTTGGTCCGGTGGGTCCGTATATCGAAACGGATCTTGATCCTCAGGGCGTGGAGATCATCACCCGGGTCAACGGAAAGGAAACCGACAGGGGTAGCACGTCTGGTATGACTTTCAACTGCTACGAGACCGTGAGCCGGATTAGCGAGTTCGTTACCCTGCACCCCGGAGATTTGATCCTGACTGGAGCGCCGGGTGCGGTTGAAGGGATGAAAGATGGTGACGTTGTAGAAGTGGAGATCCCGGAGATCGGGATACTTCGAAACAATGTGGTTGCCGAGTAATCCTCGAGGCTAGACCTTCCAAGAATATTCGGAATGACATTCAACGGCCAAAGAGAGAAGCCCAGATTGCTCAAATCTGGGCTTTTTGGTGCCTGCTGAAGGAACCTAACCTGTGACTTCAGCCCGTTCTGCCACGGTGGCGATCTTGAAGATGGTCCAGTGGCGAAGCTGGACTAATTCAGCGCCATCTTTATCGGTCAGGAGGACATCGTAGTTAGCGAAATGGTGGGCCTTTCGCTCGTAGGCCTCCAATAGGTGCGCTCCACCAATCACCGTGATGCCGACGGGTATCTTGCTGTGGTGCTGCACCCGACTCCTTGTGTGCATGGAACTTGGTATGGCGAAATTGTGGCGGAGCAGCTTCTCGGCCCATCCCGCCGGCCAAGAAGGATGGGCGATGGCATTGCTCCCAACAAACAATGGGTTGTCGGTATGCTGTTTCTGGGCAATAAACTCTTTTAACTCCTGCTCGGAGAAATCCAGCTCCGCCGCCGACCAATCTTTTCCTGTCTGCGCGTTCTCCAAGGTCAGTGGGCCTTTAGTATCAGACTCAGCCTTCGGTTCCATCGCGCTGGGGCGGACGAGTTCTTGAAGCCAGGCGGCTTTTCCGAGTCCCACTGCGCCCAACACGCAGACCTTGCCCTCCTGGTTGATCATTTCCACGGTCCAGGATGCTCCCGGTGAGCCCTCGTCCGACACTGCTCTGACGGTTAGCGTGTCACCCGGGAAGGTGGGATGCCGGAACGAATACTCGGCCCAACCCTGTTCCAGCCAGCCCTCACCCAAGGCCTCCATGATCGTCTCCGTGGCCCAGCCCCAGACGGTGACGCCGCCGACAAGGGGACCATCGAACCCGTAGGCCTTGGCGACCTCGGTCGAATGGATCGGGTTGGTTATATCTGGGCTGTCATCGTTATCAAGGTAGGCAACGACCGTGTTCTCAATTGTGGTTGGCATCTCGAACTCTCCCTACGTCTGGTGTTGAGGCTCAGCCTTTGGGGAGCCAGGGGCCGTCTTCCAATGGCACGTTCATAGAAACGCGAAGTCCATCGCCCAACCCTCGCGTGATGTGTCCATGGCCGGTGGTGTCCTGGGCAATCAGGATATCGCCTGGGTGGAGCTGTTTGGCTGTGCCATCGGCCACTTCAATCTCGGAGATACCCTCCATGTGCATCACATACTGAATGCGGGAGGCGTTGTGGTAGTCGTCGACTGAAGGTGAGGGGCTGCTGTTCAGCCTGGTTGGGCCTTCACCGATGTGTTTGATGATCTCAGCGAACTGTTCTGTGGTTACGTCAATAAGACGTGACTCGCCGTCGGGACCTGGGAAGACCGTTACGATTTGAACCATCAGACTCTCCTTTCTTTATGCTTGTTTTCTTAGTTAGTTGAATCAACCGTTTCGCTCAGACCAAAGACTTTCAACGCGAAGGCATATTCCAGGGCGACCTCTTTCAGCCGGTCGAAGCGGCCCGACGCCCCGCCATGCCCCGAATCCATGTGGATCTTCAACAACAGCAGGTTGTCGTCGGTCTTTGAGTCCCGCAGGCTGGCGCACCATTTAGCGGGTTCCCAGTAGGTCACCCTGGGGTCGCTGATCCCGCCGGTGATCAACATGTGCGGGTAATCTTGAGCCTGCACATTGTCGTAGGGCGAATATGTCTTGATGTAGTCGTAGTAGTCCTTCACCTGGGGATTGCCCCACTCGTTGTACTCCATGGTGGTCAGCGGCAGCGTGTCGTCCAGCATGGTGTTCAGTACGTCCACGAAGGGAACGTCGGCGACAACCGCTTTGAACAGGTCTGGACGAAGGTTCACCACGGCACCCATCAACATGCCGCCGGCGCTGCCGCCCGAAGCTATGATTCTGCCTTTTTCAGTGTAGTTCTGGTTGACCAAATACTCGCCGCAGGAGATGAAATCGGTGAAGGTGTTCCGCTTCTTCAGCAGTTTGCCGTCCTCATACCAGTCCCAACCCAGGTCCATCCCGCCCCTGACGTGGGCGACGGCAAAGATGAACCCCCGGTCTACCAGGCTCAGCCGGGCAGACCCAAAGTTGGAATCGACGACTATCCCGTAAGAACCATAGCCATACAGATAAAGGGGTGCGGACCCGTCCATGGGAGTTTCCTTGGCGTAAACGAGGGATATGGGGATCAGAGTGCCGTCCTCTGCGGGCGCGAACACCCTTCTGGTTTCGTATCTCTCCGGAGAGAAATCCCCCAGGACTTCGGTCTGTTTTCTGAACTCGCGCTCATGGGTTTCAATGTCGTAGTCGTAGATCGTCGATGGTGTGGTCATCGAGGTGTAGGAATACCGTAAAGTGCTGGAATCCCATTCCCGACCTTCAATCAGCCCGACGTAATAGTCTTCCTCGTCAAAAGTCAGGTCGAAGGAGTCGCCAGTGGCGTGTTCAATGACCCGAAGTTGCGGCAGCCCGTTATAGCGCAACGAGAGAATAAGATAGTTCTGTACAACTGTAATTCCACCGATTGGACGTCCCAATTCGTGGGGTACCAGATCCTGCCAATTAGCCGATGAGGGCGCCGTTATCGGCGACTCTGAAACCTTGAAATCCTTGGCTCCATCACCGTTGTTGCGAATCAAGAACCTGTCGCCGTGGTCTTCCACATCGTACTCAAAATCCTCGCGGCGCGGCTCAATCAGCGTTAGGGTGTTGCCCGGGTCGTCGGCGTCTTGGAACCGCCATTCAGACATGTTATTGCCCGAGGCCCCGATGTAGATAAAGCGCTTACTAGAAGATTTGAAGACTCCAACAAAGAAACGCTCATCCATCTCCTCATAGACCAATTCATCCTGTGAAGGGGCTTCCCCTAGACGATGCTTGAAGACCTTGATTGGACGGTGATTCTCGTCCAGTACATCGTAAAACAGCGTCTGGTTGTCGTTGGCCCATTCCAGGGAGTAGTAGGAACCTGGAATCACGTCTGACAGCAGTTCCCCTGTCTCCAGGTCTTTGATGTAGATCGTGTATTTCTCTGAACCGTCGGAGTCCATGGAATAGGCCAATAATCTGTGGTCGGGGCTGTTCTCCAAGCTGCCAACTCGGCAATAATCCAGATCCTTGGCCAGATCATTAACGTTTAGCAGCACCTCTTCTGGAGCATCCAATGACAGGTGCTTACGTCCGAAGATCGGGTATTGATTGCCCTCTTCGAAGTGCGTGTAGTAGTAATAATCCCCATCTTTCTGGGGAACAGTGGAATCGTCCTCTTTTATCCGGCCTCGCATCTCCTCGAATAGCTTCTCTTGAAGCTTGCTCTCCGGCTCCATGACGGCTTCGGTATAGGCGTTTTCAGCCTCGAGATACTCCATGGTCTGGGGGTCATCGATATCTCTAAGCCAGAACCACGGATCGTTCCTGACATCGCCATGATTCGAGAATTCCTGCGGCCTTTTTGGGGCGGACGGCGCTTGATCAATCATTCACTTCACCAATCTCGGATAGTGCATTCTCTTAGGAATCTGCTGCAGGCGCAACGACCAAACCCGAGACATTGAAGAGGCTCGTTAGCTTTGGACACGAAAAAGCCCCTCAATTGAGGGGCTTTTGAAATCTGTTTTGTTGGCCCAATGACCGGTTTACCCCAGGTGTTGGTCGATGAACTCAAGCATCTGATCCAGGGTCTGCTTGGCTACTGAAGAGGACATGTCTTTCAGCAGGCCGTCACCCTCGCCTTCGGTGATGATCTCGTCGATCTGGCCTCCAGCCTTGCGGTACTGGCGGACGAACTCCTCACGGTCCGGAGCTGGATGGGACGATTCGTAGCTGCGTGCCAGACATAGAGCGGGCGGCATGACCGTCTTCTCGCCACCGGCCAGGATACGTGCTGGCGCTCCTTCGGCCATGGCCTCTTCCGTCTGCCAATACTGCTCGTGCCAAGGCGGCGTCCGCTCGCCCATGCCCTCCGGCGGGGTGACATCGTCCCGCAGGCCCTTGGCATAGAGATAGCGTCCCAGGGGATCGATCACCGGAGAGACCATGATCACACAGGCCAGTGTGCCATCGACATCAGATGAGCCTGCCGGTTGCGGCAAGGCGGCGTATCTGGCGTCGTTGGGGCGCATGCCTAGCAGCATGGCCTGGTGGGCGCCGCTGGAAGTGCCCATCGCGCCGATGCGGTCTGGGTTACCGTTCCAGCTTGCGGCCTGGGTCTTGGCCCAGCGGATTCCATAGTGGATGTCGGCCAGAGAGGCCGGA
>PCAH01000037.1 GCA_002730485.1 Dehalococcoidia bacterium | reverse complement strand
TGTGGTCGCCGGACAGCTCACAGATAGCTTTCATGTCGGGTCGCCGTGATGACCGGGATTTTATGGCCCTGAGCGAGGCATACACGGTGTCTGCCAGTGGGGGTGAGCCTTTGCTGGTCTCTAAGGGTTTATACAGCGTAGGGGCTCTTGTGTGGTCTCCAGACGGACAGCAGCTGGCAGCTGTGGGTTCAGATGCTCCCGAGGGCATGGTTTTGTGGCAAGGGTGGCTCTACGTTCTGGAGAACGGCGAAATGCCCCGCAGACTGACCAGCGATGCGGTTAAGCCCTACCTGGGGTTTCCATCGGTCATGCGTCCAGCATCCATCTACTGGACGGCCAAGGACCAGATCATCTTCTTGGGTGAGGCCAGCGGTGAGTCATACCTGTATCAGGTTCCTGCTCAAGGCGGGGATATGGAGGTGCTTTGGGGCGGGGATTGCCTGGCGACCGGATTAGCATTGGATCAGAGGGCCGATCAGGCTGTTGTGGCCGTTTCAACCTCGGGTTCCCCAAGTGACTTGATCCAGATTGATATGTTCATAGGTGGAAGCGCTCAGCTTTCGAATCACAACCAGGAGTATATGGAGGAGCATCCTGCGGCCGGGATCGAGAAGTTCCTGATCATACGGCCGGGATTGGAGGTGGAATGCCGGTTGTATTTCCCGCCGGATTTTGACGAAGAATCGACCTACCCACTGGTGTTGGACATCCACGGCGGCCCCAATGGAGCGTTCTACGACTCGTTCGTTCCCGCTCAACAGGTACTGGCCTCGGCGGGGTATCTGGTGTTGGCAGTCAATCCCCGTGGTTCGTCCACCTACGGCAATGAGTTCATGATGGCTGTCCTGGAAGATTGGGGCGGCGAAGATTACAACGACCTGATGGCAGCGGTGGACCAACTCATCAAACGCCCGTATGTGGATGCCTCAAGACTTGGTGTCCATGGCTACAGCTACGGTGGGTATATGACCAGTTGGGTCGTGGGGCACACCAATCGTTTCAAGGCAGCTGTGGTAGGAGCGCCGTGCATCAACCTGCACAGTATGTACGGCACTTCAGACATCGGCATCAGTTTCGGGGAAGCGCAATGGGGCGGTTCGATAATGGATGCGGCAGACAAGATGTTGGAACGTTCTCCCATCTCTTATGTTGCCAGTGTGGAGACTCCGGTGCTGCTGTTGCACGGCGATGCTGACGCTCGCTGTCCCATCAGCCAGAGTGAAGAGTATTTCACGGCGTTGAAGAGATTGGAAAAAGAGGTGGAATTCGTCCGGTTCCCTGGCTGTTCCCACCTGTTTCCCAGGATGGGGCATCCCAAGCTGCGTGAGGAGTACCTGGCCCGCACTCTAGGTTGGTTCAACCGGTTCTTGGGTTAGCCAAGAACCGGTGAGTGATCAGCCGGCTCCTTAACTGCCGGTGGAAACGGGTGGTTCCAATCGGGAATCTCCAAGGCTCGCGACTTCGCGTCCCCGGTCGATGACCGAAACCACCAACTGTTCCAGCTCTCGGAAGTCGAAGGGCTTCGAAAGGACCGGATTGGTGACGGTGCCCAGGAAAGCTTTGGTGGATGGGTTCACAGTGTCCCCGGTGATGAACACGATGAGTTTGATCAAGTCTGGGTTCATCTCTTGGATCCGCTCATAGAGACCCTGTCCTCCCAGGCCGGGCATTCTGAGGTCCAACAGTATGCAGTCGTAGTCGAAGAGTTGCAGTTTTCGCCAGGCCTCTTCACCATCTCCGGCTTGGTCTACGTTGTACCGGCGTAATTCCAATTGCCGAGACAAAACCAAGCGCAGGTCTGGTTCGTCGTCCACCAGCAGCACGTGGCTTGTTGGTCTGATGGATTGACTGATAGACCTGTTTCCGGGGGAGTCGGATGCCAAAGTTGTACCTTCTTTACCGGATAATGACCCGGTCAATGGCAACGTGATATGGAAAGTTGTGCCTGCATCTGGATCACTTTCAGCCCAGATATCACCCTCATGTTGCGAGAGAATCCCATGGGACACGCTCAACCCCAATCCGGTGCCGGCCCCCGTCTCCTTAGTGGTGAAGAAGAGTTGGAATATCTTGGAAAGCAGATTGGCCGGGATTCCAGGGCCATCATCATGGATTTGGATATCGACAAAGTCGTCTTGCATCTCTGTAGACACAGTGATGGTGCCTTTGCCATTGGCCGAGACACAGGCCTGCTCTGCATTTGTTAATACGTTCAATAAGACCTGTAAGATCAAATGCTCGTCCATCATGATCAGAGGCAAGCCCTCTGGGGTCTCATTCTCAACCAAGATGCTATTGACGTGGAACTCGTGGGATTTCATCTCCAGAGATCGCCGGATCAGCCCGTCGATGCTTAAGGGGCGCTTTTCAGGGGATGATTTCCTGGCGAATTGTAAGAGGTTACGGACGATCTTAGCCGCACGGTAGGCCTGAGAGGAGACCACTTGTAGGCTTTCTTTTATAGGCTCTGCGACATCTTCATCCAGCAGCATCTGTGAATACAGCACGATGGAGGTTAAAGGGTTATTGATCTCGTGGGCGACTCCGGCTGACAACTCGCCAATGGAGGCCAGCCGTTGGGACTCGGACATCTTTAAGTCCGCGTCTTTCCTCTCCGTGATGTCTTCCACAAAACCGCCCATGCGGTAAATCTCACCAGCTTCGTTTCTGATGGGGAATCCTTTGTTGGAAACCCACCGCACGGAGCCGTCATCAAGCACCAATCGGAACTCTTCATACATCTCGCCGGTGGTGTGTGAGAGTTCTCTGGCTTTGGCAACTCGTTCTAAGTCATCGGGGTGAACCAGGTCTAGCCAAGGGCCTGCTCCCTCATAGAAACTTTTTGCAGGAACCCCCAAAACCTGGTCTATGTTTGAGCTGACGTAAAGAACATGCTGTGGTTGTAGGTTTGATAGCCAGAACCCACCAGTGATGTTGTCTGCGATCTGGGGAACCGGGTTGCACTCTCGTCCGCATCGATTAGTGCCTTGGTTCTTTGTTGGTTCAGAATGTAGTTAGCCAAAGACCCACTTAATAGATTGCCGATCAGCTCCGCCAGCGATTGATCTTCTGGTGTGAACTTAGAATCAGCCCGCACCGCAACCACAGTTCCGATGATCTCATCTGCGAATCTCAGCGGTACGCCCATAAATGAAGTAAAAGCTGCATCTGGGAACGGCTTGGCCTTGGAGATGTCTGCTTCACGGAAATGTGACGTGTCGGAATCAAATACTAAGCTGGTGTCCGAGGATACCAGGTGACTGGTGATTGAACCTTCAAAAGGAATAGGGCCCTGTTGATTGGATAGGCCCTTGAGGACACCATAAACGAATTCGATCGTATATTGCCGATGGTCAAGGTCCGCAGAAGCGATTGAAATCCGATCGAACGGGATAATCTTGTTCAGCTCAGTGCTGAACCGTTCAAATACGTCAGTCATGTCCAAGGGTGAACTTACGATCCGCCCAATGGATGCTTCTACCTCCCGTTCCTGGTTCAGGCGCAGGAGGTTCTCCTGCATGTGCAGGTTCTCGGTCACGTCTCGGCCAACGGTGATGCGACCAATTGGCCGGTTGTTGCTGTCAGTTACATAGTTGGTGGAAATACTGAAATCGACCAGTTGCCCGTTTTGCTCCAACCGTCTGACTTCCCTACTCCACTTCGCCTCTAATACCTGGCCGGAGTTGCGTACTGGTACTGGATTAACAGGATTATGACTTTTCGAGCGGTCCATCGTCGGGCCATCTGCCACTCCCTTGGCTGATTTGTTGACGTATTCATAATTCCCTAGGGAGTCGGCCAGGACTATCGCTTCGTCGGTAAATTCCAAGGCTTTGGCCAGCCGGACCATCTTTTCATTTCCGGCCGTCTGTTCTTGTTGGAGTCTGGAATTTTCCATCAACACGCCGATAGTGCTGGTTATCGTGGTCATCAACTGAACTATTTCTGCAGGGAATTTATTTGGCATGTCTGAGCCAAATCCCAAGATGCCCAGGACATTCTCACCAACGATAACGGGGCAAACCAACAAAGAGCGAGAGAGAGGGGAATAATAACTAGGTATAGGTTCATCAAGTTTGGTGGAGTCACCTATAACCAGAACTGATTTGTCTCTCAACGCCTGCGACATGGGACAGTTGGCAAATGAGACTGGAAGTTCAGTTCCAAGAGCGGGTATCTGAGTCTTACTTTCAGGGATGTGGGAAGCCAACAGTTGCAGTCTTGTGCCACTTTGGTCAATGGCACGGAGGCTCCCAACGTCAGCGTCGGCGGTTTGAACCAACACCTCCAACATCAAAGAGCATTTGAGATTGAACTCGATTGCCGGACTCTGTGGTGCGGTAAACGACTGCGGGTGCGCAGCTCAGTGCGTCTGCTCGGAGGCGAATTGCGGAGTAAACCGGCACCGAGGTATTGGGAACACAATCGGCACACCGATTTAGCTTCTACGCTCGTTTAACAAACATCGGGATGATCAGATGGATGTACTAAAAGCACTCGGAGGATTTCTGCGAGCGGTATTGGAAGTCGAGAGAGATAGGCGAGATCGCTGAAATGAAGGAGAAGAAATCGCCATTACACGGCAAGCTATTTCTGTCAATGCAGGAATAGGGGAGCAGCCTAAAACAGCCACCTACGATACTCCGCCACTGAGGTGGCATAATACTCTCCGTATTCCGGGCGTGCCCAGCCTCCGTTGCTACCGACGAATCCAGGGAAGCCTTCTGCGTCCACTCTAGACGCCCGGTTGGCGCGCTGAATCAGGGGCAGAGGTTTGGGCAACCCGGGGAACAGCCGCAGCGCCGAGTCTTTTATCTTGGAGCTTGAACGTCTCACAAGATTCGCCGCTGCCGTTCCTATGTTGCGGCCTGTTCTTTGAGTTGGGTTTGCCGAAGATTGCGCTTCTTTCCACGCGTTCATATCCACAACCTCGTCTTATTGGCTGATTCCACGAAGGCCAGCATCAGCGCGTCTGCTTTGTCCGGTGAGGGTAATCCCCGCTGACGCATGGCCTCTTTGCTTTCCATGAGGACCCGCCCTTGGCTGTCGAAGCTGTAGCGCAGGGCTGCCAATTCACCCATCAACTGGTGGTCGTTGGGAATGGCGATCTCACCCGAGGCGAATAGCTCCTTCAACCGCCAGTACCCTTCAGCTCTCACATTGGTGAACAGCCGCTCCTGTTGGGCGCGGCGGGCCACGGTTATCCCTCTGACGGGGTGGCCCTGTTCCTTCAGGCGGTCAACCACACCAGCGCCGACGCCTATCTCGTCGACACAGACCCTCTGCGGATTGGTCTCCCTGATGGCGGATGAGACCCATCCGGCTAGTTGCATGGTGTCCATGTCTCGGAAGGTGCGAATCTCCATGACCCGGTTGCCCTTCCTGCGGAGGATGACGCTGCGGTCGGAGCCGAACCGTGCCACGTCCACCGCCAGGACCACTTCTTCAGCAAGCTCAGCTGTTGTGTCATCAGACTCCTCGTTCTCAACTGCCGTCTGCGCCCACCTTTGGGCGGCGGCTTCAACGTCACTGAGACTGATCAGAGTGTCTTCAGCTTGGCCTGGGAATTGGCCCAACACCCTGGCCCTGAAGATGGGGTTGTCTTCGCCCCAGGTCTCGCGGCGTTCCTCCACCCATTGGCGGAGGTTAGGCCAGGCACCAGGGTCTTCCCTGCTTTGACGTTAGGACTGTCCAACGCTGAGATGGTGATGTTGTGATAGAGCTGCCGCTCTTCGTAGAAGGCCCGACGAAAAGCCCCGGTGACGGTAGTTGGGTTGCCGATGAGCAGTAATAGCGGGTCTGCCGCCGTCATCACGGCCTCTATGGCCTCATAGATCGTCGTCGCTGACGCCTTCGGCTTCATCAACGACGGTCAGGATATTCGGGCTATGAAAGCCCTGGAACTGGTCTGCATTCTCAGCAGACAGACCCATGGCGTACCGGTCGTCCTCAAACTCCCAGCGGGTGTCCAGCATCTTTCCGCCAAGGACCTGGGCGTTGGGTTGGTGCAGGCGATGTAGTTGCCTCCAGAGTATGTGGCGCACCTGGCGGAAGGTGGGCGCGGTGCTGAGGGCGATGGCCGAGCTTTGGTGGGTGTGCATGAACCAGAGCAGGGCCACTGCCGCGCGAAAACCCTTTCCCAGCCCGTTGCCTGATTTGACGGCCACCCGGCGGTGTTCCACCAGGGAACTGAGGACTTCTTTTTGTTTGTCCCAGAGTTCAACGCCAAGGACGTCGGTTGCGAATTCCAATGGTGTCAGGGCATTGCCCGACTGTTCCTGCATCCGGCTTAGTCTCTGGCCGGATAACCGGATTGCACGGCGGTGGTTTGGGTTCTCAGGCCAAGGGCCCTGCAGTTGGCGGCGATGGCCTGGGGTTCAGGGGAGGAGGCCAAGTGGGTGGCGGTGCTGAAGATATAACCGCATTCCTGACAACGGAACACGTCGTTATCGTCTTGTTGTTTCTTTTCCAGGGGAATCGGTCGGGGGGACTGGCAGCGTCGGCAATGCAAAGGGTGGTACCTCCAACAGATGGGGATTACATAAAAAAGGAACGGACCCTTAAGTAAGGGTCCGTCCCTGTTGGTAACACGCTAGGGTTCTGCAATCCAGAGTGTCAACCGCCGGTCCGTCATGCAGACAAGCTGCTGGTGGGTTACAGAACGGGATGTGCCAGTCGAAGAGACTAGCTTGGGTTGTGCTTGTTCAGTACTTCAATGACGCGGGGGTCAATGCTGCCCAGATCCACGCCACCATCGGCGCGGGCGATGCCCAGGTGGGCGGCCCGTTGAATTTCTTCCCATTCGGGCTCCAGTTCGTAGGCGTCCTTAAGCTCGTTAAACATAGCGTCAAGGGATTTCTTGTCAAACATATCTTTTCGCTGAGTCCTCCTAATTTTTGGAAGCCGAACACTTGATTCAAGTAAGTACGGCACTTCAGTCCAACAAGTCCGTTATGGGGTCGTTTACGACACCGGAAATGTGAACTACGGCGAAGGCTAGTCTACAATTTTTGCGCGACCGTGGCAAGTCTGGATTATGCTCGTTTCAAGATGGCGAAAATTAGTCCGTTCGAACGGTAATCCAGACCTATTCTTGTTCCTGGCCGTCTTGGTACCAATCTCTGTTTATCCTGGGCCTATTTGGGCTGTCGGTGGCGGCCCTTCTGCCACCTTGCAGCAGATAGACAACGATTACGAAGATCGGGATGGCTAAGATGAAGAATCCCATGATGCCGACCAGCACCCAGGGGCTGGGGCCAAATACCTGGTCCAGCCGTTCTTTGATCCAGTGGACCAGCGCTGGGTCGGCAGAATCACCCGAGTGGGCGACGATGAAGTTGAAGATACCGGCCATGATGGCCTTTTAATCCCCGGCTGCAGGTGGGGGCACGGCTTCCTGGTAACGGGCAGCGTATTTCCGCTCTTTGATCGAGAACGCCGATATAGCGGCCGGGAACAGCATAGCCCCGATTAATGCAAAGGGCAGCGTGTAGGTCCCAGTGATATCAAAGAGCCGGGCTGCTACGAAGATGCTCAAGGCTCCGCCGATGGAGTGGAACATGAAGGATATGCCGGATATGGTGCCCATGGCTTTGGTCCCGTAAACCTCGGCCGTTAGCGAGGAAGTCAAAGGGACGGTTGCGATCCAAGAGAACCCGGCAACGGTGGCGAATACCCACATGCCGATGACGGAATCTATGCTGACCAGCAGGACGTAGGCCAATCCACGGACGGCATAGACCAATGCCAATAGATTCTTGGTGCCACCGAACTTATCTGAGAGCATGCCCGCGCCGACGACGCCGATCATGTTCAGTCCCATCATGTAGCCGAATATCGAGGCGGCAGTTGTTCCCGAAACCCCGCGGTCGTCCATGGCAAAGGGTATGAAGTGTACTGCCAGTACCGTGGTGGTCATTCCGCAGACGAAATATGAACCTGAAAGCTGCCAAATGGGGGCGTGGGCGAAGGCTTTGCGCCAGGTATCTACCGTCAATGGTCCAGGTGTCAGGGCCCGACGCGCGGTAGTTCCACCTTCTGCAGGGTCCGGATCGCCATCTGGGAAGAGTCCCCGGTCTTCTGGCCGTTCGTGTAGGAACAAGAAGGCCATTGGCAGAGTTGCCAGGACGACCGATCCGATGACTATCCACGAAAGACGCCAGTCGTCAGTCGCCTGCAGGAGATACATGGCAAAGGGGACCATGATCAAGCCACCCAGAGACAGAGCCGCAGAGTTGATGCTGATCGCGGTGCCTCTTTTGCGTCTGAACCAACGAGACATGAGGGCTGCGGTATTGGAGAGAGCCGGGCCACTCTGGGCCATAGAGACGACTATCCCAAACATGAAAATAAGGAAGAAGACGTTGCTGGTTTGGGAGATCGCGATGGTTCCCAATCCCAGAACGAGCAGGGTTATGAGAATCATGTTGCGGCCGCCGGTGCGGTCGAATATCTGCCCCATGAACGGTTGGGAGACGCCATTTACCGCAACGCCCAACGAGGCGGCAATGGTGACTGTGGTGCGGTTCCACCCGAACTCGGCACTCATGGGGTCTACGAACACGCCAAAGCTGTTTCTGACACCGATGACGACGAAGCCGATGAACATGGTGGCGGCACAGACGTACCAACCGAAATAGATGGGTTTTTTGGTCTTTTTGGGAGAATCCATCAATGAGTGAACCTATCGCGACCCCATCTGGTTTGGGGGTTCAAGCAGAGTATTTACTACTTAGGCGTTAATCATAACACCCAAGTGTTAGCCGGAAGTACCGGTTAATGAACTTAGATGACTTGAGACGGTAAACGGTGGACGGCTAGCTTGATAACCAAACAGCAAATTCGTCCTCAGTACCTGTTCCGGCCTCCACAGAGAGCCTGCCGTCAGTCAATAAAACTGACGGTTTTAGGCGACCCCAGACCAGGAGTGCCAGGTAATCAGCGTGGCATGTGAAGGTGGCCGTGGGCTCTCCCTGGGCCTCTTCAACCCGATTTTCTTGATTGCCAACGACCACGTCTCTTATGAAATCAGCGGAGCCGGTTGTCTGTATCCGGTAGCGGGCGGGTGTTTGGGCTGGCTTGAATGCCGCCAAACCTAGTTCGTTCAGCCAGACGGGTAATCGCTCCAATACCGGCGCAACGCAGTCGGGAGAAAGCCCGGCTCGGTTGTTGGATGGGTAGCGGATGTCCCAAGAATGGATGACCAATTCGTTGAGGCGGGAAGCGACGTACTCCTCTGCCGTACGCAATCCCCGCCAACTCCAGCATTGGGTGGACCAATCTCCGTCTTCTTCCACAATGGAGAAAATACCGTTTAGCCGGTCCACACTAGAATCGAATGCGTCCTCTAGATTAGCACCGGCCGAGAGGTTGTATTCCTTGGCCATTCGGGCGATAAATTCAGGTATCTCAGAGCCGGGTATGGAACCTACCTCTGGAAGGCCGTCCGGGGCGGTGGTGATGTCTGCCCTGCCACGGGAGATGGAGTCTGCGAAGAACTCAGCTGCCCAGCCCAGGTGGCCGATAACATCGCCCACAGACCAACCATCACAGGGACTGTCCAAGGCCCATTCCTCTTGGCTAGTGCCGCGAAGGTATTCCTTGATCCGAGCGGACTCAGCAGTGATGAGTTTAATTTTGTCAGCAGTTGAGACCATATTCACTCAAATAAAAACAGGCTTCCGGATATCGTTACCCGGAAGCCTGTTTGATTAACCAGTTAACTAAGCTGTTTTCATAGCTTTGGCTTCTATACCGGCGCTGGTGCCGGAAAGTTTGCCAAAGACCATGCCAGCGGAGAGACCTGAACCGCCGGGGTAGTTGTGATAGAACAGTCCACCGACCATCTCACCGGCGGCGTATAGGCCGGGGATGGGCTCCTGGCTGTTGGTCACCACACGGCCCCTGGTGTCAATCTTGACGCCGCCAAATGTGAAGCTTATGCCGCAGGTTACGGCGTAGCCGGTGTAGGGCGGGGTGTCGATGGTCTCAGCCCAGTTGCTCTTGGGCGGTGTGATACCCACAGTGTTCCGGCCATCTTTCACGGTCGGGTTGTAGGGGATGTCCGTTTGGACTGCAGCGTTGTATTCCTCAATGGTCTTTACGAAACCGACGGGGTCGATGTCCAACCGCTCGGCCAGTTCTTCCAGAGTGTCGGCCTTGGCCATGGTCACCTGGTCGATGTGGTACTCGTCGCGGAGGAGGTGCTTAACCTTCTCGTCGAAGATGTGGAAGCCCAGTCCCTGGGGCTGGGTCAGGTAAGCTCGGCCGAACTTGACGTAGGTGTAGTTCCGGAAGTCCTCGCCCTCGTCCAGGAAACGCTCGCCGTCGATGTTGACGATGAGGCCGAAGGGATAAGAGTGCTTCTGGTACAACTCAGTGATTTGGCGGTCACCAAATGCCGGGGCGTTCATATCCCAGGCCACGGCGTGGCAACTGCTGTAGTGGCCGTGGGACTGGGCTCCGACGTCCAGGGCCATCTTGATTCCGTCACCGGTGTTGTAGGGGATACCGCGGACTTTCACGTTCTCCCAGCCTGGGCCAAGGTAGCGGCAGCGCATCTCGGCGTTGGCTTCAAAACCTCCGGCTGCCAGAACCACGGCGCTGGCGGAGATATCCTCGAATCCATCCGGGCCGAGGACAGTCAGACCGCTGACACGGCCTTTCTGGTCCTGGATCAGTTTGGTGGCCTGGCTGGAGTAACGGACATCGATACCCATCTCGGCGCAGACATCGAACTGCTGGTCGGACAGGCCCTTTCCGGCGCCAACTGCTTCGACCAGAAGGCCTCCCCAGAATCGGTACTTGTCGCCGTCTTTGAATGCCTGACGTCCATATGAGAGGACGAACCGGACGCCCTTGGACTGGAGCCATTGCATGGTCGGCAGAGACTGACTGACCAGAATCTGAGCTAGGTCAGGATCGGTCAAACCCTGGGTGACCCGCATCATGTCGTCATAGAATTGGTTCTCGGTGTAGCTACCCACTTCCACCTGATTGACCTCGGTCTCCGACATGTCGGGGATTAGGGTGCGAATGTCATCCAGGCCTTCAAAGGCGAAGCGGATAATCCCACCGGTGAAGTAGGTATTGCCGCCCCGGAAGTACTCAGGCGCCTTTTCCAAAACCAATACTGAATCTGCGTTCTCTTTGGCGGCGATGGCAGCGGAAAGGGCCGCGTTACCTGCGCCGACTACAACCACATCATAATGACTAGCCACTGTGGGTACCTCCAAGGGTATTTCTGAATTGAATCTATACTTATTACTTTGTATTTTTTAGCGTGACCTATAATAGTCGGTCAGACATGAAGTCACAAGATATAGAGGGGTATCAGGCGTGGATCGGTGTGAATGGGCCGCCAACGAATTGATGATTTCCTACCACGATGAGGAATGGGGTGTGCCGCTCCACGACGAACGCTTGTTGTTTGAGTTCTTGATCCTGGAGGGCGCCCAGGCTGGCCTGAGTTGGAACACTATCTTGAACAAGCGACAAAGCTACCGGGAGGCATTCGATGATTTTGAGCTGGAGAAAGTCTCTCAGTACGGCGACGACAAGTTCCAAAGTCTGATGGCCAACCCGGGAATAGTCCGAAACCGCCTCAAGATAGCCTCGACGATTGGCAATGCTAAGGCCTTCTTGGAAGTGGCTCGGGAAGCGGGTAGTTTTGATAACTACATCTGGGGTTTCGTGGGTGGGAGCCCCGTGGACAACCAACGGGAATCCATGTCTGATGTGCCGGCTAAGACTCCAGAGTCTGACGCCATGAGCAAGGACTTGAAGCGACGGGGTTTCAAATTTGTGGGTTCCACCATCTGCTACGCCTACATGCAGGCAGCCGGTATGGTCAATGACCACAAGCTAGATTGCTTCAGGCATGGACAGGTGTAGATAGCCACCGTGGTGCTACCAATAGGTTGCCGTCATTGGGTGCCCGGTTTAAGATACACGCGGCTCAAGGGTCTTAGGAGCCAAAAGCAACAATACGCTAATAAAAATTAGGGGGATTCGCCAGTATGAGAGCTGCTAGACTTGCCGGACCAAAACACTTTGAATTCATCGATACCGATATGCCCGTGGCCGGTGATGGTGAATGCCTGATCAAACTTGAACGCGTTTCCGTTTGCGGCAGCGACTGTCGTCACGGGTTCAATATCCACCCTGAGGAAGAATATCCCATGGAACCCGGCAGGCCCTGCCACGAGTTGGCTGGAGTCATCGTTGAGAGCCGGACCGACGAGTACCGTGAGGGACAGCGCGTGATCGCCATCCCTGCCCGTGGTTCCGGTGGACTCATGGAGTACATGACCTCAGACCCCAGCCGGATGATTTTGCTTCCGGACGAAGGCTCTCTTGACGAGTGGGTCATGTGTCAGCCTTCTGGAACTGTTTTGTACTCCTGCCAGCAGATGCCCAACATCCTGGGCAAGAACGTTGTCATCATGGGTCAGGGCAGCATCGGACTCAGCTTTGCGATGATCACCTCACGGATGGGAGCGTCGAACGTCGCGGTGGTTGACCCCTTGGATTACAGGCTGGAAAAGTCCAAGCACTTTGGATCGACACATCAAATCAATCCGGACAAAGAAAACGTTGACGAAGCCGTTTTGGAGATTACCGACGGCGTCGGCCCCGACGTGATCGTCGAAGCCTCCGGTTACCCCGGACCTTTCAACGATTGCTTCCGATTAGTTAGACAGTTTGGGACGATCATGGTCTTTGGTGTTCAAGCGGATGACTTCGTGCCTGTCGAGCACAATTACATTATGGATAAACAGCCGAGGATGATTGGTACCACCGGCGCCCGCAGCGGTGATCCCACCACCCAGATCAAGCATATGGTGGCCCTCCGTCAACGCGGCTGGTGTGAACCGGCCGACCTGATAACCCATCGCATGGACTTCTCTGATGTTCAGAAAGCCTATGACATGTATGACACTCAGCAGGATGAGATCATCAAGGTGATTATCGACATCAACAAGTAAAAACTCGTCTGCGGACGGTTTACATAAGCAGGTATCTAACGGGCCAGTGGTTATAGAATTACAGGAGCTAATAACCACTGGCCCTTTTTTGGACTCCCTGTTCTGGCCCAGTGATGCGGGGATGAGGTGTTGTGATGGTGAATCCGGCATTTGAAATCAGAATGGTCAAAGAGAACCTGGACCTGTCCATGGCCCTGTTGCAGGCAGTCCAGGAGGAAAAAGTCACCGCCAGGCAACTGTTTCGGGACGGCCCCGAGGATATGTTCGTTGCCTTTGCAGTGGACAACAATGGCCCAGATCAGATCGAACTGACTCGTAGGGCGGCCAACCAGGCCCGCGCCGCGTTTGCTTTGTCGGTGATTCAAACCCAACGCAGCCTGGACCGGGTCTTTGTGAACCAACCTCTGGAAGAAGAAAACCCTGATCTGCAGGCAGCCCGTTGCGTGATGTTCCTGCTGAAAAACACCGTCTTCCCCAACTTGTTCCAGCCGGTGTGGAATTGCCCTCCAGAGTACCGACGCCGATTCGAAGTCAGGCCCATCAACCTATTGATGGACGCCGGAGAACTTCACGGCAAGGGCCTGAGTTGGGACCACGTGGGCGGCCTGCCCCAATTCCTGGAGCTGCTGGTATTCTTCGCCAATTGGGTGCAAGACCTTGATGAGGTTGGATCG
Organism: Dehalococcoidia bacterium; assembly: GCA_002730485.1. The sequence continues at coordinate 11,453 of PCAH01000037.1, read as the reverse complement.
CCAGTGCAGGCGGTTCAGCAAGCGGCCAGGGAAGCGGAGATGGAGGCGGAGATTATCTTCTCCAGTCCGGTCCCGGCGCGGATGATCGAGGGCCCAGTGGAGCGGTTCGTGGACGTCCAGTGCGACGTGGGAGACAACAACCTAGTCCTGGCCAAGGACCTCTATGCCGGTTTCCAGGAATGGTGCCGCGATACAGGGCAGAACGACGTCTCCCAGCGCAGTTTTGGCATGCAATTGACGGCCATGGGTTTTCAGCGTCGAAGGCGGGGCCGGGGTAAGCACTGGTGGGACGGGATCAAACTCACCGCTCCAGTCCAAACTGCGGAGTCTTTGCTTCAAGAGAGCCTGGTAGGGGCAGCCAACGGCTATGAAGAGTCCTATCAGACGGAACTGCCCACCTAACACGGCAAAGATCGCTTAGGTCAGGTTTTGCCGTCAGAGACCTGCGGCTTGCTGTCTCCCAGTCAACAACCGGGCTCATCAAAGTTGCCACAGCACCCTTTTCGTGTGCGCAATTTTATGAAATTGTTGCGAGCAACAAGCTGCACCTTCCGCCATAACGGCATCGGCTGCTTCAGGTTCGCCCACGGTTGGAAATTTTGCTGGTCTCGACCGCACATGGTTGCGGGATTATGACAGTCGGGTAAACTGGCGACAACCTTTGTCAGGAGACCAACATGCCTGCCTACCTAGATAGCCTCTCCAACTTCGTCTGTGAAACACGGCTGGAAGCCCTAGAACCCTCAACTGTCCTGGCGGCCAAGTCTGTGGTGTTGGACACCATTGGCGCCATGCTGGCTGGCAGCCGTCTTCCGGAGAACGTAAAGCTCGCTCAATTGGCCGCCAAGACAAGTGGAGAAGGCCATTCGACCCTTCTAGGTCAGCCTGGTTCGGTCACAGCGGTATTTGCCGCTCTGTCCAACGCCACCGCTGGAGTGGCTTTGGAGATGGATGAGGGCAACCGCCACGGTGGAGGCCATGCTGCTATCCACGTCGTCCCAGCCGCGTTGGCCATAGCCGAAGAACAGGGCGCCAGCGGGAAACAGTTCCTGGAAAGCGTGATTGTCGCCTACGAGGTGACCTCTCGTGTCGGCACCGGCACTGCGGTGAAGAAGACTGTCCACTCGCACGGCACCTGGGGAACCATTGGCTCGGCTGTGGCAACGGCCAAACTGATGGGTTTCGACGCCGATAAGACCAAGGCCGCGATAAACCTTGCGGCGTCTATGAGCCCAGCCAACACCTGGACACCATGCCTCGAGGGGGCGACCATCCGTAACTTGTATCCAGGCCGTTCCGGCTTTCAGGGCATCATGGCGGCCCAGTTGACCGATTGCGGGTTCACCGGCCTGGAGGACGGGCCTTCGGACATCTACACCAACATCCTTGGGGACGGGTTTGATGCGGAGGCTGTGGTGGCGGGGCTAGGTGCTCCCGGGTCCTACCGGATACAACAGAACTATTTCAAGCTCCATGCCTGCTGTCTCTACAACCACCCGGTACTGGACGGAGTGCAGACAATCCTGAGTCGGGACAAGGTTACTGCTGGTGACGTGGCCAGTATCCGGGTTGAAGCGCCGCCGCTGGCGATGATCATGACCGACCCCGAACCACCCAATATGCTATCGGCCAAGTTCTCGCTGCCCTACGCAGTGGCCACGGCAGTCGTCCACAACAATACAGACATCAGAGCTTTTTATCCAGACCGCCTGCAGGATCGGGAGACCTTGGATCTGTCCCACCGTGTAGAGATCGTGGCCGACCCGCAGATGGACCCGCGCCGCTATGACTATCCGTCCGCCAAGGTGGCAATCTCACTGAAAGACGGCCGAGTGTTAACCGAGGACGTGATCGCCCATCATGGCGATTCCCAGAATCCGGCATCGCGGCAGGAGTTGGAAGGCAAGTTCAACTTCCTGGCTGACGAGGTCCTAGGCGAGATACAGGCGGTGCAGGTGTTGGAGACAGTGGGTCATTTGGAGGCCCTCAGTGATATCAGGAACCTGACTCGCTTGATGAAACGAAGCTAAGTTCGGGTTATCGACCGCGTTCGTCGCCCCACAGGATGATGTGGAGGCGGGTGGTGAATCGGAATCCGTGTTTCAGGCATAACTCCGGCAGCCAAGCGCTCTTTCTTGCCAGGGCTTCGGGCGTCCGGCCCTCGGGCATCAGCAGCACGCGCTCCGGTGGGATTCTGTATCTGTCACGCAGTGCGCACACCTCGTCAACGTCTGACTCCACCGCCACCACAAACTTGAAATATGCCTTTGGCAAGGCGGCAAAGGTCTGCAGCGCCAACGGGATTTGAGCTTCTTCTAGTAAGTTCCCCGATGTGCTCAGTTTAGGAGACACGTTCCACTGTTTGATGTGCCGCAGGATTTCGGGCATGGGGACAATCGTGCCGTTGGTCTCAACCTCAAAGGTGTAACCCTCTTCAGCCAGGGACTCCACCAGCGGTAGCAGTTCTGACTGCTGCAGCATCGGCTCTCCGCCGGTAATCACCACGTGGGAGCAATCAAAGGCTTGTATCTTCTGCTGAACCGACGCTGGGTCCAATTCTGAAACTTCGGTTTGGTAGTCGAAATTTTCCCAGTCCCAGGTGTATTTGGTGTCGCACCAGCGGCAGGCCAGGTTGCAGGTGGCCAAGCGGAGGAAGACGGAAGGCACACCAAGCGAAACGCCCTCTCCCTGCACCGAGTGAAAAATCTCGGGTTCTCCGCCCGATCTGCGGCTGACCTTGAGCATGATTAGGCTGGGAGGGCTGGATCAGAATAGCCAGCGTCCCTGAAGCCGTTGGCCCGCAGGATGCAGCTATCGCAGCGGCCACAGGGCACTTCTCCACCCTGATAGCAGCTCCAGGTGAGTCCCAGCGGTGCTTTTATCTCAATGCCCAGTTTGACGATGTCAGCCTTGGACATCTCGATGATGGGAATCTCTATCTGGATGGGGATTTGATATTCGGTCCAGAGTTTGCTGCCGTAGCCCAGGGAATCGGCCATCTTCTCGAAGAACTCGGGTCGGCAGTCGGGATAGCCACTGTAGTCAATGGCGTTGGGCGCCATGTACAGGTGGGCCTGCACGTCTGAGGGACTGACGCCCTCGATCTCAATGGCATGCAGAGTCTGGCTTTCCAGGTAGGCAGCGGCCAGCGACAGAAATATGGTGTTGCGCAGGGGTACGTAGGTGATGGGGATGCTGTTGCCCATTTGCGCGGCGTCCTGGTCCTCGGGAACCGGAAAGCGGTCAGGGTTGGTCAGGGCTGAGTACCAGGCCACCTTGCCCAGGAACGAGATGTCCATTAGTTCCTGTTCAACCCCTATGGAACGGGCAACCTCAGTGGCGCACTCAACCTCTTTGCTGTGAATCTGTCCGTAGTGAAAAGTCAGGGCGGTCAGGCGGTCGGTCTTGCCCTTGGCCAGCGCAGTCACGGTGGTCGAGTCCAACCCGCCTGACAGCAGGCTCACCCCGTAGCTGGGCATCTACTGATCCCCTACCGAATATTCGGCGTATTGGTTCACGGACTCCCAGAGTCGGACCTTGGCGGGGGAGATTCCGCACAGTGCGACGGACTTTTCGTAGAGCACCCGGCTCATGACCTCGCAAGAGGGGTTCTCGTCTTGAAATTCATAGAGCCTGACCAAAGATGCGCTGCCCATTCCTGAAATGAGTTCATCATCCCGACTGTTCACCAAGAATGCGTGATCCCAGTTGTCGTCTACCCAACCCTTGATCTTATCTTTGAGGTCGGTGAAATCATGGACCAATCCCAATTCGTTCAGGGACTCAGAGGTTAGAAAGACCTCGGCTCGGTAGGTGTGGCCGTGGGGATAGGCGCATTTGCCGTTGTAGCCCAAGAGGCGATGCCCGCTGTCAAAGGTGAACTCGATTCTGATTTGGTACATGGTCGGTTGATCGGGGTGTGGCTAGGAGCTACTCCCCTGATTGCCTACTTGGCGCTTCGTTCGGCGGAATATTCCACCGTCACTGCGGTGTGCAGGCCGCCTCTGACCTTGTAGTCGAGGGTGATCTTCATGGACTGGGGCTGGCAAACGGCCACCAGGTCAATGAGCATACGGTTTGCGGCGTGCTCTTGGACGATACCCACATCACGGTAGGAGAGCAGGTAGTACTTCAGCGATTTAAGCTCGATGCAGGAGTCACTGGGCACGTAGGAGATGATCAGATTGCCGTAATCAGGGAGGCCGGTCCATGGGCAGACCGCCGTGAATTCGTCGGTGTCTATCTCAACCTGGGACTGTTGGTTTGGGTACTCATATTGGAAGGTGAGCAGGCAGGAAGGGTCGATGGCCTCCTCGCTCTTTGCGGGCAGTTCTTGGTCAAGACCTACATATTGGTTTTTCAGTTCTTGGATGGTCGCCATGGGGCCTCCGTGGGGTATCAAACGGGAATCTAGAAGTAATGATAGGTGGCCGGGTTGAAGAGTGTCAAAGCGTCTTGCACGGTCACATGCCTAAAGATAATATACGGGCAAGCTTATGGTCCACGCCTGACCATAGAACCCATTGGCATAGTATTTCGCCCATAATCCCCGGTAGGGAGCGTTGCTTTGACACTTGATGACTTGGACGCCATGTCCATCGAACAGGCCCAGGCGCTCTCATTTCAAGAGCGCGACGCACTGCTGGACCTGATAATCGCCAACGGCCTGCACGACTCTACTCCCGAGAACTCGTTCCGTTCCGGCATGTACACCGATTACTTCGATGAAGACATGACGCGGATGCTCAAGGTGAAGGCGGTCAAGGTCTACGTCCGCGGTACCACATCTTCTGGGTTTGACGGCAAAGTCGTGGGCGACAATTTCATGGACCAGTACCGCGCCTGCTTCAGGCACGTTGAAACCACTCTGACCGCCGCCCGCACCAGCTACAGCCGGGTGGTGAACATGGTGATCTTCCTGACAAACATGGACAACTGGGAGAAATTCAACGAGGTCTTTCGCGAGTTTGTGCCCAACCCTCCCTGCCGTGCGGTTATCGGCACCACCGGTCTGGCGTTGAAACCGCTGACCATCGAGATAGTGGACTGTTTCGCCTACCGGGTTTCTGATTAAAAACCTGGCTAAAATCTGGTTCAACCAAAACCTACCGATTTCTGGAGGAAACGATGGCTAACCTGACACTTGCTTATAAGGTCCGTGGTTACAGCACCGGAACCCTGGGACGGGCCATCTGCAACGCCCGAACCCACCATTTCGTGGCCGATGACGGCGGCGGAGACGAGGTCGGGGCCGGAGAGCTTTTCTTCTCCGGTATCTCGGCTTGCGCGGTGAACATGGTAGAACGCTTGGCCAACACCGACAGCATCGACCTGGACTGGATGGACGTTGGCGTGGAGTCCTACCGTGACTCGGACGCGGACCACGGAGACCTGACCCTCTACGACGCCGTCAGGATCAAGTTCGAGATGTGGGGCGTCGACGATGAAGATGCCCATAACTTGGTTGAGACCTGGAAAAAGCGTTGACCCCTTTACGGTTCGGTCGCCGTGGCGACCGCTGATACCACCGTGGAACTGGTTTCCCACACCGAAAAACGCCGATAAAACTAACGGCTGACCGGTTTCAGCCAAGGACGATATATGCGCATCTGCTCTTTTTTGCCCAGCGCCACCGAGATGGTCTATGACCTGGGGCTCAAGGACTCGCTTTACGGCGTGACCCACGAGTGCGACTACCCGCCGGAAGCTCGCGACAAACCCCACGTGGTCCACAGTGTCTTTGAGGATCAGGAGCCGACCAGTGGCGAGATAAGTCGGGTGATTTCAGAGCGGTTGGCCCAGGGTCTTGGTATCTATGAGATCGATACCGAATTGCTCAAAGCCGCCGAGCCGGATCTGCTGATAACCCAGGCCATCTGCGAGGTTTGAGCAATCTCTACTCGGCAGGTTGCCGAGGTGAGTGTGGGACTGGCCAAAGAACCGGAGATATTGTCACTGGACCCGCTGCATATCGGAGACGTGGTTGAAGACATCAACCGGGTCGGGAGGGCCACTGGTACTGAAGCCAAGGCGGCAGAGATAACTGCTGGACTGACCGCACGTATCGAGTCGATAGTCGAGCGTGCCAAAGATGCCGATAACCACCCCAGCGTGCTCCACATCGAGTGGGCTGACCCGATCATGTGCGGCGGCCACTGGGTGCCTGAGATGACCGAGATGGCTGGCGGCACCAATAGTTTTGGGGACAAAGACACCGGCACGCTCAAACTGGACTGGGACGAAGTGGTGGCCAGCCAGCCAGAGATCATCATAATGATGCAGTGCGGGTTTGACGTTAAGCGATGCCTGGAAGACATGCCGATCATGACTGCCAAAGAAGGCTGGGCATCGCTGCCAGCGGTGAAGAACAACCGGGTCTACGTGGTGGATGCCGGTTCCTATACCAGCCGCTCCGGTCCGAGGTTGGTGACCGGCTTGGAGATCATGGCAGAGATGATCCACCCAGAATTGTTCTCGGGTCTGATACCGGAGACTGCGGCGTTACGCCTCTTTGGAGACCTGACCAAGATCGGTTAGGTCCGGTAATCAGTTCAGGCGCGGGCCCTGGAAGGGGTTTTGCTTGGCCATGCGCTCTCGCAGCGCTTCATTGCCCTGTTTCAGCAAGGGAATCAGGTCAAAGAGCCGGGTTGCAGCAGTTTCCGTGACCAGCAGACTTTGTCGTAGGTGTGGCTCCATATCCAGGCTGGCCGCGATGGCATACGAGAGTGCGATGGGGTCTTCTGGGATGTCCACCCTAGAAGTGTAGCCCCCGGTGAGCGCAGTTAGGTTTCGAACCAGCTCGACGTATTCTTCGTTGACCTGGGGCAGCAACTCGGCACAGCCTTCGCCTTCTATATCCACCAGGTAGCGGACCCGCCCCACCACGTGGGGCACCCGCTGGATAATCTCTTCGATCTCGAACCGCTGCTGTCCCTTGGTCATGATGTTCATTCGACCCTGGTCTAGCATCTCAGATCGGAGTATGCGGGTGGACGTACCGATTCGCTCCGGCTCGGCCGGCGCTCCAACCTCTGGCCCCTCTTTGATCAGGACAACTCCAAAGGGCGCGTCCTTTTCCAGGCACTCCCCGATCATGTCACGGTACCGCTCTTCAAAGATGTGAAGGGGCAGGTCCATGCCAGGAAATAGAACCAGGTTCAAGGGAAATAAAGGTAGTGTGGTGAGCCCGTCTGAGGACTCGTCTTGAGGCTGAGCCATAACACTAGAAGTATATTCCCTGGCGTGACGACAGTACAAGGAGAGCGGGCGTCGCAGTCAGGTGAAAAGTTAAGGCTAACGCCGGTTCTTGGCTCGGCGGACCCTGAAGCTGGTGAGGCCTTTTTGATGCCTGGCCCATCTCAGATAGTCAGAGAACTCCGGGTTGGCCCGCAATGCTGCTATGGAGTTCAGTTCTTTGGCCAGTGTGGACTCGGAAAACATGGCATGGACCTGCCGGTGACAGGTGGGGCACAGCTTGGCCTGGGGGCCGAACTTGCCTCCTCGTGAGCGGGGGATCAGGTGGTGGGAAGTGAATCGAGAGGACTCTCGTTTGCAGAGCGCGCAGAGGTTGGAATCTTCGGACGCGCGTGGCGGCACCAGTGGCCTGATGTCTACCGATGCCCGCCGTACCACTGTATTACGCCTTGTCCGGCACTTCCAATAAGCGCCAACCCGGAAGGTCAACTTGCCAGGCATCGTCTTCCCAGAGCATGGGCAGTATCAGACCGTTCATGGCCCGGCCGTGCTCCACCTCTGTGGTGTCGTCCTGCATGCCAAAGGGAAGAAAGGCAAATGCGTGTAGGTCATCCAGATAGCTGGTGGGAGAGATTCCAAGGTCGGTCAGGTCTTCCAACGGCCAGAGACTGAGCACCGTCTTTCTGAAATCGTCCAGCATCGCTGCCCGCATGGGATGGTCCTGGTTGTATCCGGCGCGGTAGGCATCCTGCATGTTGATCTGGTTCCGAGTGGCCCACACGCCCATTCGCATGCCGCGGGTCTCCTTGGACAACATGGACCAAGCCAAGTCCATATCGCCGTCTCTCACAGCCTCGGCAAATGTTCCTGCACGACCGCCACATTCATCGGGGTACGGGCTTCTTTTTGATCCGGGTATACGCATTGATTTCCTGTGTTGGTGATTTTTAGCGGTGGCTACCAGCCGATGGCGTAGCCGTCTCGCCGTGGGTCTGCGGCTCCGTGGAGAGCGCCGGTCTTGGGGTCCACCTGGATCATCATCTCGCTGCCCTGAGCACCCCAATCAGGCATTATATTCAGTTGGTGGCCTTTTCTTTCTAGAGCTTGGCGCACGTCTGATCCGAACCTGGACTCCATGTGCAACAGATTATCACAGACGTGGGGGACGTTGGACTCGGTTGGGCTATGGGAATTGCGCCACCGAGGTGCTTCCACACACTCGGCAACAGTCATGCCAAAGTCGATCAGGTGGGTGATGACCTGCATGTTGGTCTGCACCTGGGTGTCGGCTCCAGGGGTACCGCAGACCAGCATCAGTTTTCCGCTACCGGCAGCCTTGCCATCGGAGGCTGGGCCATCACCTTCAAATACCATCACCGGGTTCATGGTATGGCGAACCCGTTTGCCGGGCTGGAGGCAGTCCACATGGTCTTCGTCAAGGTGCCAATAGGTCATCCGGTTGTTCAGGAGAATCCCGGTGCCCTCAGCCACGATGCTGGAGCCCAGAGAACTCTGGATACTCTGGAGTTGGCAGACAGCATTGCCCCACTGGTCGACGATCACGAGGCAGGTTGTGTCCTCTTCTTGGACGGCGCCTGCGGTCACGCGTTCGGCGCTGCCAGACCCAGACTGGTAGACCCATGGGTCGCCGTGGGTGGGGTCGGACGCCTTGGCTGGATCGATGAGCTTGGCCCTTTCTTTGGCATACTCTTTGGATATCAATCCCAGAGTGGGCACGTCCGTGTGGTCGGGATCGGCCATGTAGGCTTCCCTGTCGATGAACGCCAGCTTTTTTGCTTCAACCATCAGGTGGATGATTTCGGCTGAGTGGCAGCCCATGGATTGCAGGTCGAACTGCTCCACCATGTTCAACTCTTGGAGCAGCACGTGGCCGCTAGAGTTGGGCGGCGCTTCGTAGACCGAGTGCCCGCGATAACTGGTAGAGATTGGAGCCTCCCAGCGGGAATGGCAATCGGCCAGGTCTTTCATGGAGATCAAGCCGCCCTGTTCGTCGGAGAACTTGACAATGGATTGGGCGATTTCACCGGTGTAGAAGGCGTTCCGGCCACCATCAACGATGGCCCTGAAGGTTTTGGCCAGGTCTTTTTGGTAGAGAATCTCACCAGGTTGCATCGGTTTGCCACCGGGGGCAAAGATGGCTTGTGAAGCCGGGAATTCGCACAGCAGTGAATCGCCTGCGATAACGCGTGACAATACATGAGTAGTGGGGAAGCCATTGTCGGCAAGGTCGATTGCCGTAGCGAATAGCTCTGATCGTTGCAGGGTGCCGTATTTCTCGTGGGCAGCCATCCAGCCATCCACCAAGCCAGGCACGGAAATTGACATGATCCCTTTGGCGGGAATGCCGTTGGACCGGTACCACTCCACGTCTGTGGCGTAGGGAGCTGCGCCGGTGGCGTTGCAGATGTCTATCTTATTCTCGGCCTTGTTGTAGATCATGATGTAGCCGTCACCGCCGACGCCGGACATGTTTGGCTCAACCACATTCAACGCAGCGGCAGTGGCGATGGCCGCATCCACAGCGTTACCGCCCTTCTGCAAGACGGCCATCCCTGCCTGAGCTGCCAAGGGTTGTCCGGCGCACACCATCCCGTTACGCCCCATTACCACTGGACGATTGGACTCAAACTTAATGCCGTGCGGTGTCTGCACCATGATTGATTTTCTCCTGCAAAGTGGAATCTTCTAATTTGAAAGTACGGTTTGAGTAATCACTTTCAGGCGTTGGATTCAGTTCTCTTCAGATTGCTTCTTCAAGACCTTTTATCTCAGCCAAACAACGATTATTCCAAAACCGAATGAACGAAAACCATAGCCACTTAAGTATTATGAGCGTGGCGAATCATACTCAACCGCCTTTGAGCGCTGTCCGCCGTCTAACTTTATCACTTGGCGAATCTCAGGGCACGCAAAGTCGATGATGTGTGGACCGCTAGCGTGCTGCCGTCATAACCGCAGCCCAAAGACTTGTCAGTTACGCAGGTCAAATCAACGGACTGGTTCAGCGTCGGTCGGGTTCCTACGCAGTCGTTTGGCACGGAATATTTTTGGCTTTTGGTTCCTTATGTGGGGTTTTGGTTTAGAGGATTCTGTTTGCGGGGCAAGCGATTGCTGTCATCCTGATTTGGGTGTCGGACAAGTGGCAGCTTAACAAGCTAGCTTCAAAACTAAAAAGAGCTCCAGAAGTCTGAAGCTCTTTAATTGGCTACTCAGTTATGAGGGCTTTGGCTTAGTGGCCGCCGCAGCCGCACTGGCCTCCGCCGCCGCCGCAACCACCGCCTCCGCTGCCGCAGGCGCATCCGCCGCCGCAACCGCCAGCGCTGGAGAACATTGGGTTGTTAATTACGAACCCGACCTGCCCGCCCAGATTCTCAACGTAGTCAATTGTTGCCTCTTCCAAGAAGGGCGCACTGTCGGAGTCCATAAGGAAATTGACTCCCTCTTTGGCCATGACTGTGTCATCAGACTGGGTCTCATTTTCCATGGTTAGCATATATTGAAGGCCGCCTGTTTCGGCGGGTATGGCTACTACCCGCAACGACCCGTTAATTTCACCTTGTTCTTCCATGACTTCCTTGAGCTTCTCTATGGCGAGAGTCGTAACTTCCATTTGCCTATTCTCCTTGGGAGCCTGTGTGGGGAAGATTTCCGGAACGTTTGGTATCCGGACTTGTAGTTAGTAAAGCTAACACAGCGGGAAATACTCAGTCAACGCCGCAAAGCGCGAGCTCGGGCTATTGTGGCTAGGATATAAAGGAAAAAACACGGAGGCGATTACCAGGGTGTTAGGCCTGCGCTAACACCCTGGTAATCGCATTTCTACTCTCAATTCTCTGTGGGCAGTGGCGCCAGTCTGAACGACGCCTCTATGGATACAACTAAGACGCCAATTGGAGCGGATGATGGGACGCAGTTTGAGAATAACCACGCTATTCCCACTGGTACACAGCAGACGCTCGTCATTGATGTCTCAAGGAAAAACCTCACCCTGGCTAGAGCGTTGTTCGGATCCACAACAAAAGCTTACCCAGACAAATCCGATATATATATTCTTTGCCAGTAGAGCGGGCAACGCTGACCCCGCTAGCAAAGATCTGAAATCGATCAGCCGGTCTTGAGCCCTTATCCGTCGATGCTGATCTCGACGCGGACGTTCATTTAATGCTTGAGCCCCACAAATACAGCCTAATAAATGGTTCGGAATCTGTGGGTTATGCCGCAGCTGTCCGGCACCAATT